>NZ_DAOUAO010000089.1:0-8623 GCF_034433535.1 Tepidiforma sp.
ACGAACATCGGCATCACCACGTGCACGTAGCCGGGCTCGGCAATGCCGTTTTCGTCCACCGGGCGGAAGACACCTTGCGCCGAGGGGCTCGTCATCTCGAGCGCCACGTTGCCGCTCAGCACGTTCAGCACGTCCTGCAGGTAGCGGCTGTTGAAGGCAATGCGCGAGGCTTCGCCCTCCACCTTCGCATCGAGGCGGCCTTCGTTGTCGCCCACTTCATCGGCGCGGGCGCTGATCACCAGCTGGCCCGGCATCCCCCCCTCGCCCGGCTGCATCTGCAGGCGGATGATCCCGCTCCCGTCGCGCGCGAAGATCGCCGCAATCCGCGTCTCCCGCTTGAACTCATCCACGCTCACCACCACCCGCGTGTTGAACTGCGCCGGGATGAGCTGGTTGTAGTTCGGGAAGGTGCCCTGGATCAGCTGGGCCACCATCTGCACGTCGTCCCATTCGAAGAGGACCTGCGAACGCTGCGGGTTGATGCGCATCTCCACCGGCAGGCTCGAATCCCCGATGAGCCGCGAGAGCTCGCGCAGGGCCCGCGCCGGCACGATCACGTCGATCGGCTCCGCCGGCGATTCCTCGAGCGTAATATCGGCCACGGCCAGGCGGAAGCCGTCCGCCGCGGCGAGGGTCAGCCGCGGGCCGTCGCTCTTGAAGCTGACGCCGGTCAGCACCGGGCGCGAATCATCGGTCGCGGCGGCGAACTCCACCCGCTCGATGGCGCGGCGCAGGGCCTTAGGGTCGAACCGCACGCTGACGCCATCGCGGATCTCGGGGATGCGCGGGAAGTCGGCCGCATCCATGGCGTGGATGGTCGAATCGTTGCGGGCGCACTCGAGTCGAACCTGCCGCCCGCTGGCGGGGACCTCAATGGAGACGGTGGCGGCGGGCAGGTTGGCCACGAAATCGCTGATCAGGCGGGAGGGGACGGTCGTCGCGCCCGGCTCATCCACCTTCGCGCCCACCCAGGCGACGATCGAAATGTCGAGGTCCGTGGCTGCCAGCTTCAGCCGCCCGTCCTCGGTCTGAAGGAGGACGTTCGAGATGATCGGGATGGTGGCCCGGGTGGCCACGGCCCGGCCGACGATGCTGAGGCCGCGCTGGAGGTTTTCCTGGAGGACCTGGACTTTCATGTGCTTACCCGCCTGATCCATTTCGCGGATCCGGCGTGATTATAGGGGCCGCCCGGCCCCGCTGGCGAGCCCCGGCCGGGGCGGTGACCGCCGCGGCGCTGCCGCCGGCGCCGCATGGTTCGACTCCGCACGCACGACATGGGCTACGCTTGACCCATGAGTTAGGCATACCTAACTTCTTCTCTGAAGCAAATCTTTGAACGGAGCATTGCCTCGGCCCATGAAACTCCTGCGTCTTTTCTTCTTTGCCGTGCTCGCGGCCGTCCCGCTCATCGCCCTCGCCTGCGGCGGCGATGACGACGACGATGCCGGCGAGTCCGCTGGCACGGCCCCGGCCGCCGCGACGACCACCGCCCCCGCCGCCACCCCCACGCCCACGCCGAAGCCCTCCGGCAGCATCACCGTCTACTCCGGGCGCGGCGAATCGCTGGTCAAGCCGTTCTTCGAGCAGTTCACGAAGGACACCGGCATCCAGGTCAACGTGAAGTACGGCGATTCGGCTCAGCTCGCCGCCCTGCTCGCCGAGGAAGGCTCGGCCTCCCCCGCCGATGTCTTCTTCGCCCAGGATGCCGGCGCCCTCGGCGCGATGACGAAGGCGGGCCGCTTCGAGCCCCTGCCCGCCAGCCTGCTCGAAAAGGTGCCGGCCGCCTACCGCGCCAAGGATGGCACCTGGGTCGGCGTCTCCGGCCGCGCCCGCGTCATCGCCTACAACACCTCGCTCAACATCGCCGACCTTCCCACCTCCGTGAAGCAGCTCACCGACCCGAAATGGAAGGGTCAGGTTGGCTGGGCGCCGACGAACGCCTCGTTCCAGGCCTTCGTCACCGCCCTGCGGGTGCTCGAGGGCGAAGCCGCCGCCGAAAATTGGCTGCGCGACATGATCGCCAACGATGTGAAGCTCTATAAGGACAACCGCGCGATCGTCTCGGCCGTTGCCGCCGGCGAAATCAAGCTCGGCCTGGTGAACCACTACTACCTCTGGGGCTTCATCCGCGACCAGGGCGAGGGCTTCGCTGCCCGCAACCACTACACCGCCCCCGGCGACCCCGGCTCGCTCGTCAACATCGCCGGCGCCGGCATCCTCAAGACCTCGAAGAACAAGCCCGCCGCCCAGGCCTTCGTCGAATACCTCCTCTCCGAGCAGGGGCAAAAGTACTTCGCCGAGCAGACCTTTGAGTACCCGCTGGTAGCGGGCGTGCAGGCCGACCCGCGCCTGCCGGCCCTCGACACGCTCGAGCCCCCGGCCATCGACCTCACGGACCTCGACGACCTGCAGGGCACGCTCGCACTGCTCCGCAAGGTCGGCGCCCTCCAGTAGCGAAGCGCCATGGCCGTCCACCGGCGGCCACCGGCGATGCGAGCCCCGGCGGCCCTCTGGCTGCCGGGGCTCGGGGTCGTGGTCGCCACCTTCATCCCGGCCTGGTACCTCTTCCGGCGCGGCACCGAGCGCGGCTGGGCGCCCTGGCGGGAGGTGCTCAGCGAGGCCGCCTGGCCCCTCCTGTTCCGCTCCCTCCAGCTGTCGCTGGTCGTGGCCGTGGCCTGCGTGCTCGTCGCCCTGCCGGCGGCCTGGCTCACCACCCGCACCGACCTCCCCGGCCGGCGCTGGTGGTCGGTCCTCATGGCGGCGCCGCTGGCCGTCCCCTCGTACGTGATGGGCATGACGGTGGTCGAATTCCTCGGCCCGCGCGGCATCCTCCAGGGCTGGCTCGAACCGTTCGGCGTCGACCGCCTGCCGGAGATCTACGGCCTCTGGGGCGCTGCCCTCACCCTCTCGGCGGTCAGCTTCCCCTACGTCTACCTCGTCCTGCGCGGCGCGCTCTCGACTGCGAGCGTGGCCGAAGAGGAGGCCTCCCGCTCGCTCGGGGTCGCGCCCTGGCCGACCTTCTTCCGCGTGGTGCTGCCCGGGCTGGTGCCGGCGCTCGCCGCCGGGCTGCTCCTCGTCATCCTCTATGTGCTGAGCGATTTCGGCGGCGTGGCCACGCTCAACTACACCACCTTTACCCGCGAGATCTTCCTCGAATACCAGGCCTCCTTCGACCGCACCCGCGCGGCGGTGCTCTCCTGCGTGCTGGTCGTGGTCGCCGCGGTCATCCTCGCGGGCGAACTGGCGCTCCGCCGCCGCGCCGATATCCAGCCCTCGCGCCGTACCGCGCCGCCGCGGCCGGTCCCGCTCGGGCGCTGGCGCTGGCCGTCGGTCCTCTTCCTCACCGGCATCGCGCTCACCGGGCTCGGCCTTCCGCTGGGGGTGCTCGGCTACTGGCTGGTGCGCGGCCTGCAGGTCGGCGCAAACTTCCCCGATGTGGGCGAAGCCGGCCGCCACTCGCTCACCATGGCACTCGCCGCCGGGGCGCTGACCGTGGCCCTGGCGCTGCCGCTGGCGATCCTCGCCGCCCGCTACGGCGGCCGCGCGGCGAGCGCGCTCGAGCAGGCCAGCTACCTCACCCACGCGCTCCCCGCCCTGGTGGTGGCCCTCTCGGTCGTCTTCTTCGGCATCCGCTACGCCCGGCCGCTCTACCAGACCACCTGGATGCTGCTCTTCGCCTACCTCGTGCTCTTCGTGCCGAACGCGCTCTCGGCGCTGCGGGCGAACCTCCTCCGCCTGCCGCGGCGCCTGGAGGAGGCCGGCACCTCCCTCGGGCGGCCCCCGCTGCGCGTCCTCGCGACCGTTACCATCCCGCTCGCCCGGCCGGGGATGGCCGCGGCCGGGGCACTCGTCTTCCTGACGGTGCTGAAGGAGCTGCCGGCGACCCTGCTGCTTTCGCCGCCCGGCTACGAAACCCTGCCCGGGCTCATCTGGGGCCGAACGAGCGATGCCCTGTATGCTGGTGCTGCGCTGCCTGCCCTGCTGCTTATCGGGCTGGCGCTCATCCCCCTCGCAGTACTGGCCTGGAGAGGCGACCCTGCAGCCATCGAATCCTGACGCCACTGGCCCGGATGTCGCGGCCCTGCGCCTCAGCGGGGTCGATGTGCACTACGGCAGCTTCCGCGCCGTCCACGATGCCACGCTCACCCTCGCCCCCGGCGAGCTGCTGGCCATCCTCGGGCGCAGCGGCAGCGGCAAGACCACGCTTTTGCGCGCCATTGCCGGCTTCGAACGGGTGAGCGCCGGCGAGATCGCGATCGCCGGCGAGGTCGTCGAAACCCCGCGGCGCCATGTGCCCGCCCACCGCCGCAGCGTCGGCCTCGTCTTCCAGGAGTACGCCCTCTTCCCGAACCTCACCGTCGCCGGCAACATCGGCTACGGGCTGCCCCGCGGCGAACGCGGCCGTGTGGAAGAGCTGCTCCGGCTGGCCCACCTCGAAGGCCTCGGGCGCCGCTACCCCCACCAGCTCTCGGGCGGCCAGCAGCAGCGCGTCGCCCTGCTCCGCTCGCTCGCGCCGCGCCCCCGCGTGCTGCTGCTCGATGAGCCGTTTTCGAACCTCGATGCCGGCCTCCGCGTGCAGGTGCGCGATGAGGTCGCCGCGCTGCTCCGCGCGCAGGGGATGACGGCCCTGCTGGTGACCCACGACCGCGCCGACGCCATGGCCGTTGCCGACCGCATCGCCGTGATGGAGGCGGGCGAGATCATCGAGGTCGCGACGCCGCGCGCGCTCTACTTCGCCCCCGCGACCCGCCTCGCTGCCGGCTACGGCGGCGATGCCCAGTTCATCCCCGGGGAGGGTGATGGCGCCGCGGCCCGTTCGGCGCTGGGCGCGGTGCCGCTCGCCCGGCCCTTCCGCGGCGCGTGCGACCTCCTCATCCGGCCGGAGTGGCTCGTCCCCCGGCCGGGCGGCGTCGAGGCGCGGGTGGTCGCCCGCCGGTTTGAGGGTGCAGTCACCCGGCTCGACCTCGACCTCGGCGGAACCCGCCTGGTGATGGCCGCCGCCTCGGCGGCGCTCGCCGGGGCCGGCGAATCGCTCGGGGTGGGGCTGGCCGTGCCGGCGGTGCCCTTCCCGCCCGCCCGGGCGGGGTGAGTGCGGGCGTGCTACCCTCCCCGCATGGATGCCTTCCCCGCCGATGACGCCGTGGTTGCCGCCCTGCTGCGCGAGCCGCCCCTCATGCGGCTCGCGTACGTGACTGCCTCCGGACAGCCGAAGGTGGTCCCCATCTGGTGGCAGTATGCCGATGGCCGCTTCACCGTGATCACCGGGCCGAAGGCCGAAAAGGTGCGGCACCTGGCGGCGAACCCGAAGGTGGCCTTCACGCTCGATACCGACCGGCCGCCCTACCGGGTCCTGCTGGTCGAAGGCGAAGCGGCGGTCGAGCCGGTCGAGGGCATGGCCCCGGAGTACCCGGCGATTGTGCGGCGGTTCCTCGGGTCGGCGGCCGAAGGCTACCTCGCGCGGATGGAGGGCCGGGTAAAGCGGCAGGTGCGCATCACGATCACGCCCCGCCGCTGGCGCATCCTCGATTTCGTGGAGCGGCGGCCGAAGTCGCTCGCCTGATCCCCTACTCCTCGAACAGCTGGAACAGCACCCCGCCTGAGTCCCGCGGGTGGATGAACGTGTGGCGGTGCCAGTCGCTCTCGATGATGCCGCCCCAC
This sequence comes from Tepidiforma sp., assembly GCF_034433535.1. GTDB lineage: Bacteria > Chloroflexota > Dehalococcoidia > Tepidiformales > Tepidiformaceae > Tepidiforma. Next base: position 5,659 of record NZ_DAOUAO010000089.1, read on the forward strand.
GGTTCGATCCCCTGCGCGCGCAGCGCCGCTGCCGCCCGCTCCACCGACTCTACCTGGCAGGTCACGTGGTGCATGCCCGGCCGCCGCGAGTCGAGGAACTTCTGCACGAAGCTGTCCGGCCGCGTCGGCGCGATGATTTCGAATTTCAGCTGGCTCCCCGGGACCGAGAGTTCGCACCCGGAATAGCCCTGCTGCTCATCCGTCCAGCGGGAGAGCACCTCCATGCCGAAGACGCGCTGCTGGAAGGCGATCTGCCGTTCGATATCCGGCACCGCCATCGAGACGTGGTCAGCGCGCACGAGCCCGACGGCGCCGCCCGTGGTGCTGCGGTCGACCTGGGGCGCCGGGCGGTGGGCCACGAACAGCTGCCAGAGGATGCCGCCCGAGTCCTTCGGGTGGATGTAGGTCACATACCAGCTGCCGTCGTCGGTCACGCCGCCGAACGGGCGAATGCCGAGCCGCTCCAGCTCAGCGGCCGCCGCGTGGATATCCTCCACCTCGAGCGTGATGTGGTGCAGCCCGGGGCCCTGCTCATCGAGGAACTTCTGCACGAAGCTGCCCGGCCGCGCCGGCGAAATCACCTCGAACTCCATGTTCGTGCCCGGCACCTGGGTCACGCAGCCATCGAAATCCTGGCCCTCGTTCGGCTCCCAGCTGTGCAGGAAGCGAAACCCGAGCACCCGCTCCAGCCACTGGGCCTGGGGCTGCCAGCGGGGCGCGGCCATGGAGACGTGGTCGAGGCGTTTGATGGGCAGCATGCGCTCACTCCGGCGACGGATGGGGAAGGTGCGCCCATCCTACGGGCCGCCGGGCGCGGGCGGCAATCGCCCCGGCGGCTATACTGCCGGTGGCGCCGTTGCCCCTGCGACGCGCAGCACGTGCCATGTCCGAGCCCGCCCCAGCCACTCCCCGCAGCGCTGCGCTGGTCGTCAACCCCGCGGCGCGGGGCGTCCGCCGGTTCGACCCGGCCCGGGCCGCCCGCTACCTCGAACGCCGCGGGCTCACGGTCCATCTTTCCGTGCCCGAAACCCCGGAGGCCGCGACCGCAGCTGCCCGGGCCTCGGCCGAACGCGGCGATGCGCTCTGCTTGGTGGTCGGCGGCGATGGCAGCCTGCGCGCCGCAGCGGGGGGCCTCGCCGGTTCGTACACGGCGCTGGCGGCGGTGCCGGCCGGGACGGTCAACATCTGGGCGCGCGAGGCTGGCATCCCGCGGGGTATCCGCGCGGCCTTCGAGTGCCACCTTGCCGGGCAAACCGCGGCCATCGACCTCGGCCTCGCGGATGGGCACCCCTTCCTCCTGATGGCCGGCATCGGCTGGGACGCCGAGATCGCCGCCCGGGTGAACCCTCGCCTTAAGCGCGTCGCTGGCGACCTCGCCTACATCCTCGAGGGGCTGCTCCACCTGCCGGCCCTGCGCGTGAAGCCGGCGGCATGGTCCACGCCGGCCGGACGCCGCGCGGGGCCGTTCGCCTGGATGGTGCTCGGCAATTCGCGGCTCTACGGCGGCCGCATCCAGCTGACCCCCGGCGCCGTCATCGATGACGGCCTGCTCGACCTCATCGCCTTCTGCCCGAGCGGGCTCCTCCCGGCGGCGGCCCTCGCGGCGCGGGTCGCGGCCGGCGCTCGCCAGGGCAGCAGCATCGTCTCCGAACGGACGCCGGAGCTGGTCTTCGAGACGCCGGGGTTCCCGGTCCAGCTCGATGGCGACCCCATCGGGGTCACGCCGATGACCTTCCGGGTGGCCCACCGGGCCCTGCGCGTCAGCCTCCCCGCCGGCCCCCTGCCCGGGGTGGTGGGAGGTGGGAGGTGGGAGGTGGGAGGTTGAAGGTGGGAGCCGGGAGCCCCGCCCGTCCCTCGCCCCGGCCCGGGAGCCGGGAGGCGGTCCCTCTCCCCCTCTCCCCCTCTCCCCTTCCCTCCTCGTCGCGTACGCTACGCGCATGAGCATCCAGGTGAAGTGGTTCCCCACGCTGATCAAGCGCACGCGTTCGAAGCAGCCGGTGACGGAGGTGGCCTGGCAGCCCGGCCTCACGCCGCTCCAGGTCTTCCTCGATGAAGGCTTCTCGGAGGTCGATGCCGAGGCCGTCATGGTCATCGTCAACGACGCCCAGGCGAAGCTGCACGACCCGCTCGACGACGGCGACCGCCTCGAGTTCATGGTCAGCATCCAGGGCGGCTAGACCGCTCCCGGGGCGCTCCCGCCGGCCACGGGCAGCAGGATGCGGAACGTGCTGCCCTGCCCCTCTTCGCTCTCCGCTTCGAGCCAGCCGCCGTGGGCCCGGACGATGCTGAGCGCCGTGGAAAGGCCGAGCCCCGTGCCCTTGCCCGGCGGCTTCGTCGTGAAGAAGGGGTCGAAGATGCGGTTGAGGACTTCGCGAGGGATGCCCGGCCCCGTATCGCGCACGCGCACTTCGTGGTAGGCGCCGGGGAGCAGCCCGCGCTGCGCCCAGAGCGGCTCATCGCGCAGCTGCACCCGCCGCCGCTCGATGGTCAGCTCGCCGCCTTCCGGCATCGCGTCGCGCGCATTGAGGATGAGGTTGAGCAGGACCTGCTGCAGCGCGCCGAACTCCCCCTCGACCGTGTCGTCGCTCGGTTCGGTGCTGATGGTGAGCGTGATGTTCGGCACGAGCATGGGGCGCACGAGCGCCGCCGTCTCCGCGATGAGCCGCCCGAGCGAGACCGGCTCGCGCGCCGCCACCGAGGGCCGGCTGAAGGTGAGCAGCTTCTGGATCAGGCTGGCCCCGCGCTCGCTGGCCGTGGCCGCATCGTCGAGGTAGGCCCGAAGCGGGCTGTCCTCCGGCAGGCCCGAGCGGGCGAGGTAGAGGTTGCCCATGATCGTCGTGAGCAGGTTGTTGAAATCGTGCGCGATGCCGCCGGCCAGCACGCCGAGGCTTTCGAGCTTCTGCGCCTGCAGCAGCGCCGCCTCGGCCTTGCGGCGGTCGCTGATATCCCGCGCGCTGCCGATGAT
>NZ_DAOUAO010000090.1:0-4533 GCF_034433535.1 Tepidiforma sp.
CCGGGTGCGGCGGAGGGGGCTGCTGCTGGCCGGTTCGCTGGTGCTGGGGCCGGCAATGACGCTGGGGTACGGGCTCGCGCCGAACCCGTGGGTGGGCGCGGCGTTCCTGGCCGCGGCAGGCGTGGTGGGGCCGGCGATCTTCATCAACTTCGCGGTGGCGCTGCTGCAGGAGACGGCGGAGCGGTCGATGATGGGGCGGGTTATGAGCATGTACGGGCTGGCGTTCTCGGCGAGCGTCCCGGTGGGCTACCTGCAGGCGGGGGTGCAGGCGAGCCTCTGGGGGCCGCGGCCGACGCTCGTTTCGAGCGCGGCGCTGTGCGTGGCCATTGGGGCGGCGGCGCTGCTGGTTCTTCGCCCGGTGACCCGCCTGCGGTGACTCGAGCCGTTCGCTTGATAGGCCTTAACTATTGGCGGGATAGAGATTGACGCGCCCGGTGCGATTTTCCAGAATGCCGCATCCCCTCGGCCGGCGGCAGCACCGGCCGGGATGGGAAGGCAGGGGGAATGGGCCAGTACCTTGCGAAGCGTGTGCTCCTCGCGCTGGTGGTGCTGTTCGTCATCAGCATCGTGGTGTTCACTGCCGTCCGGATGATCCCCGGGGACGTCTGCAAGATCGTGTTGAACACGCCGGACGTTTCGGAGGAACAGTGCAACGCTATCCGGGCGGACCTGGGGCTGGATGAGCCGCTGGTGACGCAGTACCTCACGTATATGGGCGGCGTGCTGACGGGGGACTGGGGGACGACGATCATCAGCAAGCGGGACGTGTGGGAGGAGATACGGACGCGGATTCCGCTGACGGTGGAGCTGACGCTGCTTTCGACGCTGTTCGCGCTGGTGGTGGCGGTGCCGGTGGGCGTGGTCAGCGCGGTTCGGCAGGACACTGCGCTCGATTACGTGCTCCGGGTGCTTTCGATTGGGTGGCTGAGCATCCCCGGGTTCTGGCTGGGGACGATGCTGATCGTGTTCCCCGCGAAGTGGTGGGGGTATGCGCCGCCGGTCGGTTATGTGGACATCTGGGAGGACCCGCTCAAGAACCTGGAGCAGCTGTACCTGCCGGCGATTTCGCTGGGGCTGGCGTTGAGCGCGAGCCTGGCGCGGGTGATGCGGTCTTCGATGCTGGAGGTGTTCCGGCAGGACTACATCCGCACGGCGCGGGCGAAGGGGCTGCGGGAGCGGCTGGTGATTTACCGGCACGCGCTGAAGAACGCGATGATCCCGGTGGTGACGCTGTTCGGGCTTCAGTTCGGGGTGCTGCTGGGCGGGACCGTGGTGCTGGAGAACATCTACTCGCTGCCCGGGCTGGGGCTGCTGACGTTTACCTCGGTGACGATCAAGGACTACCCGCAGGTGCAGGGGCTGGTGCTCTTCTTCGCCGCGATGCTGGTCACGATCAATCTGCTGGTCGACCTGAGCTACGCGTGGTTCGACCCGAGGATCCGCTACACATGACGGGTGCCGAGGCGGCTGTACCGGTTCGGGCTGGCGCGGAGTTCCGGCGGCGGCCGGGAGCGCTGTCGCGGCTGTGGCGGACGGCCAGGCAGAAGCCGCTTGGCGCGGCCGCCGGGGTGGTATGTGTGCTTCTGATCCTGGTGGCGATCGGGGCGGACGCGCTCGCTCCGCAGGCTGCGGATGCAGTGGACCCGGTGAAGAACCCGCGGCTCCAGCCGCCGAGCCTGAGTCATCCGTTCGGGACGGACAACCTGTTCCGGGACATGTTCAGCCGGGTCATCATCGGGAGCCGAATTTCGCTGGGCATCGGCTTCGCCGCGGTGGCCATCGGGACGGTCCTGGGGACGGTGCTGGGGATGGTGGCGGGGTTCTTCCGGGGATGGGTGGACATGCTCGTGAGCCGGGCGATCGAGGTGGTGCTGGGATTCCCGCCGCTGGTCCTGGCGATTTTCTTCCTTTCGATTTTCAACCCGGAGAAGGGATACAGCGCGCGTTCCTTCCTGATGGTGAGCCTGGCGATCGGGATCATCATTGCGCCGACGACGGCGCGGATTGTGCGGGGTTCGGTGCTGAGCATTCGCAATCTGCAGTATGTGGAGGCGGCGGAGTGCGTCGGGAACGGGCCGCTCCGGATCATGTTGCGGCACGTGCTGCCGAATGTGACGGCGCCGATCATCGTGATTGCGAGCATCCAGGTTGGGAATGCGATCCTGGCGGAGGCGGCCCTGAGCTTCCTGAGCCTCGGCATCGCCGACGCCTCGCATCCCAGCTGGGGGGCGATGCTGCAGGACACGCGGCAGGAGTGGCTGGAGGCGTGGTGGACGGCGGTGGTCCCGGGCGCGGCGATCAGCCTGGCGGTGCTGGCGTTCAACCTGTTCGGGGATGCGCTCCGGGACGTGCTGGATCCAAGATTGCGTCAATCGTCGTAATAGATGTGGGAAATCGCAGCGCTGCTGCTTCCAGACGAAGGGGAAAGGACAGGACCATGGAGAAACGCGAGAACTACTGGCTCCGGCGGAAGGTGAGCCGCCGGGCGGCGGTGCGGGGGTCGGCGCTGGCCGGGATGGGGGCGGCGGCGTACGCCCTCGTGGGCTGCGGCGGGGGCGACGACGATGATGACGACGGCGGCTCCGGGCCGGGGCTGTTGCCGACGGCGGCGGCAACGCCGACGCCGGCGAAGCAGCCGAAGCCGGGCGGGAGCCTGACGTTCCAGATTTCGTCGCAGCCGCCGAGCCTTGACCCGTACACGCAGACATCGTTTGTGGCGGCGTATAACCACGGGCTGAGCTACTCGAAACTGTTCCGGTTCAAGGCAGGGACCCCGGATGTGGCGCCGGCCGACAACTCGATGGAGCCGGACCTCGCGCAGGCGATGCCGGAGCAGCCCGATCAGCTGACGTTCGTGATCAAGCTGAAGCCGAACGCGAAGTTTCACAACGTGCCGCCGGTGAACGGGCGGGCGGTAACCTCGAAGGACATCGCGTACGCCTACGACCGATACAAGAACTACGAAAAGTCGGTGCACAAGACGGGCCTGGCGTTCATCGACAAGGTGGAGACGCCGGACGACCAGACGGTGCGCATCACGACGAAGCAGCCGTACGCGGACCTTGTGTTCTACCTGGGCGGGAACCTGGGCGCGTGGATCTGCCCGCAGGAATGGGCGGAATCGCCCGATGTGGCGACGAAGATGATTGGTTCGGGGCCGTTCCTGCATACGGAGTTCAAGACGGGCGTCAGCCTGACCTACAAGAAGAACCCGGACTACTTCGACAAGCCGTACCCGTACTTCGACGAGGTGACGGCGCTCATCGTGACGGACCAGGCGAAGCGGGTGGCGGACTTCTCTTCGAAGCAGGTGAACCTGACGTGGCTGTTCCTGCCGACGGAGCGCGACCAGCTGAAGGCTGCCCGGCCGGATGCGAAGTTCGAGGAGACGCAGGGTATCGGCGGGTACATCTACCTGCGAACGGACAAGCCGCCGTTCAACGACAAGCGGGTGCGGCAGGCGATCTCGATGGCGCTGAACCGGAAGGCGATCCGGGACGCCATTTCGAAGGGCGAGGGCGTCCCGGACCAGCTGTACTTTGTGGGCTACCCGTGGGCGCGGCAGGTCAAGGATCTGCCCCAGGCGAAGTACTGGGAGTACAACCTGGCCGAGGCGAAGAAGCTGCTTGCGGCGGCGATCGGCGAAGGGAACACGATCGAGACGACGTGGGAGCACGCTGACGCAGCCATCTACACGCAGGCGTACGTGGACACTGCGACGCTCGCGCAGGCGCAGCTGAAGCAGCTGGGCATCAACATCACGGACGTGACGAAGCCCTACGCGCAGTACATCTCGACCACGTACCAGGGCCAGTACGAAGGCATGGGCCACAGCCCGCGGGCGGTGGCCTACTGGCTCGACTACGTGACGGAACGGTTCACGATGAAGCCCCAGCGCGGCCGCATCAACCTTTCGTACGTGAACGATCCGAAGCTCGAGGAACTGATGGACAAGCAGCGCGGCCAGTTTGTGTGGGAGGAGCGCCTGCAGACGGTGCGGCAGATCGAGGAGCACGTGGCCGAGGAGCAGTACGAAATCTACTTCTCGACGGACACGCGAACCTACTTCTGGGATGCGAACATCGAGAACTACCGGCCGACGAGCTGGTTCCCGTACACGCACCTGATGAAGGCCTGGCGGGACGCCTGAAGCCTTCGCTGGCTGGCGGTGCAGCGGGGCGTCCCCTGGGGGCGCCCCTTTGCTGTGCCAGCCGCGCTGCGCTCAGGCCATGGCGGGAGGCAGGGCGCCTTCGTGCTGGAGGAGCTGACGCTTCATGGCGAGGCCGCCGGCGAAGCCGTGGAGCGAGCCATCGGCGGCGACGATGCGGTGGCAGGGGAGCCAGAGCGGCAGGGGATTGGCGCCGATGATGGCGCCCACGGCCCGGGCACCGGCCGGGCCGAGTCCTGCACGACGGGCGAGCCAGCCGTAGCTGCGGGTTTCGCCGGGCGGGACTTCACGTAGAGTCAGCAGGACGGCGCGGGTGGCTGCGGGCAGGTCGGGCGGGAGGTCGAGCGGAGTGGCTTCGAGCGCGC
>NZ_DAOUAO010000091.1:0-3401 GCF_034433535.1 Tepidiforma sp.
CGGCCCCCCCCCCCGCCTTTCCCGCCCGCGTCCCATCCGCCACAATCCCCTGCACAGCCCGGCAGCTGAACCCTCTTCCCAGGAGCCCCTCGCCATGCCCGACTGCCTCGTCGAACGCCACGGCCCCGTCATGCTCATCACCTTCAACCGCCCCGAGCGCATGAACGCCATGGGCGGCACCCTCCTGCCCGAATTCCTCGCCGCCCTCACCGAAGCCCGCCGCGATGACCGCGTCCGCGCCGTCGTCGTCACCGGGGCCGGCCGCGCCTGGTGCGCCGGCGCCGACCTGCAGGCCATGGGCTCCTCCGGCGCTCCCGAGCACGAGCGGCGCTTCAACGCCGTCGACGATATCGGCGAGGTTGGCCGCATCGTCCTCGCCATCGACAGCTGCGATAAGCCCCTCATCGCCGCGGTCAACGGCGTCGCCGTCGGGGGCGGCTTCGGCCTCTGCTCCGCCTTCGACCTCCGCATCGCCAGCGAAGAAGCCCGCTTCGGCACCATCTTCATCAAGCGCGCCCTCGCCCCCGATTGCGGCCTCTCTTACTACCTCCCGCGCCTCGTCGGACCCGAACGGGCGGCCGAGCTCTTCTACAGCGGCCGCATGGTCGATGCCCGCGAAGCGCTCGAACTCGGCATCGTCTCCCGCGTCGTCCCCCACGACCAGCTGCTCGAAACGGCCCTCGCGACCGCCCGCGAGTATGCCGCCCAGCCCCCGGCCGCCCTCACCTACACCCGCCGCGCCATCCGCCGCTCCCTCAGCAGCACCCTCCCCGACCAGCTCGCCTTCGAATGGGCCCAGCAGAAGGCCTGCCTCCAGGGCCCCGAATTCCGCGAAGGCGTCCAGGCCTTCCTCGAAAAGCGCGAACCCGACTACGCAAAGTTCTAGGTAGAAAGGGAGAAGGGGAGAGCGGGAGAAAGGGAGAGGGGACAAGGGGAGAAGGGGACAAGGGGAGAAGGGGAAAAGGCTCCCCGGCAGCGAGGGGGCGGATGGGCGGCTCCCCGCTCCCGGCTCCCCGCTCCCGGTTCCCGGGCTGGGCAGCGGCGGGCGGTGGCTCCCGGCTCCCGGTTCCCCGCTCCCCGTTCCCACCTCCCACTTCCAACCTCCAACCTCCAACCTTCAACCTTCAACCTTCAACCTCCCACCTCCCCCAGGAAGTCGCGCACCAGCGCGTTGAACTCCCTCGCCCGTTCGAAATACACCGAATGCCCCGCCCGCGGCACCAGCACGAAGCGACCCCGCGGCAGCGCCCGCGCCAGCGCCTCCACCGCCGCCGGCGGGATGACCACATCCTCCTCCCCCGCAAGGCAGAGCACCGGGACGTCCAGCCCTCGCACCTGCTCCGGTGCAATCGTCCACATCGTCCCCAGCTGCCGGCGCAGCGCCTCCTTATCCAGGTCCTCCGCCAGGTTGTTGATGCCCCAGTAGAGGTGGTGCAGCTCCGGCTGCTCCCGCGCCATCCGCTCGCCCGCAGCGGGGTGAATCCCGCGCGCAAACAACCCCGCCTCCGCGTCCGGGGGTGTCGCCGCCCAGGCCGCCGCCGTCTCCGCCGACCAAAACCCGCCGTGCGTATCACACATCACCAGCGCCCGCACGCGCTCCGGGTGCGCCAGCGTGTAGGCAAGGCACGTCCAGCCGCCCATCGATTGCGCCACCAGCCGGACCTCGCCGCCGCCCGCCGCCTCGATCAGCGCCGCCAGGTCATCCGCGAAGGCCAGCGCCCCCGGCCCCGGCGCATCCTGCCGCGAGGGCGCGAAGCCCCTGTGCGCGAACACCAGGCAGCGGTACTCCCGCGCGAAGACCGGCACCTGCTGCCACCATGACAGGTGATTCCCGCCCAGCCCGTGCGCAAACACCAGCAGCGGCGCCCCCTCCGGCCCCGCCAGCTCGTAGTAGATCCGTGCCCCCGGGCGCTCCAGCCACGCCATCCCGCCTATTCTAATCCCCCGGGCTCCCCGCTCCCCGCTCCCGGTCACCTCCCACCTCCAACCTCCCACCTCCAACCTCTCCCCGCTCCCGGTTCGCGGGCGGGGCTCGGGCGGCCGGGCGGCTCCCGGCTCCCGGGTTGGCCTGGGTGGCCGGCGGGGCTCCCGGCTCCCACCTCCCACCTCCCACCTCCCACCTCTCTACAATGCCCCGATGCCCCAGGGAGCCCTCGCCTTCCGCGATTTCCGCCTCCTGTTCGCCGGCGTCGTCCTCATCAGCTTCGTCATGCCCATGCAATACCTCACCCAGGTCTTCTGGGTGCAGCAGCACTACCCCGGCAGCGAAGTCATGTACGTCGGGCTCATCGGCGCAGCACGCGGCCTCGCCATGATCCTCTTCGGACTCCTCGGCGGCGCTCTCGCCGACCGCCTCGAGCGGCGCGCCCTGCTCATCGCCACCCAGGTCGCAGCCCTCGCCATCAACGCCGCCGTCGCCGTCCTTATGCTCGCCATGCCCCTCGGCGATGCCACCATCCTGCCCCTCCTCGCGCTCACCTTCTTCGCCGCCGGCAACATGGCCGTCGACCTCCCGGCGCGCCAGGCCGCCACCCCGGCCATCGTCGGCATGGCCGCGCTCCCCTCCGCGATCACCCTCCAGATGGTGGCGCAGCAGGTCACCTTCCCTCTCGCCCTCCCCCTCGTCGGCTACCTCAACGACCACCTCGAACCCGGGCAGGTCTACGCCCTGACGCTCCTGGCCTGGGTCGCCGTTCTCCCCCTGCTCCTCGCCCTCCGCTTCCGTTCCCGCGGCACCGGCGGAGCCGGCGATGGCGTGCTGCGCAACATCCGCGATGGCCTCGCCTACACCCGCCGCGAACCCACCCTCTTCGCCGTCGTCACCATCGTGCTCGCCATCCAGGTCCTCGGCATGCCCGGGCCTGCCACCCTCGGACCCTCATGGATGCGCAACGTCCTCGGGCTCACCCCCACCCAGTTTGGCTTCATGGCCATGACGTGGGGCCTCGGCACCTTCGCCGCGTCGCTCTTTTTCTTCTGGCGCGGCCACCTCCCCGGCCGGACCGCCACGCTCCGGGCCGCCGCCCTCGGGTTCGCCGCCGGCGCCATCGTCTTCGCCCACTCGCGTTTCGTCCCCCTCACTGCGGTCGCGAACTTCGCGCTCGGGTTCGCCCTCGTCGGCACCATGGTCTCCTCCACCACCATCGCCCAGCGCACCGTCCAGGAGCACATGCGCGGCCGTGTGATGGGACTCTTCCCTCTCGCCATGGGCCTCGCCATGGTCGCCGCCCTGCCCGTCGGCGGCGCTGCCCAGCTCACCAGCCTTCAGGCCGTCTTCCCCATCATGGCCTGGCTCACCCTCGCCACCGTCGCCCTCGTTCTCCTCGCCGCCCGCCCCCGCCCCCTCCCCGAACCAACCCGCTAACCTCCCACCTCCCGGGCGGGGCTCCCGGTTCCCCGCT
>NZ_DAOUAO010000092.1:0-4259 GCF_034433535.1 Tepidiforma sp.
GACCGCGGCCGCGTCTACCACCTCCGCGCCTACGATATCCCCGATACCAAGAAGCAGGCCAAGGGCCTCCCCATCGTCAACCTCATCGACCTCGAAGACGGCGAGCGCGTCACCACCATCCTCCCCGTCCGCTCCTACGACCGCGACTACATCCTGCTCGCCACCCGCAACGGCGAGATCAAGAAGACCCGCCTCGCCGAGTTCGAAGAGGTCCGCCGCAACGGCAAGATCGCCTTCAATCTCGAGCCCGGCGACCAGCTCATCGCCGCCCGCATGGCCACCAACGACACCCACGTCATCCTCGTCTCCAGCGAAGGCCAGGCCATCCGCTTCCGGATCGACGACCTGCGCGAGGCCAGCCGCACCAGCGGCGGCGTCCGCGGCATGCGCCTCACCGGCGATGCCTACGTCGTCGGCGTCGAAACCACCGACGATGGCTCCCAGCTCCTCATCATCTCCGAACGCGGCTTCGGCAAGCGCACCCGCATCGAGGAATACCCCGTCCAGGGGCGCGGCGGCCAGGGCGTGAAGACCCTCAACATCACCGAAAAGACCGGCAAAGTCGCCGCCTGCCGCATGGTCTCCCCCGGCCAGGAGCTCATGCTCGTTACCCGCGACGGCATCGTGGTGCGCACCCGCGTCGATGGCATCAGCCTCATCGGCCGCAACACCCAGGGCGTCACCGTCATGCGCGTCAACGAGGGCGACCAGGTCGCGTCCATTGCCGCCTTCACCCTCAACGGCGACAACGACGACCGCGCGGCCCGCCGCCGCCGGGCCGACAACGGCGCCGCCGATGCCCCGCTCAACGAAACCCTCCCCCTGGGCCTCGAACCGGGCGAACCCGCCGATGGCGAGGCCGATGACGACGCCGACTAGCCCGGCAGCGCGCCCCGGCCGTCCATGACCAGCATCTTCCTCGGACTCGGGGCTGCGCTCGCCTGGGGCACCTCCGATTTCCTTGGCGGCCGCTTCACCGCCCGCCTGCCGGTCTTCACCGTCTCCCTCGCCTCGCACATCGCGGCCACCCTCCTCCTCGCTGCGACCGTGCTCCTCCTCCGCCCGGAGATCGGCCGCGAGGCGCTCCTCTGGGGCCTGACCGCCGGCCTCGCCACCAGCTTCGGCGGCATGGCCCTCTACCAGGGCCTCTCCCTCGGCGAATCGGCGGTCGTCGCGCCGCTCTCCGCCTGCGGCGCGGTCCTCCCCGTCGCCGCCGTCCTCCTGACCGGCGAATCCCCGGGCAACGTTGCCCTCGCCGGCATGGCGTTCGCCTTTGCCGGCATCATCCTCGTCTCGCTTCCGCCCGAAGGCCGCCTCTTCCCCACCGGGCACCACCTCCGGCCCGTGCTGCTCGGGCTGGCCGCCGCCCTCGCGTTCGGCCTCTTCTTCCTGCTCATCGGCCGGGCCTCGTCCAGCGATGGCGATGCCCTTGTCGCGGTGCTCGCCGCCCGCTTTGGGGCCTCGCTTTCCACGGCCGCCATCGGGCGCGCCGCCCGCGGGCTCCGCTGGCCGGGCGCCGCCGGCGCGCTCCGCCTGGGCAGCATCGGCGTCGTCGATACCGCGGCGAACCTCGCCTTCGCCCTTGCCACCAGCCGCGGCAACGTCGCCGTGGCCTCCGTCCTCGGCTCGCTCTACCCGGTGCAGACCCTCCTGCTGGCCCGGCTGTTCACCGGTGAGCGGTTCACCGCCCGCCGCCTTGCCGGGGCCGGCTTCGCGCTCGCCGGGGTCGCCGTTATCGCCGCGTCCTGAAGGCCCGCGTTCAGTTCCGCGCGAGCACCAGCTGGAACTCCAGCACCCCGCGGTCCTCGACGCTCAGGACGATCGCCGCCCGGGGCTGAGCGATGTCGTAGTCCGCGAAGACGATCTCCGCCGAGCCGACCACCACGATCAGCCCGCTCTCCACTTTCGCCTGCACCGGGATCTCCACAGCGCGCGTTACCCCGTGCAGTTCGAGCTTCCCCTTCAGCGTCGTCGAGAACTCCTCGCCGTTCGCGAACCCCTCGGGCAGCGTCACATCCTCGCTCAGCGTGAAGGTCGAGGTCGGGAAGCGGTCGGTTTCCAGCGCCTGCCGGCGAAGCGCGTTATCCCGCTGCGAGCGGTCGCTCTGAAGCGCCTGCATGTTCGCCGTGAACGAACTCCCCGCCTTCACCGTGTTCCCCTGAATCGTCACCGTCCCCTTCACGTCCTTCGTGCGGCCCACGGCCGTCACCGCGCCCACCTGCGCCAGCTCCTCCTTCACCCGGTAGCCCACGAAGGTCTCGCCCTGGGAGGCGATGCCCCAGGTGCCGGCTACCCCGGCCGCCTGCCCGCTCCCCTGTTGCCCGCCGGAGGCTGGCGCAGTCGCCGCCGGGGTGCCGCCGCTCCCGGCCGCCGCGGTCGGCGTGCGCACCGTCTCCAGCGCCCCTTCGAGCGAAACCTCCTCCGGCGCATCGCTCCGGAGGTAGAAGTACCAGACGCCAACCGCCGCCAGCACGGCCGCGACGACTACCGCGCCGCCAGAAATCAGCAGCCTACGTTTCATGTGCAGCCCCCACACAGAACTTCCCGGCAATCTTCGCCGACGCCCCGTTACGTGCCCGTCAGGACCCCTTACCGCGGTAAAGGCCGGGTGCAGGCCAGGCAGCACAACGCCGGGGGCCAGCGGCCCCCGGCGTCCTTCGTTCGTGCGTCCCTCGAGCGGCTAGAGCGCTTCGATGATCGTGCTGATGCCCATCCCGGCGCCGATGCACTGGGTCGCCAGGCCGTACTTCTTGCCGCTGCGGCGCAGCTCGTGCGCCACGGTCAGCACCAGGCGGGCGCCGGTGGCCCCCAGCGGGTGGCCGATGGCAATCGAACCGCCGTTCACGTTCACCTTCTCCATCGGGATGCCCAGCTCCCGACAGGACGGGATGACCTGCGCCGCGAACGCTTCGTTGAACTCCACCCGGTCGATCTGGTCCGCCTCGATGCCAGCGTGCCGGAGCGCCTTCTTCGTCGAAGGAACCGGCCCGAGGCCCATCACCTGCGGCTTGATCCCGGCGATGCCGTAGCCCTTGATGCGGGCCAGCGGCTCGAGGCCGAGCTCGAGCGCCTTCTTCTCGCTCATCAGCAGCACCGCGCTGATGCCGTCATTCGTCGGGCAGCTGTTGCCCGCGGTGATCCGCAGCTCCTGGCCCGTCGGGCTCACGATGCCCTTCACCGGCGGCAGCTGGCTGAGCGTTTCGATGTTCGTCCCCGGCCGAATGCACTCGTCCCGGTCGAACACGATCATCTTCCCCCGCTCCGATTCCACCCAGTTGCCCTCGGCATCGAAGACCGGGTCCTCCACCTCGAGCGGGATGATCTCGTCCTTGTAGACGCCCTTCTCGTAGGCCGCGACCGCCTTGCGGTGGCTCTCCACCGCGAACTGGTCGAGCTCCTCGCGGCTCAGGTTGTACACCTCGGCCACGTTCTGGGCGGTCTGCACCATCGAGAGCACCGGCGAGTAATCGAGGATCTCGTCCGGGAACGGCACCGAGAAGTTCTCGAAGTGGTCCGGCGCCATGTTGCGCTGCTCCGGCGTCTGCTCCAGCCGGCGCCGGTTGAACTCCGTGATACGGGTCGTCGGGCCGCGCTGGCCGCCGCCGAGCTGGCGGCCCATCCGCTCCGCGCCCATCGCGATGCCGACCTCCGTCGCGCCGACCGCGATCGACTGCGCGATGCGGTGCAGCACTTCCATGCTCGACCCGCACTGGCGGTTCGTATCGAACGCCGAGACCTCCGAGGGCAGCCCCGCCAGCCGCGCGATGGTATCCGCGCCGATGCCCGCCAGCTCGCCCGCGCCGCCCACGTTGCCGAGGCCGATGTCCTCGATCATCGAGGGCTTCACCTTCGGGTTCCGCTCCAGCAGCGCGCGCAGCACCCGCGCACCCGCCTCATCCAGCCGCGTCGCGACCAGCTTGCCGCGCCCGCCCCGGGCAAACGCCGAGCGGACCCCATCCACAATGACCACGTTCTGCAGTTCCAAGAGCCTTTCCTTACTTCGGTGCCAGTCTGAGACAGGCGCGTTCGAACGAACCTGTCCCGCAATCGCCCGCATGATACGCGATCCGCGCCCCGCCGGCGAATCCCATTCGAGCCCACCCTCCACCCCGGCGGCATCGGCGGCCCCTCGCCCTCCACCCCGTCAGGAGATGTCGCGAGGATTTGCTATCCTCGGCGGCCGTGAAACGCCGGCTCCTCGCACTGCCCCTGCTCCTGGCCCTCCTCGCCGGCGCCTGCCTGCCCCTCAACGAGCCGGA
>NZ_DAOUAO010000093.1:0-5036 GCF_034433535.1 Tepidiforma sp.
CCCACCTCCCACCTTCAACCTCCAACCTCCAACCTCCTCACCCGTTCGAGGGCAAGGGCGGCGACCCGGGCGGGCGGGAGGGCGGCATCGATGACGTACCAGCGGCCGGGGTCGTCCCGCGCCTGGAGGAGGTAGCCCTCCCGGACCCGCTGGTGGAAGGCGAGCGCCTCGTGGGCGGTGGCGATGGCGCGGCCTTCGCCGGCCTTGCGGGCCAGCCCCTCGGCAGGGTCGAGGTCGAGGTAGACGACGAGGTCGGGCTCGAGGCCGCCGGTAGCGGCGCGGTTGGCGGTGCGGACGATCACGGGGTCGAGCCCGCGGGCGTGGACCTGGTAGGCGAAGGTGCTCGGCGCGAAGCGGTCGCAGATGACGGTCGCGCCGGCTTCGAGCGCGGGGCGGATGACCTCGGCGACGAGCTGGGCGCGGGCGGCGAGGAAGGCGAACAGCTCGGCCCAGGGGGCCAGCGGCTCATGGAGGAGGGCGCGGATCTGCTCGCCGGCGGGGGTGCCGCCCGGCTCGCGCGTGTGCACCACCCGGCGGCCTTCGGCCTCGAGGGCAGCCGCGACGGCCGCCGCCGCGGTGCTCTTGCCCGAACCCTCGCCGCCTTCGAAGACGATGAAGGGGCCGCGGCTCATCGCTCGAAGGGGGTGCCGCCCCCGCCGAGGGGCAGGATCTTCACCCGGCGGAGCGGCTCCTTGCCCGAGCTGCGGCTCTCGAGGTTGTAGCGCGTGGCGAGCTGGTGCTGCACCCGGCGGATGTAGCTGTTCGCCGGCGGGAGCTCCACGGGCCGGCCTTCTTCCAGCACGCGGGCGATCGCCTCCTCCGTCTCGCGGAAAACATCGACCATCGGGTCGCGCCGCGGCTGACGCTGGCCGCCCGCCCCGCCCGGGCTGCCGCGCAGCTGAAGGAGCGCCTGCTCGAGCTGGTAGAGGCCGCTGCTCTTGACCACGTACATCGGCAGGTTGAGCTCCTCGGCCTCGCGCAGGGCGGCCGGCTTGCTGCGGTAGTAGCTGCGCATCGTGATCACGGCATCGGCGTCGGCCGGGTCATCGACCAGCTCCACCTGGGCGCCGACGCCGCGCGCGGCCTGCTCGAGCCGGGCCCGCGGGATGCCGAACGGAAACAGCCGGGTGACGCCCCCGCGCGGGCCCCGGGGCGGCAACGGCTCTTCGCCGGCAGCATCATCGAACGCGGCGCTTTCGAACTCCGCCGGGGCGGGCTCCTCGCGGCGCTCGCGGATGTGGCCGCCGTTGCGGCGGTGGCCAATCTCCCAGGTGCTGCCCCGGGCCGGGTAGCTCCCCGGGGAGGCGCCCATGCCGAAGCCGCCTTCCTCGCGCTCGGCGTCATCGACGATTTCGATGCGGCCGTTGGGGCCGAGCTGGCGCGTCTCGGGGCGCGCGCGGTAGCCGCGCAGGATGGCATCGACCGTCTCGGCGACGTTCTTGTGGATCGCCACCCGCCGCCAGCTTTCGATTTCCACGACGATATCGAAGGTGGGCGGCGCCTTCCGCTCGAGGATCGACTTCTGGGTTCCGCGCCGGCGGGCCTCTTCATCGCCGAGGGTGACCGACTGGATGCCGCCGATGAGGTCGGCCAGGGTGGGGTTGAGCATCAGGTTTTCGAGCGAGGTGCCGTGGGCGGTGCCGACCAGCTGGACGCCGCGCTCGGCGATGGTGCGGGCGGCCTGCGCCTCCAGCTCGGTGCCGATTTCATCGATGACGATGACTTCCGGCATGTGGTTTTCGACCGCCTCGATCATCACCGCGTGCTGGGCCGACGGGGTGGCCACCTGCATCCGGCGGGAGCCGCCGATGGCCGGGTGGGGCACATCGCCATCGCCGCCGATTTCGTTGGAAGTGTCGACGATGATGACGCGCTTGTTGGCATCATCGGCGAGGACGCGGGCCACCTCGCGCAGCATCGTCGTCTTGCCGACACCGGGCCGGCCGAGGAGGAGGATGTTCTTGCCGCTCAGGACGAGGTCTTCGATCACGCGGATGGTGCCGTAGACGGCGCGGCCGACGCGGCAGGTGAGGCCGATCACCTTGCCGCGTCGGTTGCGGATGCAGGAGATGCGGTGGAGGGTGCGTTCGATGCCCGCGCGGTTGTCGTCGCCGAAATCGCCGATGCGGGCGATGACCCACTGCAGGTCGGCCTCGGTGACTTCCTCGCGGCTGAGGACGACCTCGCGGCCGGGGTAGCGCGCCTCGGGCAGGCGGCCGAGGTCCATCACCACCTCGAGGAGGTCGGCCCGGCGCTCGGCCTCGCGCAGCGGCCCCGAGATGTGGGGCGGGAGCGCATCGAGCAGGAGGTCGAGGTCGTCGGTGATGATCTGTTCGTCGGGCAGGGGTGCTGGCGTGGACTGCATCACGGCTTATTGCGGCACAGGGAACGATTCGGCCGGTACCGCCACAACCTCCTTGATGGTCTCGGCCCGGGCGAGCCGGCGGGCGCACATGAGGCGAACGCCGAGGGCCGGGTAGCCGCGTTCATGAGCGGCGGATTCGAGTGCGGGCTGGTGCTCGGCGACCACGAGGGTGCCGTGGCGCGGGACATGCGCCTCCACGAGGTCGAGCGCGGCCTCGAGCAGCTCGCGGGGGCCGTCGAAGAGCAGGTGGGCCTCCCGTTCGCCGATGCCGACCCACGCCGCGAGGGCGCCGCCTTCGCCCTCGGCCACGTACTCGTGCTCGCAATCGAACGAATCGAGCACGGCCCGGAACTCCTGCTGCCCGGGCGCCTCGTTGCGGCGGACGATCTCGGGGACTGCCCGGCAGTAGAGGCGGAAGATGCCGGCGCGGTCGCTTCGCTGCGCGGGGCGGAAGGGGCCGCCGGCGGGCGGTTCGTGGCGGCCGCCGCGGACGGCGTAGAGGCGCTCGAGGCGGTAGGCATAGAAGCCGGCGCGGCGCAGGGCCGCCGCATGGGGAGAGCCCTCGGCGTAGCGCAGGTACAGGATCCGGCCGCCGCGCAGCGCCACCTCGCGGCTGAGACCGACGAGGAGCGCCGCCACGGCATCGTCATCGCGCGGGCGGCCGATGCGCAGCGAGGCGACATCCCAGCCGGCGCCCCCGGCGAGCTCCCGGCCAACGGCCACGCCGCGGTAGCTGAGCCCGCGCCGCAGCCCGACAACGGCCGTCCGCGGCACGCGCGGCAGGCGCGTGATGCCGGTCGCTGCCAGCCCGCTGGAGACGAGCAGGTTCTGCCCGCCGCGCAGGGCGATGACTTCGGTATCGAGCCGGTGGAGCTGCGGCCAGAGCGTGGCGGCATCGATGGGGCTGAGCGGTTCGGCATGCAGGTCGCTCATTTGGGGCTCCCCGGCGGTTCGCCGATGGTCAGGAAGAAGGCGTGCAGCCGGGTGTCGCTGGTCAGCTCGGGATGGAAGGCGGTGGCCAGCAGGTTGCCCTGCCGGGCGGCGACGATGGTGCCGTCGTCGAGCCGGGCGATCGCCCGGGCCGGCGGGTCGACCCGTTCGATGAGCGGCGCGCGGATGAAGATGGCGCGGAACGGCGGGCCGTCGAGCCCTTCGATGGCGAGGTCGGCCTCGAAGCTCTCGAGCTGGCGGCCGAAGGCGTTGCGCCGGACGGCGATGTTCATCGCTTCGATGCCGGGCCGGTCGAGGCGGTCGACCTGGCGGGCGAGGAGGATGGCGCCGGCGCAGGTGCCCCAGGTGGGCCGCCCGCTGCGGCAAAAGTCGCGCAGCGGCTCGAGGAAGCCGTTGGAGAGGATGAGCCGGGCGATGGTGGTGCTTTCGCCGCCGGGGATGATGAGCGCATCGAGCCCGTCGAGCTCTGCCGGCTTGCGGATCTCCCGGGCGCGGTGGCCCATCGCCTCCAGCATCTCGCGGTGTTCGCGAAAATCGCCCTGGAGCGCGAGCACGCCGACGGTCTTCGTTGCGATGCTGGCAGACGAGGTCATGCGGAGGGAGCCCCCGGGGCAGGGCGCAGTTGCAAGCGGGCGGCCGCGGGGCGTGGGTGGGTGGAGATGCTCGATGGCAACAGCAGTGTGGAGACCCTGCGCAACCTGCTTCCAGTGTAGCGCACCGCGGGGCGGCCTGCGTGGGGGCGAACGTTAACTTCCGGTGCCCTGGAAGGCCGGCTCGATGACGGCCGACATGCTGCCGCGGCTGTGCAGCATGAGCGGGTCTGGCCCGTAGGCGTGGACCGCGTCCTGCTTGGCCTTCACCGCATCGCGGCTGCCCGTCATCAGCACCGCCCGGCCCTGGCTATCGACCACGCAGGCGATGGCGTAGGCCTTTTCGGGGCCGTAGCCGAAGATGTCGCCGAGCATGCGGATGACGTAGGCGTAGGTGTGGTCGTCGTCATCGAGCAGCACCAGGTGGTAGGGCGGCTCGTGCTGCTGGTCGGTCTCGTCGAGAATGCGCGTCCCGGGAGTCGGCAGCATGCTCATGGTCTCTATTGTACGGCGGCCGGCAGCTATCGCCCCGGTTCGAGCAGGGCGGCGACGACGGCGAGCGCGAGGATGCGGCCGCCGGCGGGGGTGAAGTGCACCCCATCGGAGAGGCGGGCCAGCCGGGGGATGCCGTACTCATCCGGCAGGGTATCGGTGTAGCCCCCTCCTGGCGCCGAGGTCAGCGTCCAGGTATCGAGGTAGAGCACCCAGGGCCGCGCGGCCGCCTGCTCCTGGAAGATGGCGTTGATGCGCGGGATGCTGGCAGCCAGGTCGGGCCGGCCCATGTTCGGCTGCCCCACCCAGACCACAACCCGCCCGGGGCGGTAGAGCAGGTCCATGACGGCGCCGACGCGGGCGGCGTAGACCTCCGACGAGGTGACCTGGTTGGCATCGTTGGCGCCGACCATGAAGACGACGACGTCGGGGTCGTAGCGGGCCATCTCGGCGGCGAGGTAGGCCGGCCAATCGAAGAAGTCGGGCCGCCAGAGCCCGGAGGAGATCTGGTAGGAGGCCTGCCGCACGGGGACGCCGCCGCGCGCGGCCCATTCGGCGAAGAGGGCGACGGTCAGGTAGTAGGAGGTCGAATCCCCGTCCGACCAGATGCGGACCCCTGCGGGGTCGGGCACGCGGGC
>NZ_DAOUAO010000094.1:0-10380 GCF_034433535.1 Tepidiforma sp.
ACGAGCCCGGCAATCCGCGCCACACCGCCGACTTCGTACTGGAAGATGTGCGACTGGTCGCCGAGGATGACCTCATCGCCCGGGCTCGTGTGCGTCAGGAGCGCGACGAGGTTCGCCATCGTGCCGCTCGGCACGAACAGCGCCGCCTCTTTGCCCATGAGCTCAGCGGCCTTCAGCTCGAGCCGATTGACAGTCGGGTCATCCCCGAACACGTCATCGCCCACTTCCGCAGCTGCCATAGCGGCCCGCATCGCGGGCGAGGGCTTCGTCACCGTGTCGCTGCGAAGGTCGATGACCCGGGACGTCACCCCCGGCGCTCCCAGAGCGTCTGGTAGCTCGCTGCGCCCCGGATGGCGGCCACTACTTCCTTGCGCTCGAGCGCCATCAACTCCTCGAGCGCCCGCGCGCAGGCATCGGTCGTCTCATCGGAACCGAGCGCTGATGCCCGATCGACAAGCCGCTGCCACGCGCCGCTGGCCAGCAGCACAGGCACGGACCGCGGCCAGTGGAAGCTGAGCACCCGCTCCGGGAGCGGAAACTCCGGCCGCAGCCGCTTGATGGAGCGGAAACGGTCCTCCACCGACTCCGCGCGGGGTACCACCCGGACCAGCGGCTCGACCCCCGGCCGCGTGCGGAAATCGACCAGCAGGCGGCGATCGATGAAATGGAAGCGCACAACCAGGACTTCCGCGGTATCGATGACCCGGAACACCTCGTCCAGGTCGACGCCGAATTCGTCACTCATGGGGCCCCGCCAGGGCAGGCACTGGATATGCCCATGCTAGGGCACGCCCGGCCGCCGGGCAAAACGACAGGGAGGGAGAGATTGGTCGGGGTGCCGCGATTCGAACGCGGGACCTCTTGGTCCCAAACCAAGCGCTCTGCCAGGCTGAGCTACACCCCGCGGCGTGCAGGAAACAGGCTGCCGCGGCCGGGCCGCGGGGCGCCAGTTTCACGGTGGCGGAGAGGGTGGGATTCGAACCCACGGTGGGTTTCCCCACGACCGTTTTCAAGACGGTTCCCTTAAACCACTCGGGCACCTCTCCGGGACGATTGTACGGTCCATCGCCCAACCGACGAATGCCCCCTCCCCGGCCCGTCTTAGCACTCTTGACACTTGAGTGCTAAGACGGGAAAGATTGAATCAGCATCCGTACCACCGATCCCCAGCATGGCGAGGTGCTCCGTTGCCTACCTACGAATACCACTGCCCGGCCTGCAGCGCGACGTACGAGCTTCGCCAGGGCTTCGATGCGCCCACCACCCACACCTGCGAAGAATGCGGCAAGGGCACAGCCAAGCGCGTCCTCCACGCTCCCCCCATCGTCTTCAAGGGCACCGGCTGGTACATCACCGATAGCCGCAACAAGCAATCGGCCTTCTCCGATTCGAGCTCTGACAGCGGTTCCGACTCCGACTCCTCCAGCGGCAGCGAAACCTCGACCGGCGAAGCTGCAGCGGCCTCCTGACCCGGGACGCCTACCCCGGCGGTAAGGGCACCCGTATACTCCGCCGCATGGGGCGCGAGCGCGCGGCAGGCCACGCAGGAGGAGCGGGTGCGGGCAGCACACGCCAGCGAATTCTCGATTGCGCGCGTGACCTCTTCGCCCGGTACGGCTTCGACGCCACCTCCGTCCGCATGATCGCCCGTTCGGCCGGCGTCACCGACCCGGCAGTCTACTACCACTTCCCCGGCAAGTACGACCTTCTCCGCGCCCTCATGGTCGAGCCCGCCTACGGCCCGCGGCCGCCCGCGCGCACCCGGGAGGACGTGGCCGCCCGCCTCGAAGCACTGTTCGCGTGGTGGGCCCAGAACATCGCGCTCGTGCGCGTCCTCCTGCGCCAACAGCTGCTCGGCGACCCCGAAGCGCTCGCCTACTTTCGCGATGGCGAAGCGTCCTACCGGGAAGAAGTGCGCGCCCTCGTCGCAGGGGCAGGCCTCGCCGTCGACGCCGAGGCGGCGGCCGACCTCCTGTTCCACACGCTCTCGGGCATCCTCTGGGACGCCATTCTTTCCTACGGGGAGAAGGCCGAAGAGGTGCTCCAGCAGCCGCTGTATCGGGAGCGGGTCCGGGTTGCCATTGAACGCGCCCTCCAGGAGCGGGCCTGTGGATAGCGACACGGTCGCCGAAAACTCCGCGCTCCCAGAACCTGCGGAATCCGTCCGTGCCCGCATCCTCCGGGCCGCCCTCGAGTGCTTCGCCCGTGAGGGGTTCGACCGAACGACCGTCAAAACGATTGCCCGCCGCTGCGGCCTTTCCGATGCCGGTATCTTTTACTACTTCCCGTCGAAGCGGCACCTCCTCGAGGCGCTCTGGAAGGAGGCCCCTGACGGTCATTTTCCCCCTCCTGGGCCAGAAGGTCCCCTCTCGGCCGCAACCGTCCGCGAGCTCGTGGCCAGCACCATGGGGCTTTCTGCCGAAAACTTTCTCTACCTCCGCCTTGTGCTCAACGAGACCCTCAACGGCGACGAAACCGCCTGGGCGCTCCGCAGCGAGTCCAGGGCACGCTGGCGACGTGCACTCCTGCGCCATTTCGAACCCGTCGCCGGTGCCCGCGCGGGCGACGTGGTCGACCTGGTAATGGCCACGATCACCGGCTTTCTCATTCGCATCGAGATCGAAACGGGCGAGCGCTACCCGGAGGCGGTCTGCGACCCCGCCTGGCAGCAGCGCGTCGCCGATGCGGTCCTGCGCATCCTGCCCCCCGACATCCTCAGCGACCCCGCGCCGGCACGGTGAGAGCGGTCGTCCAGCGCGTCACCCGCGCGCAGGTCTCGGTTCACGGGCGCGTGATCGGCTCCATCGGGCGAGGCGCCGTCGTCCTCGTGGGCGTCGCCCGGGAGGATACCGCCGGGCACGCGGCGAGGCTCGCGCGCAAGGTTGCCGCGCTCCGCATCTTCGATGACGCCGAGGGCCGCATGAACCTCGATGCCGCTGCCGCGGGCGGCGCCTTCCTCTGCGTCAGCCAGTTCACCCTCTACGGCGACCTCCGCCGCGGCAACCGGCCCTCGTGGGAGCGCGCGGCGCCGCCGGAGCTGGCGCGCCCGCTGTTCGACGCGTTCGTCACCGCCCTGCGGGAAACCGGGGTGCCCTGCGAGAGCGGCGAATTCGGCGCCGAGATGCTGGTGGAGCTGGTCAACGACGGACCGGTCACGCTCATCCTCGACACGGACGACCTCGAACGCCCGCGCCGCGCTTGACCGGAGGCGCACCTCCCCCGCAACGTTCTCCCCATCCTCGTCGCCGCGGAGGCTGCCATGCGCATGCGCCAGATGCTCGTCAAAACTCTCCGGGAGGTCCCCTCGGAGGCCGAGCTGGCGAGCCACCGCCTCCTGCTCCGGGCCGGCCTCGTGGTGCCGCTGGCCGCCGGCCTCTACTGCTTCACGCCGCTCGGCTGGCGCGTCGTCCGCAAAATCGAGGCGATCATCCGCGAAGAGATGAACCGCTCGGGCGCCCAGGAAGTCCACCTGCCGGCGCTCCATCCCATCGAGCTCTGGGAGCAGAGCGGGCGCGCGGCACTGATGGGCCCCACCCTGTTCCGCCTGATCGACCGCAAGGAGCGCACCTTCGCGCTCGGCCCAACGCACGAGGAGGTCATCTCCTACCTCGCCTCGCGCGCGATCCAGAGCTACCGCGACCTCCCGGTCACGCTCTACCAAATCCAGACCAAATTCCGCGACGAACCGCGCCCCCGGGGCGGGCTCATCCGCCTGCGCGAGTTCACCATGAAGGACGCCTACAGCTTCGATACCGACTGGGACACGCTGGATGCCTCGTACGACGCCGCGTTCGCCGCCTACGAGCGCATCTTCCGCCGGGCGGGGGTGCCCGTTCTCCCGGTCGCAGCCGATTCCGGTGCCATTGGCGGCAAGGACAGCCAGGAGTTCATCTTCCTCACGGAGAGCGGCGAAGACACCATCCTCCTCTGCCCCGGCTGCAACTACGCCGCCAACGCCGAAAAGGCCGAGTTCACCCCGCCACCCCCCATCCCGGCCGATCCGCTTCCCGTGGAGAAGGTCCATACCCCCGGGCAGCGCACCATCGCCGAAGTTGCCGCCTTCCTCGGCGTGGAGCCGCGCCAGACCCTCAAGGCGGTGTTCTACCGCGCCGATGGACAGCCCGTGTTCGTCGCAATCCGCGGCGACCTCGAGGTCAACGAGGTCAAGCTCAAGAACGCACTCCACGCCACCGACATCGAACCGATGGACGAGGAGACGGTGAAACGGCTCGGACTCGTTGCTGGCAGCGCGTCGCCCGTTGGCATCGAGGGGATGACCGTCGTGGCCGACCCCTCCGCCGTCGAAGGCGTCAACCTCGTGGCCGGCGCCAACGAGCCCGACTACCACCTCAAGAACACCAACCACGGGCGGGACTGGAACGCCACCCTCGTCGCCGAGATCGCGCTCGCGCGGGAAGGCGATGCCTGCCGCCGCTGCGGAGCCGCCCTGGCCATGCGTCGTGGCATCGAAATGGGGCACGTCTTCAAGCTCGGGACGCTCTACTCCGAGAAGATGGGCGTCTACTACCTCGACGAGCGCGGCGAGCGCAGGCCCTGCGTGATGGGCTGCTACGGAATCGGCGTCGAACGCATGCTCGCCGCCATCATCGAAGCCAACCACGATGCCGACGGTATCACCTGGCCGTGGGAAGTCGCCCCGTTCGATGTCCACGTGGTGGTGCTTGGCGGCGAGGACCCGGCCGTCGCAGACGCCCTCGCCCGCCTCGAAACGGAACTCGCGGCAGCGGGCCTCGAGCAGCTCATCGACGACCGCGACGATTCGCCGGGCATCAAGTTCAAGGATGCCGACCTGCTCGGCATGCCAAAACGGGTCACCGTCAGCCCCCGCGCACTGGAGCGCGGCGGGGTCGAACTGCGTGACCGCCGCACCGGGGCAACCTCGGTGGTGGCCATCGAGGAGGCCGCCCGGCTGGTCGCGGACGAGCGCGCGGGGGCGCTGGGCCGCTGACCGCGGCCGCGAACGCCCCCGCGCTGTGGGTCTCTCGCCGGTCTAGATGAATTCGTAGTCGGCCGGGTTCGGCTCCCGCGTCTGCTGCCAGTACTCGATCAGGTTGAAGGGCCAGTTCTGGGCCGAGCGTCCCTTTTCGTTGCGGTACCAGCTGTTGACCGTCGCCACGCCCCAGACGCGCTCCAGGTTGCCGCGGTCGATGCGCTCGTTGTACGCATCGTGCACCTCCTTGCGGACGTCGAGCGCGCGCTGGCCGCGATCGAAGAGCATCTTCAGGCAGCCCATCAGGTACTGCACTTCGCATTCCGAGAAGTAGATGATGCTGCCGTTGACCACGATGTTCGTGTTCGGACCATACAGCATGAAGAAGTTGGGGAAGCCCGGCACAGTGATGCCGAGGTAGGCGCGCGCGTCGCCGTCCCACTCGCGATGCAGGTCCTTCCCGCCCCGGCCGATGACGCGCATCGGGGTCAGGAACTTCGACGCCTGGAAACCGGTCCCGTAGATGATCACATCCGCCCGGTGCTCGACCCCGTCGGCCGTGACCACCCCCGCCGGCGTGATCTCGCGGATCTTCTCGGTCACCAGGTGAACATTCGGGCGCTTCAACGTCTGGGCCCAGATGCCGTTGTCGAGGATCAGCCGCTTGGCCGCCGGCGGGTAATCCGGCATCACCTTGGGCAGGAGGTCGGGCCGGTCGGCGAACTGCATCTGCAGGTAGGCCGCGAGCAGCATGCGCAGGTTCTCGTTCTCCGGCCCGACCGAACGCGAACGATCGGGCCAGGTGGGGTCGACCTTCGCCGCCGACAGCAGCCCGTCGGTCGTGTTCCAGAAGAGCCAGAAGCGGTACCAGTGGGCGTAGTGCGGCACATGGGCGAACAGCCAGCGCAGCCCCTCCGGGACCTCATCGTGGTAATGCGGGACCGGCACGTACCAGTTCGGGGTACGCTGGAAGATCGTGACTTCCCCGGCGACCTTCGCCACTTCGGGGATGAACTGCGCGGCGCTGGCCCCCGTGCCGATTACCGCGACGCGCTTGCCGGTGAGATCCACCGAGTGGTCCCAGCGCGCCGAATGGAACTGCGGCCCCTCGAACGACTGCATGCCGGGGATATCCGGGTACTTCGGCCGATTCAGCTGTCCCACCGCGCTGACCACCGCATTCGCAGTGAGCGTCTCCTCTGTGCCGTCCGCGCGCCGGACATGGACCTTCCAGCGGGCCTCGTCCTCGTCGAACTCGAGCAGCGTCACCTCGGTGTTGAACTGGACGTGCTCCCGGACGCCAAATTCGCGGGCGCACTCCTGGAAGTACTCGAGCAGGACCGGCTGCGTCGAATAGTGCGTCGGCCAGTCGATCTTCTGCGCGAAGGAGTAGCTGTAGAACGCGTTCGAAACGTCGACCCGCGCACCGGGGTACGTGTTCTCGAGCCAGGTGCCGCCGATGTCGTGATTCTTCTCGATGATGGTGAACGGGATGCCCGCCTGCTTGAGGCGGATGCCGGCCAGGATGCCCGACATGCCGGCCCCGATGATCAGCACTTCGAAGGGGATTGACGGGTCCTTCCTCCAGCGCGGCGCGCGCGGGTCCTGCCCTTCGGGCGCCAGCTCCTCCAGCAGCAGCGGGATGTAGTCCTCCGAGGCGGGAGAGCCGGTCATCCAGGCTGTAATCTTGAGCAGGGCCTCCTCAATGGGGATTTCGGCCGCCTGGATTTCGCCGTCGCGCAGCTTCTTCAGCGCCTCGAAGGCGACCGCGCGCGCCTCCTCCTGCTGCGCGGGCGTCATGCCGCCCTGCTGGACCCCGGGCGCCACCCCGGGCGGGCGGAGCGATTCACGCAGGATGGAGAAGTCGCCGGTGGCCTGCGCCAGCGCGGGCAGCAAGGCCGGCAGGAAGGCGTCCTCCAGCGCCTTTCGCAGCTCCTCGTCGGTGCCGGTCAGCGGTTCGATGGGTCGGGTGATTGGCATGGTGCTGTCTCCTCTCGCGCCGCCGGGGAGGCGGCGGCTTCCGCGCGAAGGTTAGCGTGTTGCGAAGGAATACGCTCGTCAAGATCGGCCGGGCCGCGGCCCTTTCGCACGAAGTCTGCGCGGAACGGCGCAGCTGGTGGGCCCGCCGGGATTCGAACCCAGGACCGATCGGTTATGAGCCGACTGCTCTCACCGCTGAGCTACGGGCCCCCGGCCCATCATAGCAACCGCCCGCGGCCCGCAGCGCCCGGGCTTCTACCAGCGGCGGCCCTTGCCGCCCTTGCGGTCGTTCCAGCTGCGCCCGCCGCGGCCGCCCCGGTCGTAAGGCTCGAAGTCCGGGTACGTGTAGCCGCCGAAATTGTCCCGCTCGCTCCGCTCTCGCCCGCCGGACCTGCCGCCGAACCCGCCGGAACGCGGCGCCGCATTCGAGAGGCCCCTCGGCTGCGGCTGGAAGCATTCGCTGCAGTACACCGGCCGGTCGCCGCGGGGTTCGAACGGGACCTTCGCGACCTTCCCGCACGAGGCGCACACCGCATCGAACAGCTGCCGCGGCGGCCGCGCCTCGAACTGCCCCTGCCCGGGCTGCTGCGCCTTGCGCAGCCGGCGGCAGGCCGGGCAGCGCCTCGGGTCCTGCGTGAAGCCCTTCGATGCGTGGAACTCCTGCTCCCCGGCAGTGAAGGTGAACGATTCGCCGCAATCGCTGCAGGCGAGCACCTTATCGGTGTACGGCACTCGGATGACCTCCTGAATTTCCTGGAACCTACGGTCATCGAGCGCCGACTGGACTGGGGAAGACCTCTCCGTGAGGCCGATGGAACCTGGTTACCGCCATGAGCGTAGCAGCACCGCCTCGACACTGTCACCACCCCGCGCAGGATTCCGTGCCCAAAGAGGGGACGCATGCCGCGCCCGGGCGTATACTTCGAATAGGCCATCTGATTCGGTGCCGCTCCGGGCCCAACGGTCTCCCCGCCGGGAGAAGTCGCGGAACACGGCAGGATGGCGCCCCGGCAGTTCGCCCGGGAAAGGGCCCAAGTACCCCCACCAACGAGTGGAAGGAGGCTTGGGACATGGGCACCGGTCCGCCACGCGCCGCAGTCTAACCCGCTCAATCGGCCGTCCGAGTACGCACATTCAGGGGTCCCTGGCCCCGGTAAGGAAGACTGCATGGCGCATCCGAACTCTTTTGGCTCACGCAGCCGCCTCGACGTCGGCGGCACCTCCTACACCTACTACTCCCTCCAGGCGCTCCGCGACCGCGGCTTCCCCGGCGTCGACCGCCTCCCCTTCTCGCTCAAGATCCTGCTGGAAAACCTGCTTCGCCTCGAAGATGGTCGGGCCGTCACCGCCGATGACATCGCGGCGCTCGCAGGCTGGAAGCCGAACTCCGGCGAAGACCGCGAAATCTCCTTCACCCCGGCGCGCGTCCTCCTCCAGGACTTCACCGGCGTGCCGGTCGTGGTCGACCTCGCCTCCATGCGCGACGCCATCGTCGCCCTCGGCGGCGACCCGGCCCGCATCAACCCGCTCCAGCGCGTCGACCTCGTAATTGATCACTCGGTGCAGGTCGACTACTACGGCGCGCGCGATGCCTTCGAGCGCAACGTCGAGCTCGAGTTCGAACGCAACCGCGAGCGCTACCAGTTCCTCCGCTGGGGCCAGCAGGCCTTCCGCAACTTCCGCGTGGTGCCGCCCGGCACCGGCATCGTGCACCAGGTCAACCTCGAATACCTCGCTTCGGTCGTCTTTACGGGCGAAGAGGAAGGAGAACCGGTTGCCTACCCCGACACCCTCGTAGGCACCGACTCCCACACCACCATGGTGAACGGGCTCGGCGTGCTCGGCTGGGGCGTCGGCGGCATCGAAGCCGAGGCCGCCATGCTCGGCCAGCCGGTCGCGATGCTCATCCCCGAGGTGGTCGGCTTCCGCCTCACCGGCCGCCTCCGCGAAGGCGCCACCGGCACCGATGTCGTCCTCCGCGTGACCCAGATGCTCCGGGAGCGAGGCGTCGTCGGGAAGTTCGTCGAGTTTTACGGCACCGGTCTCACCGGCCTGCCGCTGGCCGCCCGTGCGACGATCGCCAATATGGCGCCGGAATACGGCGCGACCATGGGATTCTTCCCGGTCGATGAGGAGACCCTCGCCTACCTTCGCTTCACCGGGCGCGATGAGAACCTCGTCAGGCTGGTCGAGGCCTACTGCAAGGCGCAGGGCCTCTTCCGGACCGACGACACCCCGGACCCCGTCTTCGCCGAGACCCTCGAGCTCGACCTCGGCGATGTCGAACCTTCCATCGCCGGGCCGCGCCGGCCGCAGGACCGGGTGCCGCTCGCAAAGGCGAAGGAGGACTGGGAGAAGAACCTCGCGCAGATGGTGCCCGCCGAAAAGCTGGGGACAACGGCGACGGTTTCGAACGGCACATCGTTCGAGCTGCGCCACGGCTCGGTGGTCATCGCCGCAATCACCAGCTGCACCAACACCTCCAACCCCGAGGTCATGCTTGGCGCCGGGCTCCTCGCGCGGAAGGCGGTCGAACGCGGCCTGGGCACTCCGCCGTGGGTCAAAACCAGCCTCGCCCCGGGTTCGCAGGTGGTGACCGAATACCTCGCCGAGGCGGGAGTCATGCCCTACCTCGAGCAGCTTGGCTTCGCCCTCGTCGGCTACGGCTGTACCACCTGCATCGGCAACTCCGGCCCACTCGACCCCCGCATCAGCGATGCCATCCGCGAGAACGACCTCGTTGCGGTGGCTGTCCTCTCGGGCAACCGCAACTTCGAGGGCCGCGTCAACCCGGACACCCGGGCGAACTACCTCGCCTCGCCGCCGCTCGTCGTGGCCTACGCGCTCGCCGGGCGGATGGATATCGACTTCGCCACCGAGCCGATCGCGATCGACCGGGAAGGCAAACCCGTCTTCCTCGCCGATATCTGGCCCTCGCAGGCGGAGGTCGAGGCAGCCATCCGCACCTCCGTGCGCTCGGAGATGTTCCGCCGCAAGTACGCCGACGTCTTCAAGGGCGACGAACGCTGGCGGAACCTCCCGACCCCCTCGGGCGACCTCTTCGCGTGGGACCCTCGTTCGACCTACATCAAGAAGGCGCCCTACTTTGACGGCCTGACGATGACACCGCCCCCGCTGCGGGACATCGAGGGCGCCCGCGTGCTCGTGATGGTCGGCGATTCGGTCACCACCGACCACATCTCGCCGGCCGGCAACATCAGCCCGAACAGCCCCGCCGGGCGCTGGCTGCGCGAGATGGGCGTGGCCCGCGAAGACTTCAACCAGTACGGCGCCCGCCGCGGCCACGATGATGTCATGGTCCGCGGGACCTTCGCCAACATCCGCCTCCGCAACCTCCTTGCCCCAGGCACCGAGGGCGGCGTCACCCGCCACCTGCCCGACGGCGAAGAGATGACCATCTACGACGCCTCGGTGAAGTACCGCGAAGA
>NZ_DAOUAO010000095.1:0-2384 GCF_034433535.1 Tepidiforma sp.
TTACCACCCCGCAGACCTCGCCCCCCGCCGAGACCGCCACCCGCATGCTCGAACGCAGGCCCCGCTCTCGCAGGACCCGCGTGGTCTCCGTAACCGCTTCTGCCCGCTGCAGGTCCTCAAACACGTGCACCACCGGCCCCGGCGGCCACGCGTCGAACACCTCCCCCACGGTTCGCCG
Organism: Tepidiforma sp.; assembly: GCF_034433535.1. Taxonomy (GTDB): domain Bacteria; phylum Chloroflexota; class Dehalococcoidia; order Tepidiformales; family Tepidiformaceae; genus Tepidiforma. Next base: position 179 of record NZ_DAOUAO010000095.1, read on the forward strand.
CTCCCCCACCGACCACGGGCCAACGACCGAATCAATCGCCGCCAGCCGGACCCGCTGGCCTTCCACCACCCCAATCGCGCAGTGGTCTGCGCCGTACATGCCCCGCAGCGCGGTCGCGACCCGCCCGGCCACCGCCTCAAGCGTTTCCCCCGGGCCCAGGGCGCCCAGCACCTCCAGGACGGCCGCCGCCCGCCGTGCCTGCGCATCCGCGGCCTCCAGCAGCGCCGCCCGTTCCAGCACCAGCCCGAGTGTACCCGCCAGTTCCGAGAGCTGCGCGAGGTCCGAATCGTCCCACGCGCCGGGCTCCGACCGGGCAACCGTCGCGACCCCGCACACCTGCCCCGCGCCGTCCCGGATCGGCGCCCGCAGCGCACTCCGCAGGCCATGCCCCGCCAGCACCCGCGAGGCGTGGTCATCCAGCACCGCCGCATCCTCCATGAGCTGCGGACCCGCTGCCATCGCCGCCCGCCACGTCCCGTTCGCTTCCGCCCGCCGCGCCGCCTCCGCCAGCTCCTCCTCCGTAAAATGCTCGGTCGAAGCGCGCAGCGAGAGGGCGCCTGCTGGCGTCTGCGCCAGGACCAGCGCGTGCGTGGCCCCGAACATCCGCCGAACCTCCCGCACGAACACGTCCCCGACCGCGTCGATCGATGCACCCGGCGTCATCGCCAGGAGGACCCGCGTCTTCGCAGCGAGCAGTTCAGAAGTCTCCGCCATCTTCGCAAGCAGGCGAACCCGGTCGAGCGCCACCGCCATCGGCCGGCTCAGTTCAATCAGCCGCTCCTCGTCTTCCCGCGTGTACCGGCCGGGCTGCCGGCTGCCCACCGTCACCAGCCCCACCGTGCCGTCCGAGAGCCGAAACGGCACCCGCATCCCCGAACGCAGCCCCCGGTCCCATCCGATCGCCGCGCCGGGGTTCGCAGGCCGCTGCGCAAACACGTCCCCGGCCGGCCCCCCGAGCCGGCCCAGCGCCTCCGTATACGCGGCGACGTCCGCCTCCTCCAGCCAGGGTCCCAGGTCTGCCGCCCGCATCACCGCCGAACTCAGCCCGAGCACCTCGCGCCGCCGTCGCACGAGGTCCACCGTTCCCAGCGCCACGTGGTCGGCCCCGAAGAACTCCCGCAGCCGTTCGGCGATCGCCTGGGCCGCCGAGGCCTGGTCCTCCGCCTGCCAGAGCGTCTCCAGCAGCTCCGACCCCACCCCGAGCAGCTCCGCCTGCTGCTCCAGGCTCAGCGCGTGCGCCACCGCCAGCTCGCCCCGCCGCAGCCGCTCCACCCCGATCTCCACCACCCGCGCGACCTTCACGAGGAACTCTCGCTCCACCGAATGCCAGCTCCCCGGCTCCCGCCGCATCGCGCCCAGCGCCAGGCCGAGCCCGCCCCAGCGCCGCGACCGCACCGCCGCCGCCAGCGACCGCGCCCCCAGCCGGTCCCGCAGGAACACCTCCACCGGCAGCGCATCATCCACTGCCAGGTCCTCGCGCACCCACGACCCGCCCCGCTCCAGCATCCGCGCATTCTCCGGCGCGTCTACCGCCGCCTCCGCCGCAGCCCAGTCCCCCGCGCGAATCAGTCCCTGCGGCCAGGTGCGCAGCATCCGCATCCCGCTCGCCCCGGCATCCACCGCCACCGCGGCCATATCGGCCCCGAGCGCTTGCGCCACCCCCTCCGCGACCGCCTCCAGCAGGGCACCTTCCTCCTCCGCTTCCGCCACCCTGGCCAGCAGGTCCGCCTCGGCCGTCCGCAGGGCGTGCTCGAAGTGGAGCCGCTCCAGCAGCAGCCGCATCCGCAGCATCCCGCCCGCCTCCCGCCCAAGGTCGAGCAGCTCCCGCAGGTCCCCTTCGTCGAACGCCTCCGGCCGGAGCGAGCAGGCCAGCACGAACCCGAAGGGTCGTCCCTGCTCATCCGTCAGCGGCATCCGCAGCGAGCTCCGCACCCCCGCCGCCATCGCTGCCCGCTGCCCCGGTGTCGGGTCTGCAAGCTCGCGCGTGTCGCGGCAAATCGAAGGCCCCTCGTCGCGCACCCGCTCGAGGAAGGCCTCGTCCTGCTGCCACATGGGGTACTCCCACCGCCCCGGCGAGCGATCCCCCTCCAGCGGCCACCACGCCACCCCTTTCCCCCGCCGCTGCACCCCAATCACCACGCAATCCGCGCCCAGCCGCAGCCCTACCACCTCGGCGAGGCGGTCCAGCGCCCGGTCGAGCGAGCCC
>NZ_DAOUAO010000096.1:0-8596 GCF_034433535.1 Tepidiforma sp.
GCCCCGCCCACACGACCCTACCACCCGGGAACCGGGAGCGGGGAGCGGGGAGCCCCGCCGCGCCGCCGACGCCTCGCCCGGGAGCCGGGAGCGGGGAGCCGGAAGGAGGTGGGAGGTTGGAGGTGGGAGGTGGGAGCCCCGACCACACGACCCTACCACCCGGGAACCGGGAGCGGGGAGCGGGGAGCCCCGACCACACCGCCCTGCCGCCCGGGAGCGGGGAGCAGGGAGCAGGGAGCGGGGAGGGCTGCCCCGCCGGGGGGCGGGGCAGCCGGTGGTGCGTGGGGGCTAGACGATCTCGAGTTCTTTGAGCTTCTCTTCGGTGACGACGCCGTTGCGCCAGCCGCGGACGCGGTAGTACTCGTCGAGCATCTTGTCGAGCTCGCAGACCTGGCCGAGCGACCCCTTCGCATTGGAGGGCTCTTCGAGGAACCGCCTGGGGAGCGTATCGGAGCCTTCGCGGAAGCCGGCGAGGTTGTTGTAGTAACGCTCGAGGTTGTAGATGCGTTCGCCGGCCTTGAGGACGTCATCCGGGCCGAACCGTTCGATGCCGGTCATCACGCGGTACTGCTCGGCGTACTCCTCGGGGCCCTCGGCGAAGGCGGAGAACTTGCAGAGGTCGAGCGAATCGCTGAAGGCGTGGATGTCCTGGAGGAGCTTGAGGAGCTCGCCCTTGCCCTGCCAGGCGAGGGGGTCGGTTTTGAGGCCGATGACGCCGAGCTCGGAGGCGGGGCTGTAGCCGCGGAGGTGGCAGGCGCCGCGGTTGGAGGTAGCGTAGCCGAGGCCCATGCCCTTGAGGCCGCGGGGGTCGTAGGCGGGCGTCGCCTGGCCTTTGACGGTCATGGCGAGCTCGGGATGGCCGATGGAGCGGGCGAACGGTTCGATGCCGTCGGCGAGGCGATTGCCGATGCCTTCGCGGAAGGCGACCATGCGCATGACCTCGATCATGCGGTCGGTATCGCCCCACTGAATGCCTTCGCCGGCGGGGACGTATTCACGCTGGGTGGCCTCCATGAGGCAGGAGAGGACCTGGCCGATCTCGATGGCGTCGTAGCCCCAGTCGTTGGCGCGGTCGATCATGTAGGCGACGGCGGCGACGTTGTCGTTGCCGCAGTTGGCGCCGAGCGACCAGGCGGGTTCGTACTCAACGGACTCCATTTTGACTTTGTAGGGGCCTTCTTTGACCTCCACCTCTTTCTTGCAGGCAACGGGGCAGGCGTGGCAGGTGGGGTCGTCAATGAGGTAGTGCTCTTTGACGTATTCGCCGGAGAGGTGTTCGGCGCCTTCGAACGAGGTTTCCTGGCTGTTGCGCGCGCCGAGGGCACCGATGGTGTTGGTGACGTTCATGAGGACGTTGGTGCCGTAGACGGAGAGGCCGCCCTTGCGCGGGGAGGTGATGTTCGCCTCATCCATGATCTTCTTGAGGGCGTTGGCGTGGGCGGCGCGCCAGGCTTCGCGGTCGGCCGCGCGGGGGTAGTTGCGGGCGGCCTTGATGACAACGGCCTTGAGCTTCTTGGCGCCGCCGACGCAGCCGGTGCCGCCCCGGCCGGAGGCGCGGTCGTTTTCGTTGATCCAGCTGGCGAACCGGACGGTGTTTTCGCCGGCCTGCCCGATGGCGATGACGCTGAGGTCGTCGGCGCCGTGGCGTTCGCGGAGGATGTCGCGGGTTTCGTGGACGCCCTTGCCCCAGAGGTCGGAGGCATCCTTGAGTTCGACGATGCCGTCGTGGACGTAGGCGTAGACGGGGCGCGGGGAGATGCCTTTGAAGACGAGGCCATCGAAGCCGGCCCAGCGGAGGCGTGCGGCGCTCCAGCCGCCCTGGTGGGAGTCGGTGACGGTGCCGGTGAGGGGGCTCTTGGTGACGATGGCGAGGCGGCCGCTCATGCTGGCTTCGGTGCCGGTGAGGGGGCCGTTCATGAAGCAGAGGACGTTGTCGGGCCCGAGGGGGTCGACGGTGGGCCCGGCTTCGAAGACGTAGCGGACGCCGACGCCGCGGGCGCCGATGTATTTGCGGGCCCATTCTTCCGGGATGGGCGCGTAGGTGGTGGTGCCGGTGGTGAGGTCGACGGTGCCGACGCGGCCGGCGTAGCCCCCGAGAGCCATGATAGACGCCTCCTATTGCTGCGATTGCCACCCGCAGTATACAGGAGGTGGGAGGTTGGAGGTGGGAGCCCGCCGCGCCGCCCGGGCCCCTCACGGGAACCGGGAGCCGGGAGCCGGGAGCCGGGAACGGGGAGGTGGGAGGTCAGGGATGGGCGTCGTGTTCGGGGAGGTAGGGCTTGACGTCCAGCACCGGGGTGCGGTCGATGGCGTCGAGGCCGCGGAGGCGGAGGGTGAGGCCCTCGCGCCCGAGGACGGCTGCGACGGTGACGCCGAGGTGGTTCGGGCGGAGCTGGCTGCGGGTGGCGAAGATGCCGTACTCAAGGCCGTCGGCGAGGCGCATGCGCTCGGGCTTCTCCGGGGCGCCGGCGGCGACATCGAGGTAGGTGACCACGATGACGTGGCGATAGCGCTCGAGCCCTTCGAGGCGCCCGGCGTGTCCGGGGAGGAATTCGATGGCGCTCTCGACGTTCGCCCAGCCGTGCGGGCGCGGGCGGATGACCGGGCTGCGCACGTAGCCGACGGCCTCGACGGTGACCGAGGCCGGCGGCTCGGGGCGCTGCCAGTCGGGTTCGCGGCGCCCAAACGGCCAGTGGAGCAGCTTCATTGCGGGGCAGTCTCCCGCAAATCGAGGCCGCGCGAAAGGTCAGACAGCGGCACCGCTCCCACCTCCCACCTCCCACCTTCAACCTCCAACCTTCAACCTCCAACCTCCAACCTCCCTGCCCCCGGGGCGGCCGGGCGTCGCGGCGCGGGGGCTCCCCGCTCCCGGCTCCCGGGCGGGGCCAGGGCAGGGCGGGGCAGGGCTCCAACCTCCAACCTTCAACCTCCCACCTTCCGCCGGCTCCCGGCTCCCGGGAATACGCTGTTCTTGACGCGGGTTTGTGCCGTTCGCTAGGGATAAGAGGGACAGCAGACGAGGAGGGAACGGGAGATGCCGAACCCTGAGCTGTTGGCTGAGGAGATCGCCGAGCTGCGGGAGGTGATCCGCGCGAACGACGGGGCGAACGTGGCGACCACGGCGTTCGCGCTGAAGGTGGACCGGCTGATCAGCGATTTTTACGACGACATCGAGGAGCTGACGGCACTGCGCCTGGGCGACATCCTCGACCTGTTTTTGATCAAGGCGCTTTATGTGAACCGCCGGAGCCGGGATGCGGAGACGCTGACCTACCTGGGCCGGCTGCTGGAGCGGTACCTGCAGGCCTCGGAGCTTTCGCTGGGCCCGGGACGGGGCTACCTCCCCTACCTGACCGACCTGCTGGAGGAAACGGCGCACCCTTCGGGGGCGTATCAGAACGCGTTCGAGGCGTACCGGAAGTACGGCGACAATGCGATGTTCATCACCGGGGTGTTCCCGGGCAGCCTGGGGCGGCGCCGGGCGCCGGGTCGGATGGGCGGTGCGCCGCAGGTGGACCGGCAGTACTTCATCACGCTGGGCCGGCGGTACTACGAGATGGCGGCCCGCCACGATATGGCGGAATGGGTGCGGCTGCGGAGCACGCTGGAGCGTCTGAGCCGCTTCTTCGAGGTGTACGCGGAGGCGCTGAACGAGATCTCGGACCGGTACGTGATGGGCATCGATATGCAGGTCATCGCCGATAAGATGCTCGACGCGTTCAACCGCTACCGGGAGACGCGCGACGAGCGGCACCTGGAGACCGCGCGCAAGTACGCGGCCATCCTCCGGCTCGATGCGCGCAACTGGCCGGCGCTGGCCCGGCTGGAGGAGCGGGCGGCGGACGAAGGGCCGGCGTACTTCTAGGGCATCGTGACAGCAGGCGGCAGGGGTCCGTTGCGACCCTGGCCGTTGACACGAAGCGGGGCCGCCCTATGGGGCGGCCCCGCTGGTGCGCATCCCGCGGTACCGGCTAGGCCGGGCGGCCCTGCCAGGTGGGGTCGGTCTGGTCGAACCAGGACTCGGTAACGGCCTGGTGGCTGGTGACGAAGGGGACGATCTCGCCGGCCTTGAAGTAGTTCCAGCGCATGATGCGGGAAACGCCGACGAGGGTGTAGGGGATGCCGGCGCCGTAGTTCTTGACGAGCTCGCGGACGATCTCCTTGTTCATCTCCTGGCGCTTGGCGATGTCGAACTCGAGCATCAGGGCGTCGGTGAGCTGGTCGACCTTGTCGATCTTGACGCCGAACTGCTGCCACTGGGGCTGCTTGGAGTTGTAGCTGAGGTAGTTGAGCAGGGAGGGCTCAGGGTCGGTGATCTCGGTGATCCAGCCGTACCAGATGTTGTTCTTTCCGTTGCCGTATTCCTGCTTGACGATCTTGGTGGTGATGGTGGAGTAGGGCTCGATCTTGGCGGTGAACTTGTTGCCGAGCACCTTCTGGAGCTGGTTGGTGATGAGGGCGGCGCCGCCGGAGTAGAGGCCCTCCCAGATATCGGGGATATCGACGATGATTTCGCCGAGGGCGGGGCCGCCGCCGGCTTCCCACATCTTCTTCGCCTCGGCCTCTTCGAGCGCGCGATCTTCCAGGTAGCCGGGGTAGGTGATCAGTTCGCGCTCGGGGATGGTGAAGGCGGCCTGGGTGGGCGGGACGTTGCCCGAGAGAACGGCGTTGCCCTGGAGGAGCGACTGGATCAGGGCGCGGCGCCGCCGTAGTAGGTGCCGGCCTGCGGGTTGGCGGAGAACTGCTTGACCTCGGTGATCTTGCCCTGGTAGCGCTTCAGGAGGTCGTCGGCGACGGCGTTCTGGGTCGGGGTGAACGAGTCGAGCTGCTTCTGTTCGAAGGCCGCGAGCTGGGCGGTCTGGTCGGTGAAGAGGTTGAGGTATTTGACGCCGTCCCAGTTAACCTGCTTGTAGAACTTGTCGTTGCGGACGAGTTCGAGTTCGCCTTCGGCCTTGAAGGAGGTGAGGATCATGCCGCCGGTGCCGATGACGAGCTCGGGCTTGAGGTTGGCGTAGTCCTTTTCGAAGGCGTCGATGGCCTCGGGGGCCTGGACCTTGGCGTAGGCGCCGGCGAGGGTGTTGAGGAAGAAGGGGTTCGGGGTCTTGAGGGTGACGCGGACGGTGCGATCGTCGACGACTTCGACCTTGTCGACGGTCTGGAAGGCGGACTTGCGGTAGAAGTTGGGGTCGTCGGTGCCGTCGCGGAGCTTGCCGGCGACGTTGCGCTGGATGAACTTGGCGATGTCCTGGGCGTTGGCGGCGCGGCCGTTAACGGGCGGCTTGTTGTGCCAGAAGACATTCGGGCGGACGGTGAAGACGATGGTCTGCTTATCGGGCTGCTCCCACTTTTCGGCGATGCCGCCGCCAATCACGCCCTTGGTGTAGGAGTCCCACTGGACGACGCCGAGGTTGGTCCAGCCGAAGAGGGTGGAGACGGGCGTGAAGCGGGAGCGGTCGATATCGAAGGTGTCCCAGGTGTTGCCGGCGCTGGTGAAGCGGACAACGCCGCCCTTCTGCTTGGCGACTTCGGTGGGGCTGGCGGCTGCGGTGGGCGAGCCGCCCGGCGCGGTGGTGGCGGTGGGCTGTCCGCCGCCGGTGTCGTCATCGTCGTCGCCGCAGCCGACGAGGCCGAGCGCGGCAACGCCGACGCCGGCGGCGCCTGCGCTGCCAAGGAGCCGGCGCCGCGAGATCCCCTGGCGGGCCAGCCTGCGGGTCCAGTAGTTGCTGTGTTCAGGCACGGTGAGCATTCCCCCTCGTTCGTTCGACAGGTTCTATTGCTGCGATAGAACCTGCCGCCGCGGAGTATACGCCCCATCGCGCGGTTGTCGATGTGTTTGCTTTGCACCTGCTTAACTTTTTGCTGGACGGCCGGCCACCCTTCGCTCAGGCGAGGGTCAGCCAGGCGGCGAGGAAGGGGTTGGCGGCGCGCTGGATGGCGAGGACCTGCTGCTGGGGGCTGCCGGGCGGGTAGGGAGCGAGGTCGGCCTCGGTTTCGCTGGCGAACAGGGCGCCGGCGGCCTGGAGACCGGCGTAGATGGCGGCCGCGGCGGCGCGCAGGGTGCGCTCTTCGTCGCGGCTCACGGGGGCGGCGGAGACGGCGCTGAGGGGGTCGCGCAGGCCCGGGCCGCGGATGGCCGGGCTGTGGCCGCGGGCGAGCCCCCAGTGGAGATGAGGCCCGGTGGAGAGGCCGGTCGAGCCGCAGAGACCGAGGCCATCGCCGCGGCGGACGGGCTGGCCGATGGCCACATCGACCCGGGAGAGGTGGGCGTAGAGCGAACGCCAGCCGCCGGGGTGTTCGAGCTCGACGGCGTTGCCGAAGACGGGGTCGGCGGTGCGGACGGCGGCGACGATGCCGGGAGCGGGAGCACGGACGGGCGTGCCGGCCGGTGCGGCGATATCGACGCCGGTGTGGCCGCCGGCGTGCTCGGGGATAGCGCGGCTGCCAAATTGCGCGGTGATGGTGCCCGTGATGGGCAATCCGATATAGTTGGGGCCCGTGATGAAGGCCGGTCCGAAGGCGGGGGTCTGGCGTTCCATGGCACCAGAGGATGGGCGCTGGGAAGCACAGACCGAAGGCAGACCTGGCACCGGGCGAGCGCGGAGCTCGGGGAATTCCCTGATAGGCGGCCGGGCGGCGCCATCCGAAACTCACGAAGTGGGGGAGAAGGCGGCTTCGCCATGGTTGAACCTGCCCTGAACGGCGAGCCCGGGGGACCTGACGCGTCGCTGGCGCGCGCGCTTGCAGCGGGCGGGACGTTCGGCGTGCGCTTCGCCCGGTTCGCGGAGGCGCTGGCACCGGCGGCCGGGGCGGACCTGCTGGCGGCGTGCTGGCTGGACCTCGAGGGACAGACGGTGCGGGTCCTGGCGACGTGGCCGGACCAGGAAGGCGCGGGGCGGGAGTTCCCGATTGCGCCACTCGAACTGGAGCAGCTTGCCGCGGGGGCGGGCGTGGGATTTGCGCCCGGCGACCTGGCAGGCCACCCCGGGGCAGATTTCCTGCGGGAACTCGGCATGGTGCAGGCGTGGGTCGCTGCGCTGAGCGAGGACGGCCAGCCCGTCGGAGTGTTCGTGGCCGGGCGGGTGAGCGAGCGGCCGTTCGCCGCGCACGAACAGGAAGCGTTGCGGGAGGGCGCGGGCCTGCTGGCCCCTGCGGTTGCCGCTGAGCGCCGGCTCGAGCGGGCGCGGCGCGCGGTCGAGCGGGCGCGCGTGCTGAATGAGCTGGCGGTGCTGGTGAACCGCGGCGAGGGCCCGGAGGCGTTCTTTGCGGCGCTTTCCCAGCACCTGCGGGAGGTGCTGGATTTCGACGGGCTGGGGCTGTGGGTGACCGAAGGCACGGAACACTTCCGGGTGGTTGGAACGCTGAGAGGCAGAACCACGCGGGTGGGCCAGGTCGAGCCCCGCGAGGCGATGGGCAACCTCCTTAACCTGCTCAGCGGGAAAGGAGCGGTCGAGGCACCCATCGACGTGTTCAGCGGGCGCGTGGTTGACCGTGCCCGGGCAATCGGCGCCAAACGGGGCGCCGCAGTGGCGTTGCGCTCAGAGGGCGAACTGGTGGGGCTGCTGCTCATGTCGCGCATGAGCGACCGGCCCTTCGATGCGGAGGAGATCGCCCACCTGGAGACGGTCGGGGCGCTGGTCGGGCAGGCCATCGGCAACGCGCGCAAGGTGGAGCAGCGGCTGGCCGAGGCGATCCGCCGTGAGGCCCTCTCGGAGCTGACGGCGCTGCTACAGGGCGAGGGGACGCTGGAGGAGCGGTTCGAGGTTTTTTCGCAGACCCTGCTGCGGGCGGTGGGTTTCGATCACATTTCGGTGACGCTCTGCGATGCTGAGACCGGCGCGTGGCGGCCGATTCGCTCGCACCGGCTGGATATCGACGACGACCCGCGCTTCGACCCCTCGGGCGTCGAGGCGGTGGTGCGCGCCGGCGGGGTGCACCAGTACCGCACTGCCGGGAACGAGCGGCGGGTGCCCCAGGCGCTCGCCCGGGCCGGGTTCCGGCGAGCGGCGACGGCCGCGATGACCTCGGCGGCGGGCAATGAGGGGCTCCTGACCATCGGGCGGGTCGCCGACGAGCGGTTCAGCGAGGACGAGCTGGCCTTCATCCGGGTGGCGGCAGCGCTGCTGGGGCAGGCGGTGGCCGCGCAGCGGGAGCGGGTGCGCGAGCGCCGGGAGGCAGAGGACCAGGCGGTCCTGACGGCCGCAGCGGCCGCCGTCGCCCGGGAGCTCGACGGCTTCGCCATCCAGCTGGCGTTGACCGAGGTGCTGCGGCAGGTGATGCCGGCGCCGTACGTGGCCTTCGGCTTCCTCGACGGCGGGCGAGTGGTCTTCCCGAATGTGGCCGGCGCGCCGGGCGTGGCCCCGCTGGAGGGACACTTCGCGCGGGCACTCGCGGAGGGTCAGGCGGTGGTCGGCGCGCCGGGGGAGCGCGCCCCGGGCGAAGGCCGCGAGGAGCTGGAGGCGCTTGGGGTGCAGGCCTACGTGGTGACGGCGGCGAGCTCGGGCGGCGCGCCGGTCGGCTTCCTGGTCATCGGCTCCCGCGAGCCCGCGTTCGAACCGGGCGAGCGGCTGCAGCGGCTGGCGCAGCTCATCGCGGATAT
>NZ_DAOUAO010000097.1:0-4283 GCF_034433535.1 Tepidiforma sp.
AGGTTGGAGCTGGGAGCGGGGAGCCGGGAGCCGGGGGCGTCATGCGTCGCTCTGCCCCACCGGGAGAACCAGGAGACAGGGACAGAGGAAGAACCTCCAACCACCAACCTCCCACCTCCAACCTTCAACCTCCCACCTCCCCGCCCCTGCGCCCCCGCCCCTCCCCTGCCGAAAACCATCTCGTGATGGGAAAGGACGCTGCCGAACTGATCGCCCGCATCGATGACCTGCCGCCCCTGCCGGCCGTCGCCGCTCGCGTCATGAGCATGGCCGAGGACGACCGCACCAGCGCCATGGACCTGGCGCAGGTCCTCGCCACCGACCAGGCCCTGACCGCCCGCCTGATCCGCATCTCCAACTCCGCCTTCTACGGCTTCGCCCGCCGCATCGCGACCGTCCGCGAGGCCGTCGTCATCCTCGGCTTCAAGCAGGTCCGCCAGGTCGCCGTCGGCGCCAGCCTGATGACCACCTTCCGACGCCACCCCGGCGAAACCTTCGACCTCGACCTCTTCTGGGGCCACTCCGTCGCGGTCGCGGTCGCCGCCGAGGCCCTGGCCCGCAAGACGTTCACCGTCAAGCCCGAAGACGCCTTCACCGCCGGCATCCTCCACGATATCGGCCGCCTGGTGATTCGCCAGGTCATGCCGCAGCAGTTCGAAGAGGCGGTGCAGATCGCCCGCCGGGGCGAAGCTCCGCTCCACATCGCCGAGCTGATGACCGCCGGCTACGCCCACGACGAGGTCGGCCGCGCCCTCGGCGAAGTCTGGAAGTTCCCGGGTCACCTGACCGAAGCCGTCCGCTGCCACCACGACGAGACCCTCACCCCCGAGCACGACGGCCTCGCCGGGGTGGTCGCCCAGGCCAACCGCCTCATCCTCCACTACGGCCTCTTCTGCGGGTACGACCTCGAAGGCGGCGAGGTCGCGCCGCTCCCGCCCGACCTCGCGGCGGTCGAAGAGGCCTGCGGCGGCATCGAACGCGTCCTCAACCGCGCCTTCGCCTTCATCGAGGCCGCCTCCGGCACCCCCAACAGCTGGTACGCCCGCGCGAGCTGACCGCGCTCGGCCCCGGCGGAGTACCATCCGCCCATGGGCGAACCGGCCGGCCCCGCACGCTCCCGCCCGTGGCTGCCGCTCTTCGCCGTCGCGCTCGGCGTCTTCCTCGGCAGCCTTGCCGTGCTCGCCATCGTCATCGTGGGCGCCCTCGCCGATACGACGCCCCGCGCCGCGGCCCCCGGCCCCACCCCGACGCCGGCACCCGCGCCGCTTGCCTGCGCGGGCGAAGTCCCGCCGGCGGCCGAACCGCTCTGCCCGGCGCGCGCCGCGCCCGGCGCCCCCGCCGACCTCGCTTTCGAAGCGGCCCGGCCCGGCGAGGGCGTGGTCACCGCCATCTTCGTCCCCGTGACATCCCCCGGCGCCGGGGTCGATGCCCTGTCCGCCGACCAGTTCGCGGCCATCCTCCGCGGCGAGGTGGTTAGCTGGGCGGAGGTCGGCGGCTTCGACCGCCCCATCGAACTCGCCACCCTGCTGGAGCCGCCCGACCTTGCCGCGGCCCTCGCCGCCCTCGACCCCGCCCTCGACCCTGCCCGCTTCCGCCGCTTCGCCAGCCTCGACGAGCTCCGCGCCGCTCTCGCCCTCGATTCCGGCCTCCTCGCCATCATCCCCATCGAACAGCTGCGCTCGCCGATGGTCGCGCTGGCCATCGACGGCCGCGACCCCGCCCGCGGCTTCGGCGACCTCGCGGGCTGGCCGCTCGCCCGCCGGGTCGCGGTCCGCCCCCTCACCCCGGCGGGCAGCGAGGCTGCGCCGCGCATCGAGGCGGCCATCGCCGCGGCCCCGCCCGTGGTCACCCGGGTGGTCGCCACCGGCGACATCCTCATGTCGCGCTGCACCCTCGCCGCCATCCGCGCCACCGGCGACTGGGCCAGCCCGCTCCGTTCGCCGGTGGGCGACTTCCTCGCCGCCGCCGATATCGCCGCCGGCTCGCTCGATGGCTCCATCCAGGACATCGCCGAGCCCTACGGCTGCATCCCCACCACCAACCTCACCTCCCCGCCGCAGGTCATCGAGGCGCTCACCCACGCCGGTTTCGATGTGCTCACCGTGGCCACCAACCACGCCTTCGATTGCGCCGATGGCGGCTGCGGCGCCCGCGCCATGCTCCGCACCATCGAACTCCTCGCGGCCGCCGGCATTCGCACGGTCGGCGGCGGGCCGAACCTCGCCGCCGCCCTCGAACCCGCCATCATCGAGGTCAACGGCGTCCGCTTCGGCTTTCTCGGCTTCGATGACATCGCCGCCGAGGACCTCGGTGCGGAGGAGGACGCCCCCGGCACCGCCCCGCTCGACGACTCCTACGACGACGAACGCAGCACTCCCCCGCGCGAACCCGCTTTCTACAAGCCCGCGTCGATGCTCTCGCTCACCCGCTTCGAGGCCGCGATCCGCGACCTCCGCGCCCGCGCCGATGTCGTCATCGTGCTCGTCCAGTCCGGCTACGAAGACACCCACGAGCCGAGCCCGCGCAGCCTCAAGGCCCTCCGCGCCGCGGTTGATGCCGGCGCCGACCTCGTGGTCGGCAACCAGGCCCACTGGGTGCAGGCCATCGAGCCGCGCGGCGATGCCTTCATCGCCTGCGCCCTCGGCAACTTCATCTTCGACCAGCTCCACACGCCCGAGCACACCGAGGGCTACCTGCTCGAGGCCACCTTCCACGGCAGCCGGCTGGCTACGCTCCGCTTCCTCCCCTACCGCATCGAGCAGCAGTACCGCCCGGTCTTCGCCGATGCCGAGCTCCGCCGCAAGGTCCTCGCCGATATCCTCTCGGTCTCGCCCCCGCCGTGACGCGCCGGGGTCAGGCCCCGAGCTTCGCCGCCAGCTCGAGGAAATCCCGGGCCGTGACCGCGAACGCCGGGTCCGGTTCGAGGTCCGGCTGCACGTTCGGGCCGGCTTCCCGCGGCCGCGGCACGAAGGCCGCCTGCAGCCCGGCCGCCATCGCGGCCTGCAGGTCCTGCTTGTGGGCCGCCACGAGCATTACCTCGCCGGGCGCGAACCCGAGCAGCTCCGCGCCGCGCCGGTAGGCCTCGGGCTTCGGCTTGAACGCTCCGAGCACATCAGCACCCAGCACGCAGTCCCACGGCAGACCGGCCCGCTTCGCCATCGCCACCAGCAGCGCCACGTTCCCGTTCGAAAGCGTCGAAATCACGAACCGCTGCTTGAGCCGCCAGAGCCCAGGGACTGAATCCGGCCAGGGGTCGAGCCGGTGCCACGCCCGGTTGAGGTCGGCCCGTTCAGCCTCCGGCAGATGCCCCAGGCCGTAGGCCGGCAGCAGCTCCTCCAGCTTGCGCCGGTGGATCTCGTCGGTGGTCATGAACGGCCACTCGCCGCGGTTCACCTTCGCGATGCCGCCGAGGTAGCCCTCGTACCGCCACGCATCGACGAACGCGCCCCAGTCGCCGGTCACGCCGTGGCGGGCCGCCGCCGCCTCCACCTCGCGGAGCACGCTCGAACGCCAGTCCACCACGGTCCCGAAGACATCGAAGACCAGCGCCCGGACCTGCTCGCCTGCCACGGGCGAAGTATAGAGGAGGTGGGAGGTGGAAGGTTGGAGGTTGGAGCGCCCCGCCTCAGCTCCCCGCTCCCCGATCCCGGGCGGGGTGGCTGCCCGGGGGCAGGTCTCCCCGCTCCCGGCTCCCCGCTCCCGGGCGGGGTCGCTGCCGGGGGCAGGGCTCCCCGCTCCCGGCTCCCCCCTCCCGGGCGTGGTGGCTGCCAGGGTAGGGCTCCCGGCTCCCTGCTCCCGGCTCCAACCTCCCACCTCCCCGGGGTCGCAATTTTCGCGACAAACCGGCATGATGCACCCATGGCAGGAAAAGCCCCCCTCCTGCTCGCCGCCCTGCTCTTCAGCATCGGCAGCAGCGGCCTCCTGCTCCTTCACCTGGCCGACCGCGCGCAGTGGGGCCCCTTCCGCCCCGGCGTTCAGCCGCCCGCCCCCCAGCGCGTGATCGTCATCGAGGTCGCCACACCCGTCGCACCGCCCGCCCTCGAGGAGCTCTTCAGATCCGCGCCGGAACGCTCTGCCCAGGCCCTCTCCGCCGAACCGACCCCCGCCCCCGAACTGCCGGCCGCCGATACGCCCGCCCCGACGCCCACGCCTATCCCGCCCATCCGCATCCACGGCGTAGCGGTCGAAGACGGCGTCTCCGCGGCCGGCGCGACGCCGACGCCCCCGCCGCCCATCCGCATCATCAACATCGCCGTCGGCGAAGACCCCTCGCCCACCCCCGA
>NZ_DAOUAO010000098.1:0-2932 GCF_034433535.1 Tepidiforma sp.
CGGGAGCGAGAAGGTGGGAGGTTGGAGGTGGGAGGTTGACCGGGAGCCGGGAGCCCCACACCTCGGCCTCTCCGCCCGGGAACCGGGAGCCGGGAGCGGGGAACCGGGAGCGAGAAGGTGGGAGGTTGGAGGTGGGAGGTTGACCGGGAGCCCCACCGCCGTCCCCACCCGGCCCGGGAGCGGGGAGCCGGGAGCGGGGAGCGGGGAGCGGGGGTTAGCCGAAGAGGCCGGTGGCGGCGAGGTCGGCGAGGGCGTCGTCGGTGAAGCCGGCGGCGCGGAGGACGTCGGCAGTGTCGGCGCCGGGGGGTGAGGCGGCGCCGCGGGGGCGGATATCGGCGCCGGGCATGCGGAAGGGTGCGGCGACGGTTTCGAACGTGCCGGCGGGCGTCTCGAGCGGGGCGAAGGCGCCGCGGCCGCGGAGCTGGGGGTCATCGACCACGTCGAGGAGTTCGACCATGGGCGCCCAGATGAGTCCCTCGGCATCGAGGCGGGCGGCGAGCGCGGGCAGGTCGAGGCCGAGGAAGCAGGCTTCGATGACGGCGGCGATCTCGGCGCCGCGCTGGCGGCGGGCAGCCATGGTGGCGTAGTCGGGGTGGTCGGCCCATTCCGGGCGTTCAATGACGCGGCAGAGGCGCGGCCAGTAGGGGTCGGGGGTCATGTGCACGAGCATGACCCAGCGGCCGTCGCGGGTGGGATAGGTGTTGAAGAGCGGGTTGTCGGGCGCGGAGCGGTCGAAGCGGCGCGGCTGCTTGCGGTCGAGGAGGGCTTTGGCGACGTCGGTGGCGATGGTATAGAGGCCGGTCTGCTGGAGGGAGATATCGATGAGCTGGCCGCGCCCGGTGCGGTCGCGCAGGCGGAGGGCGGCGAGCGCGGCGGCGAGGCCGGCGAGGGCGGTGGTGTGGTCGCCCTGGGCGATGCGGCTGAGGACGGGCGGGCTGCCGGGATGGCCGATGAGCGACATGATGCCGCTGCGGGTCCAGAAGGCGGAGAAATCGAAGCCGGGGCGGTCGGCATCGGGGCCTTCGAGCCCGTAGCCCGTGATGCAGAGGACGACGAGGCGCGGGTGCTCGGCAAGCAGGGTTTCGGGTTCGAGCTGGAAGCGCTTGAGCCGCCGGGGGAGGAGGTTGGTGAGGAAGACGTCGGCGGCGGCGAGCAGGCGCCGGAGGACGCCAGGTGCGGCGGGGTGCTCGAGGTCGAGGGTGATGGAGCGTTTGCCGCGGTTTTCGAGTTCGAAGAGGAAGTTGAAGGGGAACTGGCCTTCGCCGCCGGAAGGGACGACGCCGCGCATGACCTCGCCGCCGGGCGGTTCGACCTTGATGACCTCGGCGCCGAGGTCGGCAAGGAGGCCGCCGACGGCCGGGGCGGCGACGTAGTTGGCGAGTTCGATGACGCGAATGCCTTCGAGGGGAGCGGTCATGGGCGGGGCTGCCGGGAGGGGCTTGCGGAGGAAGGGTAGACTGTGCGGCGATGGAGGGCGAGCCGTTCAAGCTTTCGCATTCGAAGATCGAAAGCTTCCTGCGCTGCCAGCGGCAGTACTGGTTCAAGTATGTTTCCGGGGAGAGATGGCCCGCGCAGCGGGATACGCCGGCGGGGATCGCGGGGACGGGCGTGCACCGGGCCATGCAGAAGCTCTGCGTGACCGGCAACCCCGCAGACGGTGAGGCGGAGCTGGATGCCTACCTGCGGATGCCGAAGCACGCGGCGGCGGGGCCGGGGACGGAGTGGCACCGGCTTGCGTTCGAGTGGTACGCGGCGGGGGTGGAGGCGCACCGATCGATCGAGGCCGAGCAGAGCTGGGCCGAGCAGGGAAACAGCGTGAAGTTCGCCGACATCAGCCTGTACGGCGGGGCGGACCGGGTCGACCGGCTGGGACCGGACCGGTGGCAGGTGATCGACTGGAAGACCGGGCGGTTCGACCTTGGGCCGGCAGAGGACCGGCAGCTGGACATCCTGCACGTGGTGGTGCGCGGCCTGAAGAAGCTGCCGGCTGAGGCGACGGTGCGGGCGGTGGCCTGGAACCTGCGGACGGGCGAGCAGCGGGTGCGTGAGCTGACCCGGGACGATGCGGTGAACCAGGTGGCGTACCTGGCGCGGCTGGCGAAGCGGATGCTGGCGGAGCGGGAGTTCGCGCCGAGCCCGGGGCCACTGTGCGGCTTCTGTGACTGGCAAGACCGCTGCGATGCGGCCGCGGCGGTGGAGGTGGAGGGGCTGGACTGGGTGGATGAGGGGCTGGAGCTGGCGGAGGCGTGGGAGTTCGAGGCGGGCGAGTAGGCCGGCTTTCGCGCGGGAGCGACGCGCTAACCCGAACCTGAACGAAATGTTCACACAGGAGGGGCCATTCGGCCCTTCACAGGGAGGGATATCGATCTATTCTATGGTTCCATCTGCGATGCGGGCGGGCCGTGTTGCGGGTGGGGGAGGTGCGACGGTGAACATCGAGGTCATCGAGTTCGAGATCCGCTGCCCGGCGCACGGGGTGTACCGGGTGCAGGTGCCGGTCGAGCTGCCCCGGCCGCGGGCGTGCCTGCACTGCTACGCGCCGGTGGAGCGGCGGGAGCTGCGGCGGTTCACGACCTCGCTGGCGTCGCCGGCGGGGCCTTCGGAGGCGTTCATCGGCTAGCCCTGGGGGCCGGCGCCCTCCTGTGCCCAGCGGAAGTGCATGGCGGCGTGGTCGGCGTTGGCGGCGAGGATGCCGCCGACGGTGCCGTCGGCCCAGGGGGCGCCGGGGATCTTCGAGGCAAGCTGCTCTTCGGTGAGGCTGGCAAGGAGGGCGAGCGTCTCGGCGCGGGTTTCGAGTCCGATGCGCGCGAGCTCGGCGAGGGGCTTGCCGCGGTGCTCGCGGGCCCACTCTTCGGTCCAGCGGTGGATGCCGGCCATCACCTGCTCGCGCGACTGGGGCGTGCCGTCGGGGTTGGTGCGGCGGGGGAGGGCG
>NZ_DAOUAO010000099.1:0-2535 GCF_034433535.1 Tepidiforma sp.
GCCCGCGCTGCCGCAGCCGCCGCCGCGCCGGCAGCCGCCGCACCCGCGGCCGAGGACGTGACCGACGCAACACCCGCCGAATCGGCTGCGGAGGCGCCTGAGACGCCCGCGGCTGAGGCCGCATCCGCCGAAACCGCCGCCCCCGAAGCGCCGGAGACGCCGGCGGCCGAAGCCGGGCAGCCCGAAACCAGCGACGAGCAGGAGGAAACCAACAACGCATGACCCCGTGACCGCGAGACGCTTCGCGGCCACCGTCAGCTACGACGGTACCGACTTCGTCGGCTCCCAGCTCCAGCCGAACGGCCGGACCGTCCAGCAAGAACTCGAACGCGCCGCCAGCCAGCTCTTCCAGGCCAGCGTGCGCGTTCACCTCGCAGGACGCACCGATGCCGGCGTCCATGCGAGGGGCCAGGTGGCAGCATTCACCGCCCTCACCCGGCACGATGCCGCCACCATCGGGCGAGCGCTCAACGCGCTCCTCCCCGAAGATGTAGCGGTCCGCGCAGTGCGCGAGGTCCCGCTGGCGTTCGATCCACGCCGCTGGGCCCGCAGGCGCTGGTACCGCTACACCATCAGCAACGGCGAGGCGCGCGACCCCCTCGCGCGCCGCTTCAGCTGGCACATCGAGGGCAACCTCGACCTCGACGCCATGCAGGAGCTCGCCGCACACTTCATCGGCCGGCGCGATTTCCGCGCCTTCGCCGGTGTTCTCGAACCGGGGCGCTCCCCCGTGCGCACCGTGTTCGCCACGCGAGTCCATCGCTCCGGCGATGTGCTCCATTTCGATATCGAGGCAGACGCGTACCTGCCCCAGATGGTCCGGCGGCTCACCGCCGCGCTCGCCAGGGTTGGACGCCACGCCGCAACACAGGAGGAAATCGTCAGCCTGCTCGAACAGGCACGGCCCGGCAGCTTCACCCACCTGGCGCCCGCCCGCGGCCTCTGTCTCGAACGTGTCTGGTACGACGAGGGATACACGCCATGAACACCACCGTCCGCATCAAAGCCTCGCAAATCTATAAGGACTGGCACGTCATCGACGCCGCCGGGCGGCCCCTCGGCCGCGTCGCCACCGAAGTGGCCCATCTCCTGCGCGGCAAGCACAAGCCCACCTTCGAACCCCACCTCGATGGCGGCGACTTCGTCATCGTCGTCAACGCGTCGAAGGTCCGCCTCTCCGGCAACAAGGCCGCGCAGAAGGTCTACTATCGCCACTCCGGCTACCCCGGCGGCCTCAGCGCTCGTTCCTTCACCGAGCAGATCCAGCGCTTCCCCGAGCGGGTCATCGAACGCGCCGTCTGGGGCATGCTCCCCAAGGGCCCCCTCGGCAAGCAGATGCTCCGCCACCTCAAGGTCTACGCCGGGCCCACCCATCCGCACCAGGCCCAGGTGATCGCCAGCCAGCGCGCCCAGGCCCAGCGGCAGGCCGCCCTCGAAGCGCTCGCCACCACGCCCTACCGCCCGAAGGGCCTCCGGCCGCTCACCGCTCCCGTCGTCGCTGCCCCGGCCGCTCCCTCGGCCGAGGCCGCCGAAGTCGCCCGCCGCGCGCGTGCCCGCGTCCTCAAGCAGGAAGCCGAATCTGCCGAGCCGACTGCCGAGGAGCAGAATGCGATGGCCGCAGCCGCTGCCGGCGCTGAGGCTACGGCAAGCGAGGCTCCGGCCGCTGAGAAACGCCCGCGCCGCCGCGCGGCTGCTCCTGCCGAAGCCGCCGCCGCAGCCGACACCGCTGCCGAAGCCGAAAAGCCCGCCCGCCGGCGCCGGACCCGCGCCGAGTCCACCTCCGAATCCAGCGAGGAGTAACCCATGGCCGACCAGTACTACTACGGCACCGGGCGCCGCAAAACCGCCGTCGCGCGCGTCCGCCTCTACCCCGGCGGCAACGGCGCCATCATCGTCAACGGCAAGCCCTTCGAGGAGCTCTTCACCCGCGACGCCCACCGCGTGGAGATCCTCGCCCCGCTCAAGCGGCTCAATCGCGAAGGCCGGTTCTCCGCCACCATCAAATGCGAGGGCGGCGGCATCAGCGGCTGGGCCGGCGCCATCAAGATGGGCATCGCCCGCGCCCTCGTGGCCTCCGACCCCTCCCTCAAGCCGATGCTCAAGCGGCCCGATAACCTCCTCACCCGCGACGCCCGCATGAAGGAGCGCAAGAAGCCTGGCCTGAAGCGCGCGCGCAAGGCACCGCAGTTCACCAAGCGCTAAGTCCCCATCACGGGCTCACCCAGGATACCCGGGTCGGCTGCCGGCACGGCGGCCGCCCCTTGTTCTGTTACCCTCCCATCACCGGCCCGACCCCCTGCCGCCGCCCAATCCCCGCCCTCCCTGCGCCGATACCTGCGGCGGGGAGACGAATGAAGCCGGGCAACCTCGTCATCGCAGGGGCTGCGATCGCCGTCGGCGCGATCGTCTACCAGTCGACCATGGGCGCCTCGCAGCCCGCCGCCGTGCCCACGCCCACACCGGCCGCGGAGTCCGCAACCCCCGACCCGGCGCACGAGGTCCACGGCACGCCAGAGGTAGTCCATTCCGCCAGCC
>NZ_DAOUAO010000100.1:0-7563 GCF_034433535.1 Tepidiforma sp.
CTGAAGGCGCTGGAGTTCGCGAACCTCGATGAGGTCGTGGTCGGGCAGGACGTGGTGGCGATGGGCTACGCGCTGGATCTGCAGGGCGGCGAGACCGGGGCGTTCAGCGTGACGCGCGGGATTGTGAGCCAGAAGAACCGGGCGATCAACGAGGGTTCGAGCGCGGCGATCTTCGGGTCGATCCAGACGGATGCGGCGATCAACCACGGGAATAGCGGCGGTCCGCTGCTGAACCTGTTCGGGCAGGTGGTGGGGGTGAACACGGCGATTGCGCCGGACCCGACGACGGGCGAACAGGCGCCGGGCATCGGCTTTGCCGTCGGTTCGGACCTTGCGAAGGCGATCATGGAGCAGCTGAAGGCGAACGGCCGGGTGAATCGCGGCTTCCTCGGCATCCAGGGGTTCGAGGCGGTGCGCCCGGCGGTGGCGCGGCAGCTGGGGGTGCCGGAGAGCGCCGGCGGCATCCTGGTGCGGGCGGTGGTCCCCGGCGGGCCGGTCGCCCAGGCCGGGCTGCAGGCGAACGACGTCATCGTGAAGGTCGGGAGCGAGGAGGTCCACAACGAATCGGACCTGGCGGTAGCGCTGGTGAAGCACCAGGCCGGGCAGACCGTGACGGTGGAGTACTACCGGGGGGGCGAGAGGCGCACGGCGGAGGTGACGCTGGGTTCGCCGCCGACGAACTGACGGCCTTCCCTGGGGTTCGACGCTGACGGGGCCGGCCGCGTGCCGGCCCTTACGCTGCCCGGCGCCCGGGTGGGCGATAATCGCGGCATGCGGGTGGTGAGCCTTGTGCCGAGCCTGACGGAGCTGGTTTGGGGCCTGGCGCCCGGTGCGCTGGTGGGCCGGACGCGCTTCTGCGATGCGCCGGCGGAGATGGCGGCCGCGGTGCCGGCATTCGGCGGGACGAAGGACCCGGACGTGGCGGGGATTGTCCGCGTGCAGCCGGACCTCGTGCTGGCGAACCGGGAGGAGAACCGTGCGGAGGATGTGGCCGCCCTGCGGGAGGCGGGGCTCGAGGTGCTGGTCACCGAGATCGAGACGGTGGAGGAGGCGCTGGCGGCCATCGCGGAGATCGGCCGGCGGCTGGGGGCCGAGGCCGCGGCGGCGGCGCTCGTGGCGGACGTGCGCGCAGCGGCGGCGGAGCCGCCCGGGGCGGCCGAGGGGGTGCGGGTGTTCGTGCCGATCTGGCGGCGCCCGCTGCTCGGGCTGGGCGGGCAGACCTACGGGGGCGATGTGCTGCGGGTCTGCGGGGCGGTGAACGTGCTGGCCGACCGTCCCCGCTACCCGGAGGTGACGCTGGAGGAGGTGGCGGCGCTGGAGCCGGATATCGTGCTGCTGCCGGATGAGCCGTACCGGTTCGGGGAGGCCCACGCGGCCGAGTTCGCGGGGGTGGCGCCGGCCCGGCTGGTGGACGGGCGCTGGCTCTGGTGGTACGGGCCGCGCATGGCCGAGAGCTTCCGCGCGCTGCGGCAGGTGCTGGCGGAGGCGCGGGCATGAGGCGGCTGGGCCTGGCGTTCGGCGGGCTGGCGCTGGCCGGCGGAGGACTGGGCGCGGCGGCAGTGCTGGCAGCAATCGACCGGCGGCGCTGGCGGATGCCGGAGCCGCGGGGCTTCGTGCGGGAGGTGGCGGGCGCGCGGGTGCACTACCTCGATGAGGGCGCGGGGAAGGCGGTGGTGCTGGTGCACGGCTTCGCGGGGAGCACCTTCAGCTGGCTGCCGGTGGTGCCCGAGCTGGCGCGTGAGTTCCGGGTGGTGGCGGTGGACCTGCCGGGGTTCGGGCTGAGCGACCGGCGCCCGGGAATCGGGTACGGGCATGAGGCCCAGGCGGAGCGGCTGCGAGCGCTGCTCGACCTGCTCGGCATCGAACGGGCGGCCTTCGTGGGGCACTCGATGGGCGGCGCCATTGTGCAACGGCTGGCGGCACGCCACCCCGACCGGGTGGAGCGGCTGGTGCTGGTGGGGTCGGTGAGCGCCGGGGAGCAGATCGCGTTCGGGCGGCGCCGTGCGGCCGGGCGGGTCGCCTTCGCGGCGGTCGGGCTGGCGGCGCGCTGGCCGTCGCTGCTGTACGCGGTGGGGCGGCGTTCGCTCCGGCAGATGGTGGGCGACCCGGCGCTGGCGACCGAGGAGCGGCTGCGCGGCTACATGGACCCTTTGCTCATCCCGGGGACGGTGCGGGCGGTGCGGGAGCTGGCGGAGGAGCACGCCCGCGAGGCGCCGGTGGACCTGGCGGAGGTGCGCGCCCCGGCCCTGGTGCTCACCGGCGAGCGCGACGTGGTGGTGCCGCCGCAGCGGGCACGCGAGCTGGCCGCGTCGCTGCCGGGTGCGGGTGCGGCCGTGGTGGTGCCGGGGGCCGGGCACCTGCTCGCCGAGGAGCAGCCGGCAGAGTTTCTCCGGCTGGTGCTGCCCTTCCTGCGCGGCGAAGGCGGCTGAGCGCTCAGGCGGAGGGGTGGTAGCGGGCGGGGCTGCCGGGTCGCAGATAGGCGAGCGCGCCCCGGCAGATGGTGGCGTGGACGTGGAAATCGCCATCCAGCAGGACGAGGTCGGCATCGAAGCCGGGCTCGAGCTGCCCCTTGCGGTCGGAGGCGCCGGCGACGCGGGCTGGGTTCGAGGCAGAGAGGCGGGCAAGGGCGGGGAGATCGAGGCCGAAGTATTCGACGGCGTTGCGCACGTGGACGTCGAAGGTGGCGACGCTTCCAACGATGGTGCCATCGGGGCGGGCTGCGTGGGCACCGGCGATGCGCAGCGGTTCGCCTTCGAAGCTGGCCGGGGCATCTTCGGCGCCGGCGAGGTGGAGGTTGTCGGTGACGATGACGGCGCGCGAGGGGCCGAGGAGCCGGTAGGCGAGCTGGAGGACGGCGGGCTCGACGTGGGCGCCGTCGCAGATGAGCTCGGCGGTGAGGGCAGGGTGGTTGAGGGCGGCGACCACGGGGCCGCCCTCGCGCTGGTGGATGGGGCGCATGGCGTTGAAGAGGTGAGTGGCGTGGGCGATGCCGGCTTCGAAGCCCTCGCGGCACTGGGGGATGGTGGCATCGGTGTGGCCCATGGCCGGCACGGCGCCGAGCCGGGCGATGGTATGGATGACGGCCGGCGCGCCGGGCAGCTCCGGGGCGATGGTGACCTGACGGATGGCGCCGCCGGCGGCCTCATGAAGGGCTTCGTACTCGGCGATGGAGGGCGGGCGAAGGTAGTGCGCCGGGAAGGCCCCGCGTCGAACCGGGCTGAGGAAGGGACCTTCGAGGTGGAAGCCGAGGGGCTCGGCGGCGGCCTCGAGGGGTCCGAGGGCGTGGCGGAGGCTGGCGAGCCGGGCGACGAGCGCCGCGTGGTCGGGCGCGGCGGTCGAGACGAGGAAAGCGGTTACGCCGCGGGAGGGCGCCCAGCGGGCGTAGGCGACGATTTCGGCGGGGTCGTCGGTGAAGAAGGTGTGGCCGCCCCCGCCGTGGACGTGGATATCGACGAAGCCCGGCGCGGCCGTCAGGCCGGCGGCCTCGATGAGCGCGGCGCCGGGGGCTTCGAGGCCGTGGCCGACCGCGACGATGCGCGGGCCGAGGCTGAGGAGGTCGCCGCGGAATGGACCGGAAGGGAGGACGATGACGGCATCGCGGATGAGGAGGGACATCGCGGCTTTACCCCGGGGTTGACTGAACGGTCGGGAGGGCGGAATGCTGGTCGGCAATCTCATCGGAGGCCGGCGGGGGAGTGAGCCGAAGGGTGAAGCGGCGGGCGGCCATTGCGGGGATTGTGGCGGGGTGCGCGGTGGCGGTCTACGCCGCACTGGCCGTGTTTACGCGGGTCGACCAGTACCTGTTCCCGGCGAACGAGGTCGCGGTGCCATCGGTGCCGGCGTACGTGCCGGGGACCGACATCGGGGTGAACGTTTCGCTGCCGGGGGTTTCGAGCGAAGGGCCGAAGCCGTGGACGCCGGAGGCGCGGATCAACATCCTGGTGCTGGGGATCGATAAGCGGCCGGGGCAGCCGGAGGACGGCAGCTACCGGAGCGACACGATGTTCGTGGCGAGCATCGACCAGCACGCGGGGCGGCTGGAGCTGCTGGCGATCCCGCGGGATTACTGGGCGGAGATTCCCTACGGGAATGAACCGGGGGTATGGGCCCAGAACAAGATCAACGCGGCCTATTCGTACGGGCAGTTCTACAAGTACCCCGGCGGCGGCCCGGCGGCTGCGGTGGCGGCGGTGCAGCACAACCTGAACATCACCATCCGGCACTACGTGGTGATCGACTGGGAGGGGTTCGTCCGGCTGATCGACGCGCTGGGGGGTATCGACCTGGTGGTGCCGGAGACAATCTCGGACTTCGGGACGGACGTGCTCGAGGCGTTCCCGAACAGGACGGTGCAGGCGGGGCCGCAGCACATGGACGGGCGGCAGGCGCTGGGGTATTCGCGGGTGCGGGTGGATGGCGACCTGAAGCGGATCGAGCGGCAGCAGCTGGTCATCCGGGCGGTGGCCGATAAGGCGGTGAGCCTGGGGTACATCGCGCGGCTGCCGGAACTGTGGAACGCCTACCGGGATGCCTTCAAGACCGATATCGACAACGCGCTCATCCCGGGCTACGCGCTGCTGGCACGGCAGGTGGACCTGGGGCGGATCGAGACGTGGTCACTGGGCAAGGCGATGTACGGCTCGGTGTCGGAAGACGGCCAGCTGATCCTGCTGCCGAACATGGAGCAGGTGTACGCCATCATCGACGAGTTCCTGGCGGACCCGCAGCTGCGGGACGAGGCGCCGAAGATCGCGGTGGTGCTGCCGCCCGGGGGTGCGGGGAGGAAGCAGGAGGTGGTGGCGCACCTGGAGCGCTACGGAGTGCCGCCGGCGTGGGTGACCGTGATGGAAGGGAGCGGCGAGCCGGGGGTAGTGGATGTGACCGGCAAGACGTACTCGTCGGCGAAGCTGACGGGGCTGTTCGACCTGCGCATGCAGAACCCCGACGGCAGCGAGCCGCCGGGGTTCGATGTGGTGGTGCGGCTGGGCGAAGGGACGGCGCTCGTTTCGCCCGAGTAGCCCGCGAGCGAGGCTATTCGACGGTGATGGTGGCCTTCATCTGCGGGTGGTAGTCGCAGGTGATTTTGTAGGTCCCGGCAGATTCGAAGACCCAGGTGAAGACGTCGTTCTTCTTCATGTTGCCGGAGACGTTCTTGCCATCGATGTTGACGGTGTGGAGCGCGGTCTCGCTGTTCTTGAAGTAGACCGTTTCGCCCACCTTGACGGTGAGCTGCGTGGGGATGAACTGGAGGCGGTCCTGGTCGATGAAGGGGGCGCCAGCCGGGATGCGGCTATCGGAGCCATCGGCGACGCCGCTGTTCTCGGAGCCGCCGCCCCCGCCGCAGGCGGCGAGCACAAGCGCCGCCGTCAGCGTAAGGGCAGCGAGCAGCGGAAGGCGGGGGGAACGGATGATTCGGTGCATTGCGTACTCCCTGGCCGGCGGGGCCGTCGGCGTGATCGTGCAACTCCAGTGTCGCAGGGCCGGGTAGGGCCGGCAGGCTGCGAGGCAGAGTGTTTCACAGGTTCAATGGTCGCATTGGCGGCGCCTATGGCCATGGCCGAGCGGCCGCCGGGGCGCGGACGGGGGGCCGCGAAATGGAACGACGACGCCGGTATGCATAACGGTGTGGGCCCCCGTTCACGGCGGGGGCCCGGTGCGGGAGGCGGGGTGCGCGAACCGGCTGCGTCCCGGTTCGTCGGGTTTCAGCATGAGGGCAACTGTTCAACGGGTCAAGCGCGTGCGCAATTGCGCTGGCGCCGGCGTGGCGGATGTGCTTGAATGGCCGGGTGGAGAATTCCGGACTGCCGCTGCAGCGGTGCCCGCGCTGCGGGGAGCACCTGGCCGACATCAAGGGGTCGCGGCTGGCGGTGTGCCGGCGCTGCGGCTACAAGGACGACTGCTGCTGAGCCGGCGTGCCGGTCAGGCGGCGTGGCCGCGGCGCGGCCGGGCGTCGAAGGCGGCGAGCTGCTCGCGCATGCGCTGGATGCGGCGCAGACGGTAGGTGCTTGCCACCGGGGTCGCGTCATCGAGGTAGACCGGTCCGGCGCAGCGCCCGCAGCGCACGAGCGCGGCGGGGTCGGCGCCGGGCGGGAGGGGCCGCAGCCCGGATGTGGTGAGCGGAGACCCCTTGGGTCCGACCCAGCGGCCGGAGATGTGGCCGCAATGCAGGCATTTCAGTTCGCCGATGACGAGCATGGTGCGCCTCCCGCGTTGGGTGGAGGAAGTATTCGGCGGGAGATGCGGGCAGCGGATCGGGGAATACCCTGCGACGGGCGGGCAGAAGTGCCGAGCCTGCAGTGCGGAAACCCGGAGTTTTGCGCCGGTCGCTACGAGGTGTGGGTGATGGCGTCGATGCGGTAGCGCATCAGCCCCTGGGGCGCCTCGACATCGACCTCTTCGCCGACGCGGCGGCCGAGAAGGACGCGCCCGACCGGGGATTCGACGCTGATTTTCTTCTCGACTGGGTTGGCCTCGCGGGGGCCGACGAGCTGGTAGGTGACCTGGAGGTTGCGTTCGAGGAAGGTGACGGTCACCCGTGAGCCGATGGCGGCGACATCGTCCTCGAGGGCGGAGCGGTCGGCGACAACGGCGCGCTTGAGGGCCTCTTCGAGCTGGCGCTTGCGGCTCTGGGCGAGGGCGAGCGATTCGCGCGCGGCGTGGTAGGGAGCGTTTTCGCGGAGGTCGCCATCGGAGCGGGCAGTTTCGACCGCGCGGATGAGTTCGGGGATGCGCGCCTCGAGGTTGGCGAGCTCCTGGCGGAGGGCTTCGATGCCCGCGGCGGTCATTTCGATGGGGGTCTCGGCGAGGCGGGTGGCGGAGGAGGAGCTCTTGCCGTTGCGCTGGGTTTTGATGCGGACGGCGGTGCCGAGGTTGGTGGCGGTGTAGTTTTTCTTCTTCAGCCAGGAGAACCAGTGCTTGAGCGCTTCGACACGGCGCTGGGCATTGGGGTCGGTAGCGCGGATGGTGCGCTCGGCGTAGCTTTCGATGCGGTTGGGGCTGAGGTCAGCCAGGAGGGTATCAGGGCCGAGGTCGTTACAGAGCTTCTCGATGCAGGTGGCGTAATCGTGGTGTTCAGGCTTGAGTGTGCGGGTGTATTCGCGGAGGGCCTCGCCAATGGTCGCGGTCACCGTGGCTGCTCCCCGTGGTGGTTGGGTCATACGAAAACTGTACCACTTCGGATTGCTGTGTGCCGCCCGGGGGTCCGTTAACGATGGAATGGGGCGAGCTCGCGGCGCTGTTCGCGGGCACGGCCGAGGGTGAGGGCTGGCTCGAGCGGCTGCGGCGGCACTGGGCGCTGACGCGGGAGCACCCCGAGGCCGGGCGGCTGACGGCAGTGGAGGACGAGGGCGAGGCGGTGCGGCGGCACTACGCCGAGTCGCTGGAGCTGGTACGGCTGGCGGAGGAGGCCGGCATCCCGCGGGCGGGGGTGCGCTCCGCGGACGTGGGCACGGGCGGGGGCTGGCCGGGGCTGGCCGTGGCCTGCGTGCGGCCGGGCTGGGAGGTGCACCTGGTGGAGCCGCTGGGCAAGCGCGCGGCCTTTCTCTCGGCTGCGGCGGCGGAGCT
>NZ_DAOUAO010000101.1:0-14576 GCF_034433535.1 Tepidiforma sp.
CCGCGCCGGGGCTCCGCCAGCCCGCGCCCGGCCCGCGCACGGCGCTCGACAAAATCCGCTCCGGGCTCGCCGGGCGTTAACCGAAGCGCGCGTCCAGCCGGCGGAGCACGGCGAGGGTGACGGCCTCGAGGGTGTCCAGCCCCGGGTCGGCCTGGAGCACCTCCTCCACCTGCCGCCGCGCCTCCGCCCGGCTGTAGCCCAGCCCCGCCAGCGCCTCGATCGCGTCGGCCGCCAGCCGGCGCTCCTCGAGCGCCGAGGGCTCCACCGGCCGCGAAACGCCGCCATCCTGCAGCGCCGCCTCCACCGTCACCCTGCCCCGCAGCGTGGCGATGATCTTGTCGGCCGATCGCGGCCCGATGCCCGGCAGCCGCGCCAGTGCCGCCCGGTCCTCCTGCTCGATCGCCCGCGCGATGGTCGAAACCGAGACGTTCATCGCCTTCACCGCCTTCGCGGGCCCAATCCCCTCCACGGTGGTGAACTTGCGGAAGAAGTCGCGTTCGGCACGGCGGAGGAACCCTACCAGCGTGGGCACCGGGTTGTTCGTGGTCACGTGGTAGAAGATGTGGAGGCCCAGCTCCGGGCCTTCGCCCTCCGAGAGGTCGGCTTCGCCCGCCAGCGCCAGCAGCTCCGGCCAGAGCACCACCGGCACCATCACCTCGAAGCGGATCCCGTGGACATCGAGCTCGACAAGCGGCCCGGCCGCATCCATCCGCGCCAGCCGCCCCCGCAGGTGGGTGATCATCGGCCGCCAGTATGCCACGCGCCCCCGCCGGTGGCGCCACGCCCGCGCCGGTTCCACAATCGCCTCGTGCCCGAACTTCCGGAAGTCGAAACCATCCGCCGCGACCTCGAGCCGCTCGTCGTCGGCCGGCGCATCACCGGGGTGGAGGTCGACCCCGGCACCCTCCGCCTGCTCGCCGGCGTCCCGCTCGAAACCCTGCGCGCAGGCCTCATCGGCCGGACCATCCGCTCGCTCGGCCGGCGCGGCAAGTACCTGCTGTTCGAACTCGACGACGGCCGCTGGTTCGTGGTCCACCTGCGCATGACCGGCCGCCTCGTCTGGCGGGAGCGCTCCGCGCCGCCCGAGCCGTTCGAACGCGCGGTCATCCAGTTCGATGACGGCCACGACCTCCGCTGGAGCGACATCCGCAAGTTCGGCACCTGGCGGCTGCACGCCTCCGCCGCCGAGGTCATCGAGCGCCTCGGCCCCGAGCCGATCGACGCCGACCTCACCCCGCGCCAGTTCCGCGCCGTCCTCGCCGGGCGCACCGCGCCGGTGAAAGCCGTCCTGCTCGACCAGCGCCGCTTTGCCGGGCTCGGCAACATCTACGTCGATGAAGCCCTCTACGCGGCCCGGGTTCGCCCCGATACGCCGGCCGGCGAGCTCTCGGCGGCCGCCGCCGACCGCCTCTTCCGCGCCTGCCGCGAGGTGCTCGAACGGGGCATCGCCCACCGCGGCGCCAGCTTCCGCGACTACGTTGATGGGCAGGGCAACGAGGGCCGCCAGCACATGTTCGTGCAGGTGTTCCGCCGCACCGGCAAGCCGTGCTACGCCTGCGGCACCCCCATCGAGCGCATCATCGTCGGCGGGCGGGCCACCCACTTCTGCCCGCGCTGCCAGAAGCGCGCGCGCCGCCGCGCCGGCGCTCCCCGGGAGACCCGCCGTGCTGGCTGAGCCCGCCGATGTGCTCCGCGCCCTGGGGCTCCCGCCAGCTGCCCCGTACACGGTTGAGCCGCTCGGCGAGGCCGCCGGCTCCCCCGAGCGCTGGCTCGCCGGCGACCGCTCCGCCATCGTCCGCTGCCCGCCGACCGAAGAGGCCGCGCGCAACCACCAGGCCGTCTTCGAAGCGCTCGCGCAGGCCGGCTTCGCGGCGATGCCGCGGCTCCTCGGCTTCTCCGGCCTCGCCGCCATCGAAGAGGACGTGCCCGGCGCTTCGGCCCTCCAGGTGGTCCCGCCGCCGGGCGCGCTCGAGGCGGCGGTCACTGCGCTGGCCGCCCTCCACGCCCTGCCGGTGCGCGAGGGGCTGGACTGGGAGAAGGCCCCCGCCGACCTCCTCGCCGGGGCCCCGCTGCCCCTCTTCCGCCTCGGCTTCGCCGCCCACGAACGCGAGGCCGCCGCGGCCCCGCTCGAAGCGGCCCGGGCCGAGCTGCTCGCCTCGCCCTTCGGCTTCGCCCACCGCGCAGCGACCGCGGCGAACGTCCGCCTCGCCCCCGGCCGCGCCTGGTGGGTCGATTTCTCGGCCGCGGGCTTCGGCCCGCAGCTGTTCGACCTCGCCGCGCTCCTGCTCACCTCCGGCCTCGAAGCGCCCGCCCGGCGGGTGCTCGCCATGGGCTACGCCCGGGTGCGCGCCCTCGACCCCGACCGCACCGCCGACCTCGCCGACCTCGCCGGGATCTGGTGGGGCATCGATGAGCTGCTCGGTCTGCCACGCCGCCAGGTGGCCGCCCTCGGCGATGATGCCGCCCTCGCGGCGCTCAACCTCGCCGCCGTCCGCATCGAACGCGGCATCCGCGAACCCGCCGGCGCCCACCCGGCCGCGGCCGCCATTCGCCGCGCCCTCTGGGGCTGAGCCGCTCCGCCCGGCGCCGCCCCCTGCCGATGATCCCGGTATGTTCCGGCTGCTGCCGTGGCTTGTCCTCGGCCTCGCCTTCCTTGGGACGGCCCGCTGCTACACCGCCGACCTCACCGCCGCGGTCGGGGCGGTGCCGTTCGTCGGGCCGATCGTGGTGCCGCCGGACCCGAAGCCGGCCTACCTGCAGGCGATGGGAACCCCGGCCCCGCTGGAGCTCCCCGAGAGCGACCCGGCGGCCTGGTTCCCGGCCGAGGGCGGCTGGCAGGCTATCGCCCCCGGCGAGTGGGCGGCGATGCTCGCCTGGGCGACGGCCGGGGCCACCCCCGCGGGCTGGAAGGAGCTCTGCGCGAAAGCCGGCTCCGCTGCCGGCGCCGACCGCGCCGCCGCGCCGCTCCCCGGAGCGCTGGCCTGCAGCGACAGCGTCACGGTGACCGGCCTCCAGCGGGTCGCCCTCGAGCTGTTCAGCCTGCGCGCGGCCCTCGGCCTCTGGCTCACCGGCGCGCCCGGGGGCAGCCCCGGGGCCGTCCAGGCCCGGCAGGCGCAGGTCCGCCTCCTCTGCGCCACTACCGTGGCCGGGCGGCTGGCCGAACCCGCCTTCAGCGAAGCCTGCGCCGGCGCCCTCGACCCCGCGTACCTCGCCGGCGACGGCGCCGCCTCCATGGCCGCCTTCGAGGCCGCCTACGCCCGCTTCGCCGGCGCGCTCGCCGCCCTCGACCCGACCATCGACCCCGAGCCCGCCAGCTTCGCACCGGCCGAACCCTGAGCCGCGTACAATGCCGCCAGCTTCCCCCGGGAGGTGGCGGCACGTGCCCCTGTTCGAACGCCCCACCGTCACGCTCGCCTACCGCGAAGCGGGCTCCGGGCCGCCGCTCGTCTTCCTGCACGGCTGGTGCGACAGCTCCGCTGCGTGGGAGCCGGTCATCGCGCGCTGGTCCGCCCGGTACCGCTGCATCGCGCCGGATATGCGCGGCCACGGCGATTCCGGCTTCCCGCGCGACCACGCCGTCTTCCCCGAGGCCCTCGCCAACGACGTCGTCGCGCTCTGCCGCGGCATCGGCGCCGAGCGCCCGGTGCTCATCGGCCACAGCTTCGGCGGCATGCTCGCCGCCACCATCGCCGCCCGCGAGCCCACCTGCCCCCGGGCCATCGTCGTGATCGACCAGCCCCTCGCGCTGGGGCCGTTCGCCGCGCAGATGCGGGCGCTCGAACCGGTCATCCGCGGCGCCGACTCGCACCGCACCTTCCGCAACGGCCTCTTCGCTTCGATGATCGGCGGCCTTGGCGGCGACCTCCGCGCCGGCGTCGAAGCGCGCAGCGCTGCCACGCCCAATGAGGTCGCGCTCGCCTTCTGGGCGCCGCTGTTCGAGTATTCGCCGGCCGAGGTCGAGGCCTTCAGCGCGCGCCTGCTTGGGGCGCTCGCGCAGGTGCCGTCGCTCGTCATCGAAGCGGTCCCGCAGCCGGGCTACCGCGAGGAGGTCGCGCGGGCTGCGCCGGGGGCGCGCTTCGTCGAGCTCCCGGCCGGCCACTGGGTCCACCTCGAGCGCCCGGCCGACTTCGATGCCGCCCTCGAGGCGTTCCTCGCCGCGGTGCCCTGATGGCCGGGCGCGGGCGGCCCGCCGCCGAGTGGCTCGACGGGGTGCTCGCCGGGCCGCTGCTCGTGCAGGCGCTCGCCGTCGCCGCCCGCCTCGCCATCTTCGAACTCGTGCGCGATGGCCCGCGTTCGCCGCTGGTGCTGGCCAGCACGGCCGGCGTCCACCCTGGCGCGCTCACCCGCCTGCTGCGCTACCTGGCCGCCGAAGGCGTCCTCGCTCCCACCGCCGACGGGCAGTTCGGCCCGACCCCGCGCTCCGAAGCGCTCCTCCGCGGCGCCCGTGGCGAGGGGCTCGAACGGCTGCTGCGCCTCGCCTCGCTCGAATGGGATGTCCTGCCCGGCCTCCTCGGTGCGGTCGAAACCGGACAACCCGCTGCCGCCGCTCCCGCGCAGGTGCTGCCCGCGCCGCCGCCCGAGGCCATCGCAGCCCTTCGCCGGCTGGCCGGCACGCCGCCCGGGCCCGTCGCCGTCCACGGGAGCGAGGCGCTCACCACGGCGCTCGCCGGCGCATGGCCCGCCGCCCCGCCCCCCGGCGATGCGCTGGCGGCCTGGGTGGTGCTCGATGGCCTCTCCGCGCTCGATGACCGCGGCGCCGATGATGCCCTCGTCGTCGCGCACGGCGTGCTGCCGCCGGGCGGGCGCGTGTTTGCGCTCGAACCGGTCGCCCCGCCGGACCCGCGAGCGGACCCCGGCCTCGCCCGCGCCGACCTGCGCGCGCTGGTGCTCGGCGCCGGGCGCATCCGCACGCTCGAAGAGTGGCAGCGCCTGTTCGAACGGGCCGGTCTCCGCCTCGATGCCGCAAGCCCTGTCCGCTGCCCCGGCGGCTGGCGCGTCCTCGCCGCCTCCCGGGGGCTGGTGTAGGGAGAAAGGGAGAAAGGGAGAAAGGGAGAAAGGGAGAAAGGGAGAAACAAAGGAGTCTCCCTGTCCAACCTCCCACCTCCCACCTCCCACCTACCACCTCCAACCTCCCACCTACCACTTCGGCGCCCGTTTCTCCTGGATGGCGCGGGCGCCCTCCGCGGGGGCCGCGCTGAAGAATCCCAGCATCTCGAGCGCGAGCGAGTAGTCGAACGCCGTGATCCCGCCCAGGCGGAGCCACTGGTTGAGCGCCTTCTTGGTGAACCGCAGCGCGTGCTGCGGGCCATCCGCCAGCTGGCGGGCGATCCCGAGCGCCGTCGGCATCAGCTCCGCCCGCGGCACGCAGCGGCTCACCAGCCCGATCCGCTCCGCCTCGCGGCCCTCGATGAACTCGCAGGTCAGCAGGTAATACTTCGCCTTCGCCATCCCGCAGAGCAGCGGCCAGATGATGGCCGCGTGGTCGCCGGCGGCCACCCCCAGCCGCGCGTGCCCGTCGGTGAGGCGCGCCTCTTCGGCGATGATCGAGATATCCGCCATCAGCGCGACCGCCAGCCCGGCCCCCACCGCCACCCCGTTGATCGCCGAAATGATGACCTTCTCGCAGTTCACCATCTCGTAGACGATCGCCTCGGCCTCCTTCATCACCCGGACCACCGCCTCGAAGCGCTCCTCGGCGGGGAGCGCCGCCCGCGCCTCGATATCGTTCAGGTCGCCCCCGGCCGAGAACGCGCGGTCGCCGGCCCCGGTAACCACGATCACGCGCACGGCGGGGTCCCGGTCGAGGTCGCCCCAGACGCGGGTCAGCTCGGCGTGGAGCGCGTCGTTGGTGGCGTTGTAGACCCCCGGGCGGTTGATGGTGACAAGCGCGATGCCGTCGTTCACCTCGATGCGCAGGTGCTGGTACGAACCGACCATCCGGGGCCTCCTCGGGCAGACGGGTGGGGCCGGACCCTTCGCCGGCCGGCCGCTAGACTAGCAGGAGATGCCGAACTGGGTGATCGAACACCTCATCGCCACCAGCCCCCGCCCGGGCTACACCCCAGGCCCCGAACTGACCGTGCACGATGAGGCGGTCGACCGCTGGATCGAAGAGGCGCGGCGCTTCGGCATTCGGTCAATTATGTGCCTCATCGGCAACGACCAGCTCTGGCTCTACCGCAAGGCCGCGCCCGAGGGGCTGATCGAACGGTACCGGCGCAGCGGGTTCGAAGTGTTCCACCTGCCCACGCTCGACCAGCAGACCCATCCCTTCACGCCCGAGCAGTACGAACACGCCTGGCGCGCCTTCCTCGAACTGCCCAAGCCCGTGCTTGTCCACTGCAGCGCCGGCATGGACCGCACCGGCCGCATCGTCCGCTACCTCCTCGAACGCCTCGAATCCACGGGCAAGTGAGGTTGGAGGTTGGAGGTTGGAGGTTGAAGAGTTCTTCACGGGCCGGTGATGGTTTCGGTAGGATGCATGCGTGTCTGGCGGGCGGGCAGTTGTCCTGATTGATGGCGGCTACCTCGACCACGTCCTTAAGTCATGCGATGTGCGCGGCGATATCGACTACGACCAGCTGATCCACGCGCTGGCGCAACCAGCAATCCTCAAGGAAGCGTTCTACTACCACTGCCGCCACTACCGGCCGAAAAATCCGACGGAGGAAGACCGCAAAAGGCAGGCAACGTCCGATAGCTTTCTTGATCGGCTTGAGCGGGTTCCCTCGCTCACGGTGCGGTACGGGAAGCCGGTTCACCGCGGCGAGAAACCGGACGGCCAGCCGATCCCGGTACAGAAGCAGGTCGATGTGCTCCTTGCCGTCGAAATCGTACGCATCGCGTTGCGGCGCGAGGCGCCCGAGATCGTTCTGGTTACTGGTGACAGCGACTTGCTGCCCGCGCTGCGCATCGCACGCGACGAGGGGATTCGCATCCGGCTGGCGCACGGCACGCGCGACGATCGTCCCCACGGGGAGCTTCGCGAGCTCGCGCACGCGTCCCACCCGCTCGATCGCGCACGGTTTTAAACGCGTTGCCTGCGACCCTTACGGTAACGTGCACGCGGTGAGTACGTACAGCGTTGCGTCTTTCGGTTTTCCAGATATTGCCGAAGATCTTGATGCGCAGTATGCTGCGCTTGCGCAGGTTGCGCATGCATGCTCCCCGGCCTTGAGCTTCCGCCTGACGCCGGGCTTTTCTTTTCTCCCTCCAACCTCCCACCTCCAACCTTCCACCTTCACCCCGTCAGGATGCCCGGGTTGAGGATGCCGCGCGGGTCGAGGGTGGCCTTCACCGCGCGCAGGGCCTCGGCGAACAGCGGCGGGCGCTGCTGGCGATACCACGGCATGTGGTCGCGCCCGACCGCGTGGTGGTGCGTAATCGTCCCGCCGCCTTCGATGACCGCGTCGCTGGCGGCCTGCTTGATGGCCGCCCACAGCTCCAGTTCGGCCCCCGGGCGGCCCAGCACCTGGAACGAGTAGTACGGCGCCGGGCCATCGGGGTAGACGTGCGTGAAGCGGCAGGTCAGCGTTCCGCCGCCGGCCGCGGCGATGGCGGCGCCCACTCGCTCCCGGATGCGCCGGTCGAAGTCCGGCCAGCGATCCCAGGTGATTGCCGTTTCGAACGTGTCACTCACGATGCCGGTCCCGACCGTCAGGTTGCGCTGGTAGGGCGCCCGGATGAACGAATTGCGCCACGCGCCGACCGCCCCCTGGCGCGCTGCCTCCTCGCTGCCGTCGTCGGCGATGCGGATGCCGGCGGCATCGACCTCCCCGCCGGATTCGCGGGCGATGCGCACCGCCTCGTGGATGAACGGCCCCTGCGGCACCTCGGCCGATTCGAACGCGAGGATGAGCAGCGCATGGACGCCGTCGCCGCCGGCCGCGGCCGCGGCCTCGGCCGGGTCGAGCAGGCGGCAGTTGGCGGGCCAGAGTTTCGCCTGCACCACCCGGTGCGCGGCTTCGTAGCCGGCTTCCCAGGTCGGGAACAGCATCCCGGCGGCGGCCCGGTAGCGCGGGCGGGCCTGGATGCGCATCCACGCTTCCGTGATGATGCCGAGCGTCCCTTCGCTGCCGATGACGAGCCGGTCCGGGCTGGGGCCGGCGCCGCTCCCTGGCAGCCGCCGCGATTCCCAGGGCCCGCGCGGCGTGAGCATCCGCACCGATTCGACGAAGTCATCGATGTGGGTGTGGTTGGTGGCGTAGTGCCCGCCCGAGCGGGTGGCGATCCAGCCGCCGAGGCTCGACCACTCGAAGCTCTGCGGGAAGTGGCGCAGGGTGAAGCCGTGCGGCCGCAGCTGGTCTTCGAGCGCCGGCCCCAGCACGCCAGCCTGGATGCGCGCCGCCCGCGAGGTGGGGTCGATTTCGAGCACCCGGTTCAGCTCGCGCAGGTCGATGCTCACCGCCGGCCGGTCCCCGCCCGGTGGCTCCACCCCGCCGACCACCGAGGAGCCACCGCCGTAGGGGATGGCCGCGGCATCGATGGCGTCACACCATTCGAGGACCGCGGTCACCTCGGCTTCGCTGCGCGGGAAGGCCACCACATCCGGCGGGTTCGGGAACTCGCAGCGGAACGCCCGGACGATGTCGCGGAAGCTCTTGCCGTAGTGGTGGGCCGCGCGCTCGTGCGCATCGGTCGAACAGATGGCCGCGAGCGCGGGCGGCGGCTGGATGCGCGGCGGCCGCAGCTGCACCTGCTCGATGCGCGGCTTCGGCGGCGCCTCGAGGGGCACCCCGAACCGCGCGGAGAGGCGGGCCGCTGCCTCCTGCCGCTGGTCATCGGTGGGCTCATCCGCTTCGCGGCCCCATGCCCAGAAACTGCGTCGCGCCGTCATGCTGCACCCCCGCGGGGAAGATAGCGCAGCATACCCAACCCGCACCGCTCCCGGCTCCCGGGAGGGGCACGGCTGTGCGGGGGCCGCTCCCCGCTCCCGGCTCCCGGCTCCCACCTCCAACCTCCCACCTCCCACCTCCTCCCGTACCATACGCCCATGGCCGAATTCACCAGCGTCTTCCTCGCGCTGCTCTTCGAAGCCACGCCGTTCCTCCTCCTGGGCGTGCTCGTCTCGGTGCTTGGCGGCCCGGCCATCGAGCGGCTGCTGCAATCGGCGGCCTTCCGCGCGCCGGCCGCGGGCGTGGTTGCCGGCGCGGGCGCCGGGCTGCTCTTCCCCATGTGTGACTGCGGCAACCGGCCCCTCGCCCACCGGCTGGCGCTGGCCGGTCAGCGCCACTTCGCCCTTGCCTTCCTCGTCGCGGCCCCGGTGATCAACCCCGTGGTGGTGGTCACCACCTGGCTCGCCTTCCGCGATGCCGAGCTGGTCGCCCTGCGCCTGGGGCTCACCTTCCTCGCAGCGGTCGCCGTCGCCCTGGTGGTTGCCCGCCTGCGCGGCGAGGTGGCCCTGCCGCTCGAGGCCCCCGGGCTCGACCACCCCGGCGGCGCGGCGAACATCCCCGCGCGTATCCTCGAGGAGTTCTTCGAGCTCTTCCAGTTCCTCGTCATCGGCGCCGCCCTGGCCGCTGCCATCCAGGTCTTCGCCGACCAGGAGCAGTTCCTCTCCGCCAGCGGCGTCTTCCTCGCCATCGGCGCGCTCATGTTCCTCGCCTTCCTGCTCAGCATCTGCTCGAGCGTCGATGCCTTCGTGGTCGCCGGCTTCGGCGGGGCGCTCGGGCTGGGGCCGGCGCTTGCCTTCCTCGTCTTCGGGCCGCTGGTCAACCTCAAGGCGATCCCGATGTACCTGCGCCTCTTCAGTGCGCCGGCGGTGGCGATGCTGGTGCTGGTCTGCGCGCAGGTAGCCTTCGTCGGCGGTGTCGTCGCGGAGCTGCGGGGATGGTGAGGCAGGCCGGGCACGCGGTGGGCGCGCTCGCCCTTGGGCTCCTGCTCGCCTGGCGCCTGGCCGATGGCAGCGCCCGCAACCTGGTCCAGGGCTGGTACGTGCCGGTGCTGGCCGTCACGGCTGCGGCCCTCGTGGTGCTGGCCGCATGGGCCGCCGTCCCGGCCCTCCGCCGCCGGGAGCGCACCTCCCTCCCCGGCCCGGGCGGCCTGTTCGCTGCTGCCCTGGTGGCCCTGCCGGTCATCGTTGGGGCGGCCACCGTGCCGCAGGCGCTCGGCTCCGGCCGGCTCGACCCCGCCGGGACCGGGGCGCGCCAGTTCGGCGCAGCCGCCAGCGCCGCCGACCCCGCAGCCCGCAACGTCTACCAGTGGGCCTACGAATTCGAAACCGCCGAACCGGCCGCCATCGTCGGCCAGCCGGTGGATGTGATCGGCTTCGTCTACCGCGCCCAGGATGAGCCCGCCGGCCAGTTCCAGGTGGCCCGCTTCGTGGTCGCCTGCTGCATCGCCGATGCCCAGGGCTTCACCCTCCCGGTCGCCTGGAAGGATGCCGCCTCGCTGGCGAACGACCAGTGGGTGCGGGTGAGCGGGCGCGTCGGCATCGGCCCGGGTGGCGAGCCGGTCGTCCTTGCTTCCAGCGTCGAACCCATCGAGGTGCCGAAGAATCCGTACATTTATCCGTAACGAACGCCCGGCCCTCGCCGCCCTCGGCGCGGTCTCCGCGCTCGCCCTTGCCGTGCTCGCCCTGGCCGTCGTCCTGGGCGACCAGCGCCGCATCGGCGTGGCCATGGTCACCCCCGACGGCTCGGCGCCGGCGCCCATGACCCTCCGCGAGATCACCCTCGCCTTTGACCGCGAGCCGGACCGCGACGCCGTTGAGTCCGCCCTCAGCTTCGACCCGCCGGTGCCGGGCGCGGTCCGCTGGCGCGGCCGGACGCTCGTCGTCACGCCATCCGAACCGCTGACCCCGGGTGAGTACCGCCTGCGCCTTGCCCCGGGGCCGCTCGGCCGCAACGGCGAACCCCTCGGCGACCCGTTCGAACACCGCTTCACCGTGCGCGAGCCGGGCGTGGTGCTCATCGTGCCGGCGCCCGGCGGCCAGGAGGAGCAGCTCGTCGAGCTGCGCGAGGGCGCGGAGCCGCGGGTGCTCGCGACCGCGCCCCGCATCATCGATTTCGCCGTGGCCCCCGATGGCAGCCGTATCGCCGCGGTGGTCGCCGGCGAGGATGGGCGCGGGAGCCTCGCCCTCGTCCGACCCGATGACGGCGCCCGCGAATCGCTCATCTTCGACCCCGCCATCAACATCGGCGGCGTGGCCTGGTCGCCGGATGGCGCGGCCCTGGCGGTGGTCCGCCGCGACCGGCTGCCGGGCGGCGAAGAGAGCGTGCCGCGCGCCTGGCTGGTCCGCATCGGCGGCGAATTTGTCGCCCCGCTCGACCCCGACGGCCTGCCCTCGCTCCAGCCGTCGTGGTCCCCCGATGGCCAGCTGCTGGCCTACATCTCGCCCTCCGATGCGCGGCTGGTGGTGCTCACCGTGGCGACCGGCGAGCGGTGGGAGGCCGGCCAGCCCCGGGGCGGCGCCGCGGCCTGGTCGCCCGATGGGCGACTGCTCGCCTTCGAAGCCGTACCGCGCAGCACCGCCGGGGCTGTGCCGCTCCAGCCGGTGCGGGTGCGCAGCCTCGATGGCGCTATCGACCTCCTCCTCGGGCGGGAGGGCGAAGTCCGCGCCGCCCCGCGCTTCCTCGATGCCGCGACCGTCCTCACCCTGCGCCGGGCGGTCGGCGGCGCCCGCACCGCCACCGACCTCGTCTTCGAATCCGCTCGCGATGGCCGCCAGCTGCGCGCGGTGAACCTCGCCGCCGGCACGGGGCTCATCCTCCACTGGGACCTCGCCCCCCGGGGCGACAGCATCGTCTTTTCGCTGCAGACCGCCCAGGGCTTCACCACCACCGTGCTGGACCTGCAATCCGGCGAGCGGCGCGACCTCCCCCTCGCCGGCGACCGGCCCCGCTGGCTGCCCTGAGCCCCGTCAGACGGGGTTGCGCGCCAGGTACGCCCGGATGAGGTGCAGCTCCTCCAGGCTCACCGCCTCCCCAAGTCGCTCCTTCAGCGGCTTCAGCCGGGCGATCGGCAGGCCGTCGGCAGCCCGGCGCACCAGCTCCACCTTCGCGGGGTCGACCAGCCCATCGAGCGTCGCGATCGCGCCGGCGGCCAGCAGCTCGGCGAGGTGGCTGACGATCGTGGCCGGCGCCATCGCCCGCGCCCGGGCCATCTCGCCGATATCGCGCAGGCCGTCGCGGTAGAGCGAGAGGGTTTCGCGGACGGTCGGCGCGAACACCGAAGGGTCGCGCGCCGGCTCCCGGCGCACGAGCCCCGGCACCCGCGGCCGCGGCGGCGCTGCGGCGGCCCGGGTCAGCTCGAGGAAGGCCTCGCCGTACCGCTCGAGCTTCACCCGGCCCACGCCCGGCACGGCGAGCAGCTCCGCCCGGTTGCGCGGCCGCCGGCGCGCCATCTCCCGCAGGGTGGCATCGTCGAAGATGATGAAGGGCGGCACCCCCTCGCGCTCGGCCAGGCCGCGGCGCAGGGCGCGCAGCTCGCGGAAGAGCCGCTCGGTCGCCGCGTCTTCGCTGCGCTCCTCTTCCTGCTGCCCGGACAGGCAGGGGCCGCAGTTCGTGCACGAGGCCGGCGGCGTTTCGCCGAAATACGCCAGGATCTGCGCCCGCAGGCAGGTCCGCGAGCGCGCGTACGCCTCCATCGCATCGAGCTTGCGGAACGAGTGCTCGCGGTGCGCCTCGAGCCCGGCGGTATCGATCGCGTCTTCGCCGCCGGGGCGGGTGGCCGCGATCTGCCAGCCGCGACGGGCCGCCAGCCCGCATTCGATCAAGACCTGGACGGCCGCGTTGAAGCCCGGCTCATCCTCCTCGCGCATCAGGTCGCGCGGGTGCACCGGCTGGCCCCGGGCCGCTACGAGCGCGCGGTAGATTTCGAGCACCCGCTCCGCCCCGGGGTGGGCGTTTTCAATGAACAGCTCGCGCAGCTCGCGGTCGCGCGGGGCGTAGAGCAGGAGGCAGCGCGATGGCTCGCCATCGCGGCCGGCCCGGCCCGCTTCCTGGTAGTACGACTCGAGCGAATCCGGCAGGTCGTGGTGGATGACCAGCCGCACATCCGGCTTGTCGATGCCCATGCCGAAGGCGTTGGTGGCGACGATGACCCGCAGGGCGTCGCGGGCGAAGGCGTCCTGCACCCGGCGGCGGTCGGCATCGTCCATGCCGGCGTGGTAGGCCGCGCAGCGGATGCCGCGCCGCTGGAGGGTGGCCGCCAGCTCCTCCGTCCGCTTGCGGGTGGCGCAGTAGACAATGGCCGCGGCCTCGCTCAGGCGCCCCAGCTCATCGCTGACGATGTCGGCCTTCTCCTTCAGGTTGGGCGCCCGGCGGGTTTCGAAGCGCAGGTTCGGGCGGTCGAACCCGGCGATGTGCACCGCCGGCTGGCGCAGGCCCAGCCGCGCGACGATGTCCTGCCGCACCAGGGGGTCGGCGGTGGCCGTGAGCGCCACGACCGGCGGCCCGCCGATGCGCTCGCGCAGCGCCCCGAGCTCGCGGTAGCTGGGGCGGAAGTCGTGCCCCCACTGGCTGATGCAGTGCGCCTCATCGATCGCCAGCCGCGCCACCTTGATGCCGCGCAGGGCGGCCATGAAGCTGCCGCTCGCGAACCGCTCCGGCGCCACGTAGAGCAGCCGCACGCGGCCCTCGGCGCAGGCCGCCAGCGTGGCCCGCTGCGCCTCCAGCCCGTGCGAGGAGTTGATTGCCGCGGCCGCCACCCCCATCGCGCGGAGGGCATCGACCTGGTCCTTCATCAGCGCCAAGAGCGGCGAAACCACCAGCACGAGCCCCTCGCGCAGGGTGAGCGCCGGCACCTGGTAGCAGATGCTTTTGCCCCCGCCGGTGGGCATCACCACGAGCGTATCGCGCCCGGCGAGCACATCGGCGATGACCGCCTCCTGGCCCGGCCGGAACGCCGGGAAGCCGAACACCTCGCGCAGGACCGCCCGCGCCCGCTGCATCCCGTCGGTCGACACAGCCAGCCAGTATAGAACATGCGTGCGAAACAGGTGGGAGGTGGGAGGTGGGAGGTTGGAGGTGGTCAGGCGTCGGGCGAAGGCGCCGGCCGGTTCGGCAGGGGATTGCGGCCAATGACGAGGTCATCGACTTCGCGGCCGCCGATCAGGTGCTCTCGCACGACGCGCTCGAGATTCTCAGGCGTCAGGCAGCCATACCAGGTGCCGTCGGGATAGACGACCCCGGTCGGGCCGGCCTCGCAGATGCGGAGGCAGCCGACCTTCGTGCGGTAGACCTTCGGCGCCCCCGGCGTGGCGTTCACCTTCGC
This sequence comes from Tepidiforma sp., assembly GCF_034433535.1. Lineage (GTDB taxonomy): Bacteria > Chloroflexota > Dehalococcoidia > Tepidiformales > Tepidiformaceae > Tepidiforma. The sequence continues at coordinate 14,215 of NZ_DAOUAO010000101.1, forward strand.
GGCCAGCGACTTCAGCCGCGCCCAGGCGCGCTCCCCTTCCTCCGGGGTGCAGCAATCGGGACCGGTGCAGATGAAGATGTGCCGCTGATACGCCCCGACCTGCCGCTGCCGGGCCGCTTCTCGCGCCGCCTCGAGGTCGCTCACGCCATCATCCTATCCGGCCCGGGCGTGACGGCGTACACCACCCCCAACCTCCCACCTCCCACCTCCAACCTTCCACCTTCCACCTTCCCGCTCCTGGGCGGTGAGGTGGTGCTCCCGGCTCCCGGTTCCCCTGCGGCGGGGTGGTGCCGCGGGGCTCCCGGCTCCCCGCTCCCGGGCGGGGCGGAAGCGGCGGCGGGGCTCCCACCTCCCACCTTCCA
>NZ_DAOUAO010000102.1:0-32174 GCF_034433535.1 Tepidiforma sp.
GTTCGGTGGAGGCGCGCATTCTTCGGCAGCTGGCGGAGGCCGGGGAGGCGGGGCTGGGAGAGCTGAGGGAGATCGGCGCGGAGCCGCGCCACCTGGAGCGGCTCGAAGCGCGCGGGCTGGTCCGGGTGGTGGAGCGGCGCATCGAACGGGACCCGCTCGCGGGCTTCGTGCTGGCGCCATCGCCGGGAGCGCACCTCACCCCGGAGCAGGCCGCCGCGGCCGACCTGGCGTGGGCAACGCCGGTGACCCTGCTCCACGGGGTGACGGGCTCGGGCAAGACCGAGGTGTACCTCGAGCTTGTGCGGCGAGCGCTCGAGGCTGGCAAGGGCGCGATCGTGCTGGTGCCGGAGATTTCGCTGACACCGCAGGCGGTGCGGAGGTACGGCGCGCGCTTCGGGGAGACATTGGCCGTGGTGCATTCCGGGCTTTCGACCGGCGAGCTGTACGACCAGTGGTTCCGCATCGCGCGGGGGGATGCCCGGCTGGTGGTGGGCTCGAGGAGCGCGGTCTTCGCGCCGGTGCGCGACCCCGGGCTGGTGGTGGTGGATGAGGAGCACGAATGGAGCTACAAGCAGCAGGACCCGGTGCCGCGCTATCACGCGCGGGAAGTTGCGATTCGGCTGGGGGAGCTGACGGGGGCGCGGGTGGTGCTCGGGAGCGCGACCCCGGACGTGGTGACGTACCACCGGAGTGAGGTGGGCCAGATCGCGCGGGCCGAGCTGCGGGAGCGCGTGGCGCCGGGCGGGGATGGCAGCGTGCGGGCGGGCGAATTGCCCGATGTGACCATCGTGGATATGCGGCTCGAACTGCGCGAGGGCAACCGCAGCATGTTCAGCCGGGCTCTCCGCAGGGCGGTGCGTGAGGCGCTCGCGGCGGGGGAGCAGGCGATCCTGTTCGTCAACCGGCGGGGCGCGGCGCGGTTCGTGCTCTGCCGCGACTGCGGGTATCTGCCGCTGTGCCCCTCGTGCGAGGTGGCGATGAGCCTCGATGCGGAGGCGTCGATCCACGCACAGCTGCGCTGCCACCACTGCGGGCGGTCGCGGCGGCTGGAGGACCGCTGCCCAAAGTGCGAGAGCGTGCGGTACCGTCCGTTCGGCGTGGGGACCCAGCGCGTCGAGGCGGAGGCGCGGGCGGTGTTCGCGGGCGCGCGGGTGCGGCGGTGGGATAGCGACACTGCCCGCGGGAAGGGCGCGCACGAGCGGCTGCTCGCAGAGCTCGAGGCGGGGAAGGTCGATATCCTGGTCGGGACGCAGATGCTGGCGAAGGGGCTGGACCTGCCGGCGATGCGGGTGGTGGGCGTGGTGGATGCAGACGTCGGGCTAAGCCTGCCCGATTATCACGCCGCGGAGCGGACCTTTCAGCTCCTGAGCCAGGTCGCGGGGCGGGCGGGCAGGCGCGACCGGCCCGGGAAGGTGTTCTTTCAGACGTACGAGCCGGAGGCGGCCCCGATCGTGGCGGCTGCAGCGCATGATTACCGGGGGTTCTACGAACAGGAGATCGTGCACCGGCGGAGGGCGGGCTATCCGCCTTTCTCGCGCATCGTCAGGCTGGTGTACCGGAATTTCAACGAACAGGCAGGGCTGGAGGAAGCGGCGCGGGTGGCGACCGAGTTGCGGGTGCTGCGGGACGCGGCAGGTCACGCCGAGCCGGACATCCTCGGGCCGACGCGGCCGTTCATCCCGCGGCTGCGAGGCGAACACCGCTGGCAGGTCCTCCTGCGGGGCCGCGCACCTGCACGGCTGCTGGCCGGGGTGCGGCTGGGGGAGCGCTGGCAGGTGGATGTGGACCCGGCGAACCTGCTTTGACGGTTCGGGTGGGACGAACCTTCGCCCGAGGCCGCCGGTGCTGGTATCCTGCAAGGCCATCCGGGCGGTAAAGCCCGGGGCGGAGGGGATCGGTACGGCATGGACCAGGAACTGAAGCCGTGGTCGCGGCTGGCGCTGATTTTCCCGGGGCAGGGGTCCCAGCACGTGGGCATGGGCCAGCGCCTGGCGCAGGTTTCGAAGGCTGCGCGCGAGGTGTTTCGACGGGCGGATGAGCTGCTGGAGCGAAACCTATCGAAGCTGTGCTGGGAGGGCCCGGCGGAGGAGCTGGAATCGACGCGCAACCAGCAGCCGGCCACCTTCGTGACCTCGATCGCGTGGCTGGAGGCGCTGCGCGAGCGGTGGGAGCAGATGGGCCGGGAGCTGCGGCCGTTCCTGTTTGCCGGGCATTCGATGGGCGAGTTCACCGCGGCCGTGGCCGCGGAATCGCTCAGTTTCGAAGACGGGCTCGAGCTGGTGCAGGAGCGGGGCCGGCTGATGGAGGAGGCCGGCCGGGAGAATCCCGGCGGCATGGCCTCGATCCTCGGGCTGCCGGAAGAGAAGGTGCTGGAGATTTGCGCCGAGGCCTCGCGGGAAGGGTATGTGGGGCTGGCGAACTCCAACTGCGAAGGCCAGAGCGTCATCTCCGGGCACCTGAAGCCGCTGCAGCTGGCCATGGAGCTGGCCGAAAAGGCGAAGGCCCGGCGGGTGGTGCGGCTGCCGATCACGATTGGGTCGCATTCTCCGCTCATGGCGAAGGCGAGCGAGGGGATGGCTGCGCTGCTTGAAAAGGTCCCGTTTAGGGACCCCATCCGGCCGCTGGTGGGGAACGTGAACGCGAGCCTGCTGCGAACCGGCGCGGAGGTTTGCCGCGAGCTGAAGGAGCAGCTCACCCACGGCGTGCAGTGGCAGCGAACGATCGAACGGATGCGGGACGAGGGCGCCGACCTGTTCATGGAGATCGGGCCCGGCAATGTGCTGACCAAGCTGGTCCGGCGGATCGACTACAGCGTGAACAGCATCGCCATCAGCGATGAGTACGAGGGCATGCTGAGCGAGCGCTGGGCGCTGGTGGAGGCGACCGCTCGATGAACCGGCGGGTGGTGGTGACGGGCGTCGGGGCGGTCACGGCGGTGGGGCACACGGCCGAGGAGACCTGGCGCGCCATGGTGGAGGGCCGGAGCGGGATCGGCCCGATCACGCTGTTCGACCCGGAGCCGTACCCGGTCCGCATCCAGGCGGAGGTGAAGGGGTACGACCTCGGCGACCGGGTCGATGCCAAGCAGCAGCGGTATATGAACCGCTCGGTGACGTTCGGCGTGGGAGCGGCGCTGGAGGCGCTGGCGGATAGCGGACTCACGATCACCGACGAGAACGCCGACATGGTCGGGGTGATTTTCGGCTCCGGGGCCGGCGGGACCGATATGGTGCTGGAGCACCAGCGCATCCTGGAGGAGAAAGGCCCGCGGCGCATCACGCCGTTCCTTGTGGCCAACTTCATCCCCGATGCAGCAAGCGGGCACATCGCCATCGCCACGGGGGCCCGCGGCCCGAACCTGGCACCGGTGGCCGCCTGCGCGACCGGGGCCGCTGCCATCGGCGAGGCGTTCGAGACGATCCGGCGCGGGGACGCCGATGCCGTCATCACGGGTAGCGCCGAGGCCGTGCTGCTGCCGATCTACCACGCGACCTGGTGCTCGATGCGGGCGCTGGCCTCCGACAACGAGCACCCTGAGAAGGCGCTGAAGCCGTTCGACCTCCACCGGGACGGCTTCGTGGCCGGGGAGGGCGCGTGCGGCATGGTGCTCGAGGAGTACGAGCAGGCGAAGGCACGGGGGGCGAAAATCTACTGCGAGGTCATCGGCTACGGGTCGTCGAACGATGCGTTCGACATGATCGCCCTGCACGAGACGGGTCGGGGCCTGAAACGGGCGGTGGCGGCCGCGATCCGGAAAGCCGGGATCGCCCCGGATGAGATCAACTACATTAACCCGCACGGGAGCGGGACGCCCCTGAATGACCGGGTGGAGACGCTGGTCTTCAAAGAGGTGATGGGCGAGGCTGCCTACCGGGCGGCCATCTCGTCCGTGAAACCGATTACGGGGCACTGCATGGGAGCCAGCGGCTCGGTGGAGGCGCTGGCCTGTGTGATGGCGATCCGCGACCAGATCGTGCCGCCCACCATCAACTATTCGACGCCGGACCCGGAGTGCGACCTGGACTACGTGCCGAACGTGGCGCGGTCGATGCCGGTGAACGTGGCGATGACGACGTCGGTGGGCCTGGGCGGCCACAACGCCTGCCTGATTTTCCGGAAGGTTACCTGACCTGGGAGTAGAGCCTGTGAGGCGAGCACTGGTGACCGGCGTGGGGGCCATCACGCCGATTGGACTGACTGCGCAGGAGTTCTGGGAGAACCTGGTGGCGGGCGTTTCGGGGGCCGGCCCCATCACGCGGTTCGATGCCTCGGAGCTGCCGGTTCGGATCGCGACCGAGGTGAAGGGATTCGACCCGGGCAAGTACATGGAAACCAAGGAGGCGCGGCGGATGTCGCGCTTTGCCCAGTTCGCCGTGGCGGCAGCCCGGCTGGCAGCGGACGATGCGGGGCTGGTGATTGCCGACGACGAGCGCCGGCGGGCGGGCTCGGCGATTGCCACCGGCGCCGGCGGGGCGATCGACACCATGGAGGAGGTACTCGTCCTGAAGGAGCGGGGGCCGGGGCGCGTGAGCCCGTTTTATGTCCCGACCATGGCGCCGAACATGGGCGCGTGCCAAGTTTCGATGCACCTGGGGCTGCGCGGGCCGGCGATGGCGAGCGTCGCGGCCTGCGCGAGTGGCCTCTACAGCTACCTGGAGGCGAAGCACCTGATCGCTTCCGGCCGGTGCGATGTGGTGCTGGCCGGCGGGACAGAGGCGGCGCTCCACCCGCTGCCGATTGCGGCGCTGGCGAACATGAAGGCGCTGAGCCGCCGGAACGACGAGCCGGCGCGTGCGAGCCGGCCATTCGACCGGGAACGCGATGGGTTCGTATTTGGCGAGGGCGCGGTGGTGATGGTGATCGAGTCGGAGGAGCGGGCGCGGGCGCGGGGTGCGCGGGTGTACGCGGAGCTCGCGGGCGGCGGCCTGAGCTGCGATGCCTACCACATTACGGCCCCGCTGGAAGACGGCTCGGGGGCGTGCGATGCGATGGTCGAAGCGCTGCGGGATGCGGGCCTGGAGCCGGGCGACGTGGACTACATCGCCGCGCACGGGACGGGGACGCCGCTGAACGACGTTTCCGAGACGCGGGCGATCAAGCAGGCCTACGGCGAGCATGCGTACCGGCTGGCGGTCAGCTCGCCGAAGTCGATGGTCGGGCACCTGCTGGGCGCGGCGGGGGCGGTGGGCGCGCTGGCGGCTGCGCTGGCGGTGTACCACGATGTGGTGCCGCCAACGATCAACCTCGAAAACCCGGACCCGGAGTGCGACCTGGACTACGTGCCGCTGAAGGCCCGCTCGATGCGGGTGCGGGCAGCCGCGGCGAACGGGTTCGGGTTCGGTGGGCAGAACGGTTCGGTGATCTTTCGCAAGTACGAAGGCTGACGTAGCCTAACGGGCGCCCGGCAGCCTGAGAGGATTCCCAGGGGAGCACACGCACATGGCAACGGTTTTCGAACGAGTTCGGGATGTGGTGGTTCGGCAGCTGAAGGTGAGCCCGGAGGAGGTGACGCCGGAGGCGAGCCTCGTCGATGACCTTCGGGCCGATTCGCTGGACATCGTGGACCTGACGATCGCCATCGAGGAGGAGTTCGCGGACCAGGCGACGTTCGAAATCCGGGACGAGGACGCGGAGAATATCCGGACGGTGCAGGACATCCTCGACTTCCTGGCACACCAGGGCATTCACTAGGCGCCGGCAAGCGAGCGGAGCTTCTGGACGATCCCGGGAAGGACTTCGAGCACGCGGTCGATATCGGCGTCGGTGGTGGCCCGGCCGAGGGTGAGGCGGAGCGAGGCGTGGGCGAGGTCGCGGTCGATGCCCATGGCGGTGAGCACGTGGGAGGGTTCGAGCGCGCCGGTGGTGCAGGCTGAGCCGCTGCTGGCGGCAATATCGGCCATATCCAGCGCGAGCAGGACGCTTTCGCCCTCGACGTTGCGGAAGCAGCAGGAGAAGTTGTTGGGCAGGCGGCGGTCGGGATCGGCCGGTCCGGTGATGACCGTATCGGGGATGCGCTCGGGGAGTTCGAACAGCAGGCGGTTGCGAAGCCGGCGGACGTGGGCGTTGTAGGCGTCGCGCTCCTGCCAGGCGAGCTGCATGGCGGCGGCGAGGCCGATGATGCCGGGGACGTTTTCGGTGCCGGCCCGGCGCTCCTTCTCCTGGCTGCCGCCGAGGATGAGCGGCTGCCAGGGCGTGCGGTTCTTGATGTAGAGCAGGCCGATGCCCTTGGGGCCGTAGAGCTTGTGGCCCGCGATACTGAGGAGGTCGACCCCGAGGCGGGCAGGGGTGATATCGAGGGTGCCGGCGGCCTGCACGGCATCGGTGTGGACGACGACCCGGGGGTTGCGCTCGCGGGCGATGCGGGCGACCTCGGCGATCGGTTGGATGGTGCCAACCTCGTTGTTGGCGGTCATGACGGAAACGACAACGGTCTCCGGGCCGACGGCCTCGGCGAGGGCTTCGAGGGAGACCACTCCGTCGCGGTCGACCGGGAGGTAGGTCGCGCGGAAGCCTTCGCGTTCGAGCTGTTCGACGGTGTGGAGCACCGCGTGGTGCTCGATGGCGGAGGTCACGATATGGTTGCCGCGGCCGCGGGCGCGCTGGGCGAAGGCGGCACCGCGGATTGCCGCGTTGTCGGATTCGGTGCCGCCGGAGGTGAAGACGATCTCCTTCGGCGAGGCGCCGAGCAGGTCGGCGATGGTCTTGCGCGCGGCGTCGACTGCCGCCCGGGCCCGCTGTCCTTCGAGGTAGATGCTTGAGGGATTACCCCAGTGGGTAGTGAAGAACGGGAGCATGGCCTCGAGGACGCGGGGGTCGGTAGGCGTGGTGGCGGCGTGGTCGAGGTAGATGCGGGCCATAGGTCCAGATTAGCGCAGGCCGCAGGGGCCGGTGATCACAGCCGCGCGGGACGTGCTATGATTCGAGCTGGCAATCCCCTGCGGGAGTGGGCGCGGCGCCCACTTTTTTGTTGAGACGATGAAAAACGATTTGTTGTTGGCACTGAACCAGGTCGCTGCGGAGAAGAACCTGCCGCCGGAGACGGTGTATGAGGCGGTGGAGGCTGCGCTGACCTCGGCCTTCCGGCGCGAAGAGGATGATGCGCCGAACCTGTACGTGAAGATCGATGCGCGGACCGGCGACGTGCGGGCGTACCGGCAGATGGTGGTGGCGGAAACGGTTGAGGACCCGCGGGTTGAGATCTCGGTTGAGGAAGCGCGGCGCTGGAAGCCGGACGCCCGGCCCGGCGACGTGCTGGACTTCGAGGAGAAGATCCCGGAGAAGGCCGGGCGTATCGCAGCGCAGACCGCCAAGCAGGTGGTGCTGCAGCGGCTGCGCGAGGCGGAGCGCGACGCAATTTATGACGAGTACAGCAACAAGGTCGGCGAGCTGATCGTCGGGACGGTGCAGAAGGTGGAGCCGCGCCAGATCATCATGGAGCTGGGGCGGGGGACCGAGGCGGTGCTGCCGGCCAGCGAGCAGGTGCGCAATGAGCACCTGCGGCCGGGACAGCGGGTGCGGGTGCTGGTGGCGGACGTGAGCCGGGCCTCCAAGGGCCCCCAGGTGGTGGTGAGCCGGGCGCACCGCAACCTGCTGCGGCGCCTGTTCGAAATGGAAGTGCCGGAGATCAAGGCCGGCACGGTGGAGATCAAGAGCATCGCCCGGGAGGGTGGTCACCGGAGCAAAGTGGCGGTTTGGGCGCGCAACCCGGCGATCGACCCGATCGGGGCGTGCGTGGGCGTGCGTGGCACGCGCATCCAGAACATCGTCAACGAGCTGAACGGCGAGCGAATCGACGTCATCAAGTGGGACCCGGACCCTGCAAACTTCGTTTCGAACGCGCTGAGCCCGGCCCAGGTGACGGAAGTCGAGATCGACCCGAAGGAGCGGCTGGCGTCGGTGGTGGTGCCGGACCGGATGATGTCGCTCGCGATCGGCAAGGACGGGCAGAACGCACGGCTGGCAGCGAAGCTGACGGGCTGGCGGATCAACGTCATGAGCCAGTCGGCGAAGGACCGGCTGGAAGCTGGCGAAGAGGAGCGACCGCTGGCCTTCGAGCCGTACGCCCCCGGCGAGGCGCCTGACATCGACATCATCCAGGAGGCGGAGGAGGTGGCCGCTGCTGCCGAGGAGGCCGCGGCGCCGAGGCCGGAGCCCGAGCCGGCCGTCGCCCACCGCCCGGAGCCGGCGCCGGAGCCCGAAGAGGAAGAGGAGGAGATCTCCTTCGCCTCGATCGTGGAGCGAATGCCCGTGCCCAAGGGCGAAGAGCGGGAGTCGGAAGATTACGGCGAGGACGAGGACGAGGAGTACGAAATCCCGACCTCGCTGACGGACGAGAGCCGGCCGTCATCGATCCGGTTCGCGGAGGACGTCCTCCCCCGCCGTGCCGAGGAGGACGAGCCGCTGCCGAAGAAGTCTGCCGGGAAGAAGGGCCGCCGGGCGCGGTACTTCGACGAAGGCGACGACATGGACGATATCGATTACGCCGGGCGCATCCACTGATGGGCCGGGCGGTTGGAGGAGTGACGCATCGCCACGGGGGCTCGACCGCGACGGCAGCCGCAACGGACCTGCATCGCCTGCCGGGCTGAGCAGGGCAAGCGGGAGCTTGTCCGCATTGTGCGGACGCCGGAAGGGCGGGTCGTGGTGGACCTCACGGGGCGAGCGAACGGGCGGGGGGCGTATATCCACCCCACGCGTGAGTGCTGGGAGAAAGCGCTGCGAGGGGGTACGATAAAGCATGCACTGAGAATTACCCCGGCCGTGGACGATGTGGAGGCCCTGCGGGCCTTCGGGTTGGCGTTGCCGGCGAAAGAAGGCGATAGCGTATGACGGCAAGACCATCCACCCCAAGGCGCGTGAGCATCCCGGACGCCCTGACGGTGAAGGAGCTGGCTGACCTGCTGCGGGTAACGCCCGTGGAGGTGATCAAGCGGCTGATGACGAACGGGGTGATGGCCAACCAGAACCAGGTGATCGACTACGACACGGCCGCGATCGTGGCGGTGGAGCTGGGCTTTGAACCGCAGCCAGAGGAGGCCGAGGCGGCAGCCGCCGCAGAGCCGGTGGTCGAGCCGGAGGACGAACCTGATGACCCGGCGAGCCTGAAGCCGCGTCCGCCGGTCGTGACGATTCTCGGGCACGTCGACCACGGAAAGACGAGCCTGCTGGATGCGATCCGCAAGACGCGGGTGGCAGCCGGCGAGGCAGGCGGCATCACCCAGCACATCGGCGCGTACCAGGTGGAGCGGGATGGGCACCTGATCACCTTCATCGATACTCCCGGGCACGCGGCGTTTACCGCGATGCGGGCGCGCGGGGCGCAGGTGACCGATATCGCGGTGCTGGTGGTCGCGGCTGACGACGGCGTGATGCCGCAGACGGTGGAAGCCATCAACCACGCGAAGGCCGCCGGGGTGCCGATTATCGTGGCGATCAACAAGATCGACCTGCCTGCCGCGAATCCCGACCGTGTGAAGCAGCAGCTGACCGAGCACGGGCTGGTGGTGGAGGAGTACGGCGGCGACGTGGTCGCGGTGAACGTCTCGGCGACGACCGGCAAGGGCCTGGATGACCTGCTCGAGGCGATCAACCTCGTCGCGGAGATTAGCGAGCTGAAGGCGAACCCTGACCGGCCGGCTTCGGCAGTGGTCATCGAGGCGGAGCTGGACCCGAGTCGTGGCCCGATTGCCACCGTGCTGGTGCAGCGCGGGACGCTGCGGCAGGGCGATGCCGTGGTGGTGGGGGAAACGAGCGGGAAGGTTCGGGCGATGCTGGACGACCGGGGACGCCGGGTGAAGGAGGCCGGGCCTTCGACGCCGGTGGTGATTCTTGGGCTCGAAGATGTGCCGGAGGCGGGTGAACGGCTGCGGGCCGTGGCCGATGAGAAGACGGCGCGGCAGATCGTGGAGGAGCGGAAGCGGCTGCGCCAGGCGGCCGAGCAGCAGCCCGCGCGGGTCAATCTCGACACGCTGTTCACTGAGATTAGCGCCGGGAAGCTGAAAGAACTGATCATCATCCTGAAGACGGATGTGCGCGGCAGCGCCGAGGCAATCCGCGGGGCGCTGGAGCGGCTGAGCACCGACGAAGTGAAGGTGCGCATCATCCACGCGGCGACGGGCCCGGTGACGGACAGCGACGTGATGCTGGCCGAGGCTTCGAACGGCATCATCATCGGGTTCAACACGCGGGTCGAGTCGAGCGCCAGGAAGCGAGCGGAGGCGGCCGGCGTCGAAATTCGGCTGTACACCATCATTTACCAGGTACTCGAAGACATCGAGAACGCGCTGCAGGGCATGCTCGAGCCGGTCTTCAAGCAGGTGGTCGATGGGCACGCCGAGGTTCGCCGGGTGTTCAAGTCGAGCAAGGTCGGGCAGATTGCGGGCTGCTACGTCACGGATGGCACCATCCGGCGCGGGTCGATGGCGCGGGTGCTGCGGAACAAGCAGGAGATTGCGAAGGCGCGCTGCGAAGGGTTGAAGCGGTTCCAGGACGACGTGCGCGAGGTGCAAACCGGCTACGAATGCGGGGTGGTGCTCTCCGGCTTCGACAGGTTCGAAGAGGGCGACATCATCGAGTTCTACCACGAAGAGCGGGTGAGCTGACCCTGGCCGGGAGGGCCGCGCGATGAGCATGCGGACAACCCGGGTCAATGAGCTCCTTCGGGCGGAGCTGGCAGAGCTGCTGCTGCGGGAGGTGAAAGATCCGCGGGTGGGCCGTGGGCTCGTGACGATCACCGAAGTGCAGGTTTCGCCGGACCTGCGGCGGGCGGTGGTCTACGTTTCGCACCTGGGGACCGATGAGGAGCGGCGGGAGGCGCTGGAAGGGCTCCAGCATTCTGCGCCGTTCCTGCACCGGGAGCTGGTGCACCGACTGACAATGCGGAACGTGCCGGAGCTGATTTTTCGGTTCGACCCCTCGATCGAACGCGGGGCTCGGCTTGCCGAGCTGATTCACCAGGTGCGGGCGGAGCGCGGTGAGGCGGACGAAGGCGACTGACGGGCCGGACGGGCTGCTGCTGATCGATAAGCCAGCCGGCTGGACGAGTCACGATGTGGTGGCGAAGGTGCGGAGGCTGCTCGGGCAGCGGCGAGCCGGGCACACGGGAACGCTCGACCCGTTCGCGACCGGCCTGCTGGTGGTGTGCCTCGGGCAGGCGACGCGGCTGGCGGAGTACCTGACCGCGCACGACAAGGAGTACATCGGGGAGGCGGTGCTTGGGGTCGAGACCGAGACGGATGATAGCGACGGGAAGGTGACCTGGGTGCGGCCGGTACCGGAGCTGGCTGAGGCGGCGATACAGGCGGCAGCCGCGCGCCTGACCGGGACGATCCTTCAGACGCCGCCGGCCTTCAGCGCGCTGAAGGTAGATGGCAAGCGGGCGTACGCCCTCGCGCGCGAGGGCCGGGCCCCGGAGCTGGCGCCGCGGCCAGTGGAGGTGCGCGTGTTCGAGGTGCGGCTGGTTGGGACGGACCGGGTTCGCCTGCGGGTGGTTTGCGGGCCGGGGACGTACATCCGGAGCCTCGCGCGTGACCTGGGGCGGCAGCTGGGCTGCGGGGCACACCTGGCCTCCTTGCGGCGGGTCCGTTCGGGGGAGCTGCACGTACGCGAGGCGGTGACCATGGCGGAGCTTGAGGCGCTAACCGTGGCCGGGAGGGCCGAGGAGGTCATTCTGGCGGCGGACGAGGGGCTCCTGCGCTGGGACGCGGCAATCCTCGGGGCGGCCGGCGCCCGCGACTTCGCACATGGCAACCTGCACCGGGCTGCGCCGTCGCGGGCGGGGGGGCCGCTTCGGGTGTACGCCGCCGATGGACGCTTCCTGGGCATCGGCGAGGCGCGCCCCGGAGCGGGAGTTCAGCCGCTGAAGGTGCTTGCCGGGGTTTCGGCCGAGAAAAAATCCTAGTTATGTGCGAATCAGGTTCACTTTTTCCTTGACAGCGAGGAAGGGCGGGACGAACATGCACGGTGGCTGGCCGGTCTGCGTAATTGCGTAGGCACTCTCACAATTCTGCCAGCGCCGTCCAGGGAGGGACGGAAGAAGGAGGAGCATTGGAAGCGTACTGCCTGAAGTGCCGGGAACGGCGCGAGATGAAGGACGCGAAGGCCATCACGATGAAGAACGGGAAGCCCGCGACCGAGGGCACCTGCCCGGTCTGCGGGACCAAGATGTTCAAGATCGGGAAGGCCTAACGCCTGCCGCCACTGCCGGATCGAACGCACGCACACGGAAAGGGCCCGCGCTTCGCGGGCCCTTTCCGTGCTCGCGGCTCAGCGGCGGTCGAGGGCCAGCAGGGCGAGGACGGCCTCGTGGAGGAGGCCGTTGGTGGCGACTGCGGAGTTGCCGAGGGCGGGATTGCCGTCCCACTGGCTGAAGGCGCCACCGGCTTCGCGAATGATTGGCTGGAGGGCGGCAGCGTCCCAGATGCTCATGTCGGGGTCGAGCATGATCTCGGCGCGGCCGGTGGCGACCATGAGGTAGCCGTAGCAATCGCCCCATGCGCGGGCGAGGCCGCAGCGTTGGACGAGCGCGGCGTAGCCGCGGGGGTAGCGGGCGGCGGTCCGGGCGAAGGAGGTCATCGTAAGGGTGGCCTCTTCGAGGTCGGTGAGGGGCGAAACGCGGACTGGTTCGCCGTTCAGGCGGGCGCCGAGGCCGCGAGCCGCCGCGACGGTCTCGCCAACCGCATGGCAGGCGATGACGCCCAGCACGGGCTCGCCGTCCTGTTCGAGCGCGATGAGGGTGCCGAAGAGGGGCACGCGGTGGATGAACGACTTCGTGCCGTCGATGGGGTCGATGATCCAGCGGTGGCGGCCGTCGCCGGGTGTCTCGCCGAATTCCTCACCGAGGACGCCGAAGCCGGGCGTCTCGCGTTCGAAGAAGCGCCGCAGTTCGAGCTCGGCGTTGCGGTCGGCTTCGGTGACGGGGGTGCGGTCGGCCTTGCGCTCGACGGTGAAGCCTGCCGCGTAGACGGGCATGATGACCCGGCCGGCGAGGTCGGCGGCACGAAGGGCAAGCGTGAGGAGTTCGCCGAGCCCGGACATCAGCGTGGGGAATCGCCCTTGCGGTAGACGGCGGTGAGGTCATCGAGCTGCTGCTTCAGCTCGGGCGGGAGGGGCGTTTCGACCGCCTTGATGGTGTCGTCGAGCTGCTCGGGGCGGCTGGCGCCGATGATGGGCGCGGTGATGACGGGGTTGGCCAGCACCCAGGCGACCGCGAGCTGGGGCATGGTCATGCCGGCTGCCGCTGCGAGTGGGCGAATCTGTTCGACCACCTGGAACATGTCATCGTGCCAGTAGCGGCCCTGGTAGAGGCGCCCGGCGGTGCCGAGCGTGAAGCGGGACCCTTCTTCGGGCCCGGCCTCGGGGCGGTGCTTGCCGGTCAGGAGCCCGCCGGCGAGCGGGTTGTAGGGGATGACGCCGATGCCTTCCTCGTCGCAAAGCGGGAGGAGTTCGCGTTCGATCTCGCGGAAGAGCAGGTTGTAGCGCGGCTGAACGGAATCGAAGCGGCCGAGCCCGAGCACTTCGCTGCGGCCGATGGCGCGGGCGACCTGGTAGGCGAGGAAGTTCGAGCAGCCGATGTAGCGGACCTTGCCCCAGCGGACGAGGTCATCGAGGGCCTTGAGGGTTTCGTCGATGGGGGTGTTGGGGTCGGGGCCGTGGAGCTGGTAGAGGTCGATGTAATCGGTCTGGAGGCGGCGCAGGGAGGCGTCGACGGCGTCGAGGATGTGCTTGCGGGAGTTGCCCTGGTCCCACGGGGAGGGCCCCATGCGGCCGAAGCACTTGGTGGCGAGGATCACGCGCTGGCGGCGGCCGTCGCGCGCGAGCCAGCGGCCGACAATCTCCTCGGTGCGGCCCTGGGACCCGGGCGGGGCACCCAGCGGGTAGACGTCGGCGGTGTCGAAGAAGGTGACGCCGGCATCGAAGGCGCGGTCCATGATGGCGACGGAGGTGGCTTGGTCGCACTGGAAGCCGAATGTCATGGTGCCGAGGCAGAGGCGTGAGACGGTAAGGCCGGTGCGGCCGAGGCGGGTGTGCTGCATGGGCGCATTGTGGCCGGGCAGCGGGGCGGTGTCGAACTACTGGCGGGACTGGTCGATGATCTCTTCGGCGGCGCGGATGATGGCCTCGGGGTCGTCGAGGGCATCGCCGCCCTCGTCCGGCCGAATCGGCGTGGGTGGCGTTTCGAGGTAGGTGCAGTAGCGGCAGGCGCTGGAGGAGCCGACGAGCGCCAGGGCGAAGTGGGAGAAGGTGCGGCCGCAGTTCGTGACGCGGGCGGGTCGCACGCGCGCCCGGCGCTCAGCGCGGGGCTTCTTCGCGGGTTTTGCCTTCGGGATGCCCCCAGCGATGCCCCCACCCGGTCCGCGCGATTCCCGGCTGGCCAGGTACATGTTGAGCAGGTAGACGAAGAACGGCAGCGCCAGGAGGAGGAAGAAGAGCACCGACTGGAGCATGGCTGTAGTGTAGCCGATTCGCAAAACGCGATGGTGAACGGGGGCTGAGAATCAGCGATTTTCGAGCTGGCCCTGGCTGCGCAGCTCGAGCAGGGCCTCCCGCCATGCCTCGAGGGTGTGGGCCATGTCGGCCTCGCTGTGGGCGGAGCTGAGCATGCCGCCGGTGCCGAAGAGATGGACCCCGCGGTTGATGAGCGCGAGCTGGAGCAGGCGGGCGCGCTCGGTGGGGAACGGCGCGGCGAGGACCCCGGGGGGGAGGTCACGCCCGTCGGTGTCAGCGGCGGGCGGGAGCTCGTCGCCCGCGAGGTGGACGCGGAAGGCGGAGGACTGGCCGTAGACGACCCCGGGGATGGCCAGCTCGCGCAGGATGGTATTCATCCCGGCGCGGAGCGTGGCCGCAAGGCCGTCGGCGCGGCGCTGGTGGCTGCCGTCGGCGATTTCGCGCAGGCAGGCGACCCCGGCAGCGGCGGAGAGTGGGTTGGCGTTGAACGTCCCGGGGTGCCCGACCTTCTCGGTGCGAGGCCCGCCGCCGGGGAACTGGAGGTACTCGAGGAGGTCGCGGCGTCCGGCGACGGCGCCGCCCGGGAAGCCGCCGGCGAGGACCTTGGCGAGGGTGGTGAGGTCGGGGCGGACGCCCTCGAGCTGCTGGACGCCGCCGGGAGCCCAGCGGAAGCCGGTGACGACTTCGTCCATGATGAAGACGATGCCGTGGCGATTGCAGACTTCCTGCAGCTGGCGGAGGAAGCCGCGGGGAAGCGGGACCTGGCCGCTTGAGGCGCCGGCGGCTTCGACGATGCAGGCGCCGATATCGCCGCGGGCATCGATCGCGGCTTCGACGGCGGCGATCTCGGGCGGGACGACGGCGACGGAATCGAGCGTGGCGGCGGGGATGCCGGGCGGGGTGCGGCCCGCGTAGCTGGAAGCAGGGACCACGTAGTCGTGCCAGCCGTGGAAGTGGCGTTCGAACTTGACGACGCCGGGGCGGCCGGTGGCTGCCCGGGCGAGCCGGAGCGCCATGAGGGTGGCTTCGGTGCCGGAGCTGGTGAAGCGGACCACCTCGGCGGAGGGAACGAGGCGGATGACCTCTTCGGCCCAGGCGATCTCGTGTTCGTGGCTCGCGCCGTAGTGGGTGCCGCGGGCGAGCTGCGCGGCGGCGGCAGCGGCGATGGCAGGGTGATTGTGCCCGAGGAGGAGCGCGCCATGGCCGACCACGTAGTCGACCAGGCGGTGGCCATCGACGTCCCACTTGTAGGCACCCTCGGCGCGTTCGGCGTAGATGGGGAAGGGGCGGAGGAAGCGGCTGTCGTGGGTGACGCCGCTGGGCAGCACGCGGGAGGCGCGTTCGTAGAGCGCGCGCGAGGTCGGATGGCGTTCGATGTAGGCCTGCTCGATGGACATGCCCGGATGATAGCGGCTTTCCCCGAGGGTGCCCGGCGGGTAGATTGGGTCGCGCGGAGATGGCGGACCAGTCGATTCTGCAGCCCGGCAATCTGTTGATGGTGCAGGAGCGGGAGCGCTACCTGGCGGGGCTGTTCCGGCGGGTCGGGTGGCATTCGCTGGCGCACCTGCGGGCCTTCGAGGCGGGCTGTTCGACCGGCTACAACCTGCGGATGCTGGTGCAGTGGGGGGCGCGGCCGGAGCACCTCGCCGGGCAGGACCTGGACGGCGAGGCGGTGCGCTACTTCCGCTCGCGCTCGCCGGAGATCCGGGTGCACGAGGGGAGCGCCGAGCGTGTGCCGGAGCCGGACCAGGCGTTCGACCTTTCGCTGGCGTTCACGCTGTTCAGCTCGGTGCCGGACGAGGACGTGGCACAGCGGATCGCGGCCGAGGTGGTGCGGGTGACGCGGCCGGGGGGGCTGATCCTGGTGTACGACATGCGGCGGCGGAACCCCCGGAACCCGAAGGTGCACCCGGTCTCGGCCGAGGATGTGCGCCGGTGGTTCCCGCGCTGCCCCATGCGGGTGAAGACGCTGACGCTGGCGCCCCCGATTGCCCGGGCCATCGGCCGGTTCGCGCCCTGGCTGTACGGGCCGCTGGCAGCGGTGCCGCTGCTGCGCACACACGCGCTCTACGTGCTGCGGCGCCCGGGCGCTCTGACGCCGTTCCCGAGCATCAGCGGGAGTGAGGACCAGGGGCCGTGAAATCCCCGGGAAACTGCTGGTAGACAGGGCTCGCCGGGTTGGGCAGAGTGAGATGGCCGGGACGTAAGCGCGCCGGATAGACAGAGCTTCTATCTATGGTAGTCTAGGAGAGCGCTATGGCTCAGTGGGATGTCGCGATTGTTGGCGGAGGCCCGGGCGGCTATGTGGCAGCGATTCGGGCGGCCCAGCTGGGCCTCAAGACGGTCCTGTTCGAGAAGGAGCGGGTTGGCGGGCTGTGCCTCAACTGGGGGTGCATCCCCAGCAAGGCGATCCTGAAGAACGCGGACGTGGTGAATGCGGTGCGGGAGGGGACGAAGTGGGGGCTGCGCGGGGCCGAGGGGGTGTCGTTCGACTTCGGAGCCGCGATCGACCGCAGCCGCGAGGTGGTGGAGAAGATTGTCGGCGGGGTGGAGCTGCTGCTGCGCGACAACGGGGTGGAGGTGGTGACCGGGGAGGCGTCACTGGCGGGGCAGGGCCAGGTTCGCTGCGGAGACAGGCAGTTCGCGGCGCGGAACGTGGTGATCGCGACCGGCGCGAGCACGCGCGTGCTGCCGGGGATGGAACCCGACGGTGAAGTGGTCATCACCAGCCGTGAGGCGCTCGCCCGGCGGGAGGCGCCGCAGCGGGCGGTAATTATCGGCGGTGGTCCGGTGGGGGTGGAATTTGCGCACGCGTGGGCGAGCTACGGGAGCGAGGTGACGGTGGTCGAGCTGCTGCCAACGCTGCTCCCCCAGGAGGACCCGGAGATCGGGAGGCTGCTAAAGCGCAGCTTCGAAGCGCGCGGCATCCGCTGCCTGACCGGGACGAAGGTGGAGCGCGTGGAGCGCACCAGCGCGGGTGCGGCGGTCCATGTCTCGGGCGGCGATGGCGAGCAGCGAGTTGAAGGCGATGTGGTTCTGCTGGCGGTGGGGTTCGTACCGCACACCGGGGGCCTCGGGCTCGAGGCGGCGGGTGTGGACACCCACCGCGGATTCATCGAGATCGACGGGCGGATGCGGACGAATGTGCCGGGCATCTTCGCCGTGGGCGATGTGACCGGGAAGCTGATGCTTGCCCATGTGGCCTCGCAGCAGGGCGTGCTCGCTGTGGAGCACATCGCCGGGATCGAGCGCCCCGAGCCGGACTATGTGCAGATGCCGCGGGCGACCTTCTGCCAGCCGCAGGTCGGGTCGATTGGCTACACGGAGCAGGCCGCGCACGAGGCGGGGTACACCGTGCGCACCGGGCGGTTCCCCCTGACGGCGCTGGGGAAGGCGGTGGCCGCCGGGCACACGGAAGGCTTCGTGAAGGTGGTGGTGGACGAGCCGACCGGGCAGGTGCTCGGCATCCACATGATTGGGCACGACATCAACGACCTCCTCGGTGAGGCGACGATGATCGCGGTGCTGGAGGCGACATCGGTGGAGGTGGGGTTCGCCGTGCACGCGCACCCCACGCTGCCCGAGGCGCTTAAGGAGGCCGCCCTGGCGGCGGACGGCGAGGCGATCCACGTGGTGCGGCGGCGCGCGGCGCCGCAGGAAGGAGCTGTGACGCGATGACGTCAGGAGTCGAGCATCGGCTGATTGAGGAGCTGGGGGCGGAACGGCTCGGGATGTTCCTCTACCAGATGGTGCTGATCCGGCGCTTCGAGGAGAAGTGCGGCGAGCTGTACACCAAGGGAAAGATTCGCGGGTTCCTGCACCTGTACACCGGCCAGGAAGCGTGCGCGGTCGGGTCGATCGCCTGCCTCGAAGAGCGCGACAAGATCCTGACGCACTACCGCGACCACGGTCACGCGCTGGCCTGCGGGCTCGACCCCAACCGGGTGATGGCGGAGCTCTTCGGCAAGGCCACGGGTGTGGCAGGCGGACGCGGCGGCTCGATGCACCTGTACGACGTGGAGAAGGGCTTCCTCGGCGGGTACGCCATCGTGGCGGCGCACCTGCCGCTGGCGGTCGGGCTTGGGGTCGCCGCGCAGATGAAGGGCGAAGACTTCGTGACCCTGTGCATTTTCGGCGACGGCAGCGTCGGCGAGGGTGAGTTCCACGAGGCGCTCAATATGTCGGTGCTCTGGAAGACGCCGACGATCTTCTTCTGCGAGAACAACCTCTACGGGATGGGGGTGCCGCTGCAGGAGTCGCTTTCGACCGAGATCCCGAAGCTGGCGGCGGCCTACAACATGCCGGCCGTTTCCGTGGATGGGATGGACGTGCTGGCGGTGTACGACGCAACGCGGACGGCGGTGGAGCATGCCCGCAGCGGCAAGGGCCCGTATTTCATCGAGGCGATGACCTACCGCTACCGCGGGCATTCGATGGCGGACCCGGAGCTCTACCGGGTGAAGGAGGAGATCGAACAGGCGCGCAAGCGTGACTGCATCGAACGGCTCAAGACGCAAATGATGGAGGCCGGGATGCTGGATGCGGACGGCTTCGCCGAGCTCGAGGCGCGGGTGGAAGCCGTGGTGAACGAGGCGGTGGACTACGCCGAACGGAGCCCGCAGCCGGCGCTGGAGACGCTCTTCGACCACCTGTACAAGGAGGATTCGGATGCCTGAGATGCGCATGCGCGATGCCCTGCGCGAGGCGCTGCGGGAGGAGATGCTCAGGGACGAGCGGATCTTTCTGATGGGCGAGGACATCGGGAAGTACGGCGGTTCGTACGCGGTCACGCGGGGGCTGCTGGAGGAGTTCGGGGAGAAGCGGGTGCGCGACACGCCTATCGCCGAATCGGCGATTGTGGGAATCGGCATCGGCGCCGCGATGGGCGGCATGCACCCGATGGTTGAGCTGATGACCATCAACTTCAGCTTCCTCGCGCTGGACCAGATCGTGAATAACGCGGCGAAGCTGCTGCACATGTCGAACGGGCAGATCAACGTGCCGCTGGTGATTCGCATGGCGAGCGGCGGCGGCTCCCAGCTGGCGGCGACGCACAGCCACAGCCTCGAAGGGCTCTACGCCCATTTCCCGGGGCTGAAGGTGGTGTGCCCTTCGACGCCGGCCGACGGGAAGGGGCTGCTGAAGCGGGCGTTCCGCGACCAGAACACGGTGATTTTCATCGAGCACACGGCCAACTACGGCCTGCGCGGGGAGGTCCCGGACGATCCGGACTTCCTGGTCGAGTTCGGCGTGGCGAACGTGCTGCGCGAGGGCACCGACGTGACGATCGTGGGGTACAGCGGGAGCGTGCACCAGGCGCTGCGGGCGGCGCTGCTGCTCGAACAGCAGGAGGAGATCAGCGCCGAGGTGATCGACCTGCGCACCCTGCGCCCGCTGGATATCGACACCGTGGTGGCTTCCGTGAAGAAGACCAACCGCGCGGTGATCGTGGAGGACGCCTGGAAGTTCGGCGGGTTCGGCGGCGAGCTGGCCGCGCAGATCATGGAGCGCGCGTTCGACTGGCTGGACGCCCCGGTGGCGCGGGTGGCCTGCAAGGATGTGCCGCTCCCGTACAATCGCAACTTGGAGTTTTACGCGCTGCCTTCGGAAGAGGACGTCGTCGAAGCGGTGCTCGGGATGTTCAAGGAGTAGCCGGTGGCCATCAATGTGACGATGCCCCAGATGGGGGCGGACATGGTCGAAGGGACGCTGGTGAAGTGGCTGAAGCAGCCCGGGGACGTGGTGAAGCGGGGGGACGTGATCGCGGAAATCGAAACCGACAAGGCGACGGTTGAACTGGAGGCGTTCGAATCGGGGACCATCCTGAAGCTGGTGGCGCAGGAAGGGGAGGTGGTTCCCGTCGGGGACGTTATTGCGATTCTCGGGGAACCCAACGAGGCGGCGCCGGAGGTGGAGCGGAAGCCGGTTCCCCCGCCCGCGAAGCGCGAGATCGAGCCGGAGCTAAAGCAGACGGCGGCCCCGGCGCGGGAAGCTGAGCCTGAGCCCGCGGCCGCGGAAGTCGAGGAGATGGACGGGCGGGTCCGCATCAGCCCCGTGGCGCGGCGGATTGCGCGGGAGGCGGGGCTGGATGTGCGGGGGCTGCGGGGGAGCGGGCCCGATGGCCGCATCCTGCGCCGCGATGTGGAGGCGGCAATTGCGGCCATGCAGGCGCAAGCCCGGCCAGCAACGCGCCCGGCCCCGGCGGCGGCTGCCCCGGCGCCGACGCCTCCACCCGCCCCGCCTGTCGCGCCGGCGGCGCAGCCTGCCGCAACGGGCGAGCTGGCGGAGCTCTCGAAGATCCGGAAGGCCATCGCCCACCGGATGACGCTCTCGAAGCAGACGCAGCCCCATTACTACCTCACGCTCGACGTCGACATGACGGCAGCGATGGCGTTCCGGGCTCAGCTGAACGCGGCACTGCCCGAGGGTCAGCGGGTGACGGTGAACGACCTCATTGTCAAGGCGTGCGCCCTGGCGCTGGCGCGGCACCCGAAGTTCAATGCGGAGTTCAGCGAGGAAGGGCTCCGCCTGCACGAGCGGATCAACATCTGCATCGGTATCGCGCTGGATGAGGGGCTGATCGCCCCGGCGCTGCTGGATTGCCAGGAGAAGTCGCTCGGGCGGATCGCGCTGGAAAGCAAGGACCTCATCGAGCGGGCGCGGGCCGGGCGCCTGACGGCCGCCGAGTACGGCGAGGGCACGTTCACCATCACGAACCTCGGCGCCTACGGGGTGGAGACCCTCATCGGGATTATTAACCCGGGCCAGGCCGCAATCCTCGGCGTTGGCTCCGTCATGCCGAAGCCGGTGATCGTTAATGGCGAGATTGCGGTGCGCGAGGTGATGAAGATCGCGCTCAGCGCCGACCACAGGGTGACGGACGGCGCCGAGGGTGCGCGATTTATCAAGGAGATCCAGGCGATCCTGGAGCAGCCGGCCAGCCTGGCCCTGTGAGACGACCGCGGCCTGCGGCTAATCGAGCCGGTCGCGGGGGATGCGGATGAGCCCTTCCTGCGCGACGGATGCGATGCGCAGGCCGTTGGGCGTCCAGATCGAGCCGAAGATCAGGCCGCGGGCGTGGCGCGCCACGGGGCTTTCGCTGGCGTAGAGGACCCAATCGTCGAAGCGCACCTGGCCGTGGAACCAGACCGCGTGGTCGAGGCTGGCCGACATGCGGCGGCCCCAGGTCAGGCCGTGGGGGCGGGCGGCGGTGGAGAGCAGGGTGCGGTCGCTGGCGTAGGTGAGCACGGCGGCGTGGATGAGGGGGTCATCCGGGAGCTGGCCGTTGGGGCGCATCCAGATGCGGCGGCGGGCAGGCTGACGCTCGCCGGGGAGGTCGGGGTCGACGACGCGGATTTCGATGGGCTGGGAGCGACGCCGCCGTTCGGAATCCTCGAGCAGTTCGCCGCGGACATCCTCCCAGTCGGGCAGGCCGTCAGGCGGCGGCGCCGAGGGCATCACATCCTGGTGAGCGATGCCGTCTTCCGGCCGGGCGAAGGAGGCTGAGAGGTCGAAGATTGCCTCGCCGCCCTGGTAGGCGACCACGTGGCGGGTGGAGAAGGTGCGCCCATCGCGGATGCGGTCGACGACGAAGCGGATGGGCACATCGTGGGTGCCGCCCTTGAGGAAGTAGGCGTGCAGGGAGTGGATGTAGCCGGCCCCGGGCTCGAGGGTGAGGCCGGCGGCCATGACCGACTGGGCGGCGACGTGACCACCAAACAGGCGACCGGTGCCGGGCCCGGGGTCGCCGAGGAAGAGGTCGCGGTCGAGGCGCTGGAGCTGAAGGTTGGAGAGGAGGACTTCGAGGGCGCGCGAGCGGGTCACGGGAGATACTCCAGTGGCACGGGTGGATTGGCGAGGGGGCGGGCGGCGATGGCCATGAGGATCATGAGGTTGTCATCGCCGGCGATGCGGTTTTCGTGGAGGGTGCCGCAGGACTTGCAGCGGTGGATGAGCATCCACTCGCCGCCCTGGGCGACGAAGACGGCGAGGGGCTCCATAGGCCCGCCGCAGGCCGCCTTGCGGTCGCCAGGGAAGTTATCGACGTGGCGGCTCCAGAGGCACTGGTTGCAGTGGTTGCGCTGGGTGGTGCCGAAGGCGAGGGTATCGACGGTGGCGCGGCACTTGATGCAGCGGAAGGTCTCGGGTTCGGGCATGGGATGGTGGTGAGCGTAGCGCGGGCCGGGATTATGGTCAGCGGAGGCGCCGCCCCATGACGTAGAACGGCCAGCCGCCGGCGGTGAACGTCATCTCGCAGAGGTAGTCGAAGCCGAGGCGATGGTAGAGCCGGTGGGCCTCGCTGTCGGTACGGGTGGAGAGGACGGCGGTGCGCTCGCGGCGGCCGCGCAGGAGCGCTTCGAGCAGGGCTGTGCCGATGCCGCGCCGCTGGGCGGAGGGGTGGACGGCGAGCTCGACCACCTCGTAGCTTTCGGCGAGCCAGGCGCTCGCGGCGGCCGGCCCGATCCAGCGGGCGACGGCATCGTGCCACCACTGTCCTTCTTCGCCGCGGTAGCCATAGGCCATGCCGCAGACGGCGCCGTTGTCTTCGGCGATGAGGAAGCGGAACCCGGTGCGAAAGCGGTGCGTATCGCGAATGCGGGCGGAGACCTCGCGCCCGCGGTCGAGGTCGCGGTACGGCGGGAGGGCGAAGGCATCGGCGTAGACGGCAATGGCCCCCTCGAAGAGGGGGCCAAGCGGTTCGATTTCGCGGACCCGGACGTGGGTGGCGGTCACCGGTCAGCCGCGGTACTGGGTTTTGCCGCCGACGCGGTCCTTATTGAGCCGCTTGTTGAGGTGGAGCCCCTCAAGGATGAACTCGAGCGCGGCAGCGGTCTCGGCGTCGCTGCGGCCGGTGCGCACCTTCTCAATGGCGGGCATGAGGCCCTCGATCTGGCGGGCGACGGCGGCGTGCTCGCTGCTGGGGACCATATCGCCGACTTCGACGGCGACGCCGGCTTTGAAGCGGTTGACGACCTGTTCGAGTTCGCCGAGGTTGTAGTAGCGGTTGAAGACGGCAACGACCGCACCCTGGATGAGCTTTTCGATGATCTGGTCTTCGCGGCCGTCTTCGACGGTTTCGAATTCGACCTTGCCGGAGAGGGCGGGGACGACGTAGGGGAGGTCGCTGACGCGGGGAACGACGACGTCTTCGCCGGTGACGATGGACCGGCGGAGGGCGTTGGCGAGCATGGATTCGTAGTTGGCGATGCTGGCGCGGACGCTGACGCCGGAGCGCTGGTTGATATCGGGGCTGCGCCGGGCGAGGCGGCTAATTTCGGCGATGATCTCTTTCATGTACTGGGGCACGTGGACATCGAAATCGGCCGGGACGGGATGGTGCTCGGCCTCCATGATGTCGATTTCGTGTTCGATGCGCGTGGGGTAGTGGGTGCGGACCTGTGCGCCGTAGCGGTCCTTGAGCGGGGTAATGATGCGGCCGCGGTTCGTGTAGTCCTCCGGGTTCGCGCTGGCCACGATAAAGACATCGAGCGGGAGGCGGATGCGGTAGCCGCGAATCTGGACGTCGCGCTCCTCCATGATGTTGAGGAGGCCGACCTGGATGCGCTCGGCGAGGTCGGGGAGTTCGTTGATGCAGAAGATGCCGCGGTTGGTGCGCGGGATGAGGCCGTAGTGAATGGTCAGCTCATCGCTCAGGTAGCGGCCTTCGGCGACCTTGATGGGGTCGACCTCGCCGATGAGGTCGGCGATGGTGATATCGGGGGTGGCGAGCTTCTCGCCGTAGCGGCGCTCGCGGGGGAGCCACTCGAGCTCGGCGTCGTCGCCCTTCTCCGCGATGATGTCGCGCCCCTGCTGGGTGATGGGGGCGAAGGGGTTCTCGGGGATTTCGCAGCCGGCGAGGACCGGGGTCTCCTCATCGAGGAGGGAGGTGAGGGAGCGGATGATGCGGGATTTCGCCTGGCCGCGTTCACCGAGGAAGATGATGTCCTGCCCGGCGAGGATGGCGTTGACAATGTGGGGGATGACGGTGTCCTCGTAGCCGTAGATGCCGGGGAAGAGGGGTTCGCCGGCGCGAATCTTGGCGATGAGGTTCTTGCGCATCTCTTCGCGCACGGGAAGGACGCGGTAGCCGGAGGCGCGGAGTTCTCCGACTGTGCGAGGCCGTTCGAGTGTTGTCACTGGTGTCCCACTCCCCCTGGAAGTTGCCCGGCCGTTGCCGGCTGCCGCAGTGCTGGTGCGGCGAAGCGCCCGTGCTCAGATTCGGGCCCGTGAGCTCATCATAGGTTGCCCCCCAAGCGTGTCAACCGAAGGTGAGCGGGGCCACGGAGGGGTTCAGGCGAGGTCAAGGAGGCGGTCGAGCTCGGCGAGGCGCCCCGGGGTGTTGGCGTTGCGGAAGCTGCGGAGGTCGGGGTCGACCGGGAGGAGGTCGGGTTCGGTCGGCCAGGAGACGCGGAGGCCGCGATAGGCGGCGAGAATGCGCAGCCCGCCGGAGCGGATTTCGACGGCGCGCCGGAACGGGTCGCGGCAGTCAGCCGGGCGATAGACGGCGGTGAGCGGCTGGGGGAAGCCGCCGATGCGGGGGCAGACGACGTCGGCGGCCTCGTCGCGGGCGATGTCGGCGAGGCGGGCGACGAGGGCGGGGCGCAGGAGGGGGATGTCGCAGGAGGCGGCGAAGGCCAGCTCCGCATCGGCGGCCTCGAAGGCGGTGGCGAGCCCCGCGAGGGGGCCGAGACCCTCGTCGCGGTCTTGGATGACCTCGACCGGGACGGACACGGTGAGCGCGGGGAGCTGCTGGCCGCGGGCCGAGACGACCAGGATGGATTCGACCGCCGGGGCAACGGCATCGGCGACCCACTGCAGGAGGGGCCGCCCGCGGAGGGGCGCGGAGGCCTTGTCGCGACCGAAGCGGGTGCTGCGGCCGCCGGCCAGGATGACCGCGATGAGCCGGTGGGTCATGGGGCAAGGCCGTAAGATCGCGAGGATGGACGTGCTCGAAGCATTCGGGCTGGCACCGGGAGCGATCGTGGCGGCCGTGGGCGGTGGCGGCAAGACGAGCCTGGTGTTCTGGTTTGCGGGCGCGGCACGTGCTGCCGGGCTGGAGGCCGTCGTGACCACGACGGTGAAGTTCACGCCGCCGGCCGGGGGCCCGATGCCGCCTCTGGTGGAGGCTGAACCAGGCGCGGCCGTCGCGGCAGCCGCCGACGGGCTCGCCAGGTACGGGGCGGTCACGCTGATCTCCGGCCGCGGTGAGCGGGGGAGGATGCTGGGCTTCGCGCCGGAGGTGGTCGAGGCGCTCGGGGGGCCCCGCCGCATCGTCGCGGTCGAGGCAGATGGGTCGGCCCACCGGCCGTTCAAGGCGCCGGCCGAGCATGAGCCGGTCGTGCCGGCCGGGGCGACGGACGTCGTGGTTTGTGTTGGGCTGTCCGTGCTGGGGAGACCGCTCGACGGCCGGTGGGTGCACCGCCCGGAGCGGGTCGCGCGGCTCGCCGGGCTCTGCAACGGGATGCCGGTAACCGAGGAGGCGATCGCGCGGGTCGTGCTGCACCCCGAGGGCGGGCACAAGGGCGTGCCCCCAAGGGCGCGGCTGCATGCCCTCCTGAACCAGCCGGTAGACCTGAGGCGGGCGCGGGCGCTGGCCGAACTGCTCGTGGCTGGCGGGGCCGAAACGGTGGTCGTCGCGGCGGCGCACGAGGGTCGGGTGCTGGAGGTTGTGCGGGCATGAAGTGGTTCCGGCGCAGACCGCGCATCACCGATGAGATTTATGGCAACCTGATGACCTCGTTCGGGCGGGTGGTGGACCGGGACCCCCTCGTGAAGCACCCGGCGGCGGCGCTGGCCGAGCGGGTGGCCGCCGATGGCGCGGGGCTGGTGGCCGAGCTGGACCGGGGCATGTACCCGGGCGCGACCCTCTACCACCTGCGCCTGCTCGCGGGGGCGTGGATCATGGCGCGCGAGGGCACGGTCCCGCTGCAGACCGCGGAGGTGTTCGAAGAGGCGCTGGTCTGGCGCTTCGAACCGGTGCACCGGGGCGGCGGCGAGCTTGCGCGGCGGCTTTCGCGGCTGGCACGGGGCGAAGGCCCACGGGAAGGGCTCCAGCCGGGAAGCTGACCCGCAATGCAAACGAAACATGCTGGACATCGGGCAGAAACGGGCCGGGCCGAGACTGGGCGCATGGGAGTCACGCGTTCGATCCGGGTGGTGTTGCCGGACCGGCCGGGTGCGCTGGCGGCCATCGCGACGGCGCTGGCTGCGCACCGGGTGGACATCGTCCGGCTGGAGGTCGTTTCGCACGAGGGCGCTGCAGCGGTCGACGACCTGCTGCTCGAAGCCGACAGCGCGGAGGCGATCGGTTCGGCTATCGGGGCATTCTGGCCGGAGGTGGTCGTGCGAACGTTCGAGACCTCGTCCGGGGATGGGGTGTGCGAGGCGGCGCGGACGCTGGCGGAGATGGCTGCGGCCGATTCGGGGTGGACGGCCCGGAGGGCGCTGATCGGCGGCGCGCTGCGCCTCTGCCGCGCAGAGCGCGGGGCGATCCTGCGCCGTATCGATACCGGCGCCTGGGTGCCGGTAGCCGGGTTGCCGGCGACAGCAACGGTGAGCCCGGGCTGCCCCGCCCCGGCGCTGGATCTCCGGGGCGAATCGGCCCAGGCGTTTGCCGGGACGGCGGAGTGGTTCCCGGGGCCGCTGGGCGAAGCGCTCGGTTCGGCCTGGGTGGCGGTGGCCCCTCTGGCGGACAACGAAGTGCTGGCTGCCGGTCGGCGCCTCAACATCCCGTTCTGTACGGGAGAGCTGGAGCGACTCTCGGCCCTGTGCGCCGGCGGGAGGGGCGTCCTCGAGCTCCTCGAGGGGACGGGCCGGGCGTCCTAGGGCGCCCGCAGGCAGGCTTCGACCACGCGCGCGCAATCGAGCATTTCCGGGATGACGAGGTACTCCTCGCGGGTGTGCTGGTTGTAGCCGCCGCGGCCGATGACGACCGAGGCGATGCCGTGCCCGCGGAAGACGTTGCCATCGGTGCCGCCGCCGACGGGGTGCGGATTGGGTTCGAAGCCGAGGGAGCGGAGGACAGGGTAGAGCAGCCGGACCGCAGGGTCGTCGGGTTCGAGGCGGTAGCCGGGGTAGGCAAGGCGAACAGCCCCTTCGATGCGGGCGCCGGGGTGTCGACGCCGGACCTCGTCGAGGTGGACGGCAACGCGGGTGGCCAGCGTCTCGGCCCTCTCCTGGACCATGGAGCGCAGTTCGCCCTGGACGAGGCAGGAGTCGGGGACGGCGTTGCGGACGAGGCCGCCGCGGATAACGCCGACGTTGCCGGTGGTTTCGGGGTCGAGACGGCCCTGGGGGAGGCCCGAGACGATCTCAGCGGCAATGGTGATGGCGGGGATGCCCTTCTCCGGTTCGAGGCCGGCGTGGGCACTGCGGCCGTGGACTTCGATGTCGTAGGTGTAGTGATAGGGGGCCTGGCCCTGGATGCTGGATGGCGGCCCTCCGCTATCGATCACGATGGCGACCCGGGCGGTGATGCGCGAGTAGTCCATGTTGGCCGCGCCGATGAGCCCGACCTCTTCGCCGCGGCTGATGGCGACTTCGACGGGCCGGTGCGGACCGCCGGCTTCGAGCAGCGACTGGATTACTTCGAGGATGACCGCACAGCCGGCCTTGTTGTCGGCGCCGAGGATGGTGGTGCCATCGCTGCGGATGATGTCGGGCCCGTCCCAGGTGGGGCGGATGCCGCGCCCGGGTTCGACGGTATCCATGTGGGCGGAGAGGAGCACGGGTTCGCCGGTGCCCTCGAGGCGTGCGAGCACGTTCCCGGCGGCGTCCTGCGCGGCCTGGAGGCCAAGTGCCCGCAGGCGGTGCTCGAGCTCGGCGGCGATGCGGTCTTCTTCGCCCGAGGGGGAGTCGATAGCGACGAGGTCGAGGAACGTCTGCACGATGCGGTCGCGAGTAATCACCGGTGGGCTCCTGGCGGGAAGGCTGGGCAGGGCGCCCGCGGCTACAGGATAGGCAAGGCGGGGCGTTTGAGAATTTCGTGTGACGTTAACGACCGGTTCACCGGGGGACGGTATGGTGGGGACATGACGACGCTTGTTGTGGACCGGGAGCTTCGGCTCGAAGTGGCATTCAATGTGCGGCACCTCGGCGGCTACCGGGTGGCGGATGGGCGGGTGACGCGCGACGCGGTGGTGCGGTCGGCGAGCCTGCATCGGCTGACCGAGCGCGGCGTTGAGCAGCTGCGCGAGCACGAGGTGTTGACCATCGTGGACCTGCGCTCTGATGAGGAGCGGGCGCGGGATGTGACGCCGGAAGTGGAGCGGTTCGGCATCCGCGCGGTGCACGCGCCGGTCTTCCAGCACGACGCATCGCCGGTTGGGCTCGGGCAGGAGTTCCCCGGGTTCGCCCGGGTGTACCAGCTGTTCCTGGAGATTGGCGCGACGGCCTATCGGACCCTGTTCGAGACGGTCGCGGAGGCTGACGGGCGCGTGCTGTTCCACTGCGCAGCCGGGAAAGACCGGACCGGGGTGGCCGCAGCGCTCTTCCTCGACCTGGCGGGGGTCGATGAGGCGGCTATCGTGGAGGATTACTCGGTGACCGAGCGGCTTCTTGCCCCGCTGCGGGAGCAGTGGCTGCCGCAGATGCGGGAGAGGGGCTACGACGAGGCCAAGGCCGCGGTGCTGCTGGCTGCGCCGCCGGAAGACATGGCCGGGACGCTTAAGTACCTGCGGGAGCGGTACGGTTCGGCGGAGGGGTACCTGCGGGAAATCGGCGTGAGCGCCGATGCCATCTCGGCGGTGCGGGCGAAGCTCATCGCGTAGCGTCGCCGCGCAGGCGGGCGAGTTCCTCTTCGAGTTCCCGCAGGCGCCGCCGGGTTTCGCGGTCATGCTCGAACCGCCCGGTGATGTCCCGCGGGTGGGCGAGCAACCCGACGGGTGACCCCTCCGGGGCGTGGACGATGGCGAAGGTCATCGCGATCGAAAGCTCTGAACGACCCGCCCGGGCGCGCGGGTAGCCAGGGCGCGGCCGCGATAGTGGATATCGCCGGCTGCGAGTGCGCGGTCGCAGGCGGCCCAGTGGGCGTCACGGAAGCGGGGCGGGATGCTGATGTTGAGGCCGCGGCCGATCGCTTCGCTCGCAGGGATGCCGAAGCGCGACTCCGCGGCGGGGTTCCACGCCTGGATGACGCCATCGGTCCCGGCGAAGATGACGGCATCCGGCGCCTGGTGGTGGAGCAGGGCGAGCAGCTCTGATTCGACCATGGGGAACCTCCCGCGGACGGTCCGGAGAGCGTACGCCCCGGGCGAAGAATTCTCCAGCGAACTTCACGCGAAAGGGCCCCATGCATGCCTGCATGGGGCCGCTGCGTTCGGCGGAGACGGTAGCCGCTACTCGGCCTTTGCCGCCTTCTTCGCGGCGTAGTGCTCGTCGCGGGTTTCGCGGAAGGACCACGGCACCTTGAAGCTGGAGAGATCGGTGATCTGCTTCCAGTGGGCCTCGAACCAGTCGGCGTCCTTGAACTCGTGGGGGTCGTAGGAGACGCCGTCGTTGGTGACGATCGCGATGCGGGAGTAACGGCCGCCGGAGGCGGCGATGCAGATGCCGCTCTCTTCGCACTGGGGCGAGCAGAGGTAGGTGACCGCGGGAGCGACGTGCTCGGGGGCCATGACGACTGCGCGCTCGGGGTCGTTGGGGTCACGGCCCATGAGGTTGGCGGTCATGCGGGTTTGGGCAGCCGGGGCGATGAGGTTGACGTTGATGTTGTACTTCTCGCCCTCGAGCTTGAGGACGTTCATCAGGCCATACATGGCCGCCTTGGCGGCGCCGTAGTTGGCCTGGCCGAAGTTGCCGATAAGGCCGGAGGTGCTCGTGGCCATCACGAAGCGGCCATACGACTGCTGGCGGAAGACGGGCCAGGCGTGGTGGGCGAGGTTGTAGCACTGCTTGAGGTGGACCCGGATGACGAGGTCCCAGTCCTGCTCGGACATGTTGTGGATGGTGACATCGCGGAGGATGCCGGCGTTGGCGACGACCGCATCGAGGCGGCCCCAGGTGTCGACCGCCTGCTTGACCATGTTGTAGCAATCTTCGTAGGAGCCCACGTCGCCGCCGTTGGCGATCGCTTCGCCGCCGAGGGCCTTGATTTCGTTGACGACCTGCTGGGCGGGGGTGTCGTCGTGACCCTCGCCGGAGACGGAGCCGCCGTAGTCGTTGACGATGACTTTGGCGCCGTGCTTCGCCAGGTCGATGGCGTAGGCGCGGCCGAGGCCGCGGCCGGCGCCGGTGACGAGGACGACCTGGCCATCGAGACGAACTGCCATGAGGTGATTCCTCCAGGAAATCGGATATGCGAGCGCATCCTACGCCATCAGCGGCGTTGGAGCGCTACGGCCGGGCCGCTGGCTACTTGGCTGCGACGGCGACCGACGAGCCGGTTTCGATGCCGACCCCGGAGAGCATGGCGTGGATCTTGCGGGCGTTTTCGATGATGCGCGCGGCCTCGTGGGTGACCGCCTGCTTGCCATCGCAGAGCGCCTCGGCGGGGTTGGAGTGGATATCGAACTCGATGCCGTGGGCGCCGGCCGCGATGAAGCCGTAGGTAACGCGCTCGACGAGGCGGCGGTCGCCGGAGGAATGGGACGGGTCGGCGATGAGCGG
This sequence comes from Tepidiforma sp., assembly GCF_034433535.1. Taxonomy (GTDB): domain Bacteria; phylum Chloroflexota; class Dehalococcoidia; order Tepidiformales; family Tepidiformaceae; genus Tepidiforma. The sequence continues at coordinate 31,051 of NZ_DAOUAO010000102.1, forward strand.
CAGGTGGGACTTCATCCGGACGAGGGGGATCATGGCGATGTCGGCGGCGAAGCGGGTCTCCGTCTCGAAGCTCTTGATGCCGCGATAGCAGAGGATGACGTTGCGGTTGCCCTCGCGCACGGTGCGGCGTTCGCGGTCGATGCCCGACATGATGTAGGCGGCGGCGCAGAGCCACTCGTTCATGTCGTTGCCGAAGCCGTGCTTGAGGACGACGGGCTTCTCGATTTGCGAGAGCTCCTCGAGGAGCGGGGAGTACTGGGCGCTGCGGGCGCCGACCTGGATGACGTCGATGCCGTAGTCCAGGAAGAGCTGGAGGTGGCGGAGGTCGATGAGCTCGGAGACGGTGGGCAGGCCGGTTTCGGCCTTCATCGCGGCAGCGATCTCGAGGCCCTTCTTGATGTCGAGGCCGCGGTAGTCGTAGGGGCTGGTTCGGGACTTGTCGACGAAGGCGCGGAGGACGTCAACACCGGCATCTTTCGCGATGCGGGCTGATTCGAGCGCCTGCTGCTCGGATTCGATGGCGCAGGGGCCCCCAAAGATGGTCAGGTGGGGCCCGCCGACGGGGACGCGGCCATCGATCCAGACGATGGTGTCTTCGTGGTGAAAGGTGCGGCTGGCGTCCTTGTATTTTTCGGTGATGCGGATGACCCGGTCGACGCCGGGGAGTTCGAGGATGCGACCTTCATCGACGATGGAGGCGACGCCTTTGACGCCGATGACGGTGGTGTTGGAGACGATGGTTTCGCAGCGAAGACCGTAATCCTGGACGATACGGTTGATTACGCGCTCGACCTGTTCGATGGTGGCGCCTTCGGCCATGTGGATGATCATAGGGCGGGTCCCGGGGATGTTATGTTGGCGCGATTATCCCGCGGGACCCGCCTACAGGCGATGCGCAATGCTGCCGTGGGCGCTCAGAAGAGGATGCTGGAGAGGCGGCGCTGGTATTCGCGGGTGATGGGCGAATCGAGGCCGAGGATATCGAAGACGGCGAGCATCGCCTTGCGGGCGGCGCCATCGGCGAAGGCGCGGTCGATGCGGACGGATTCGAGGAGCTCATCGAGGGCGTCGGTGTAGCGCTCCTGGGCGGCGAGCATGACGCCCCAGCGGTAGCGCGCGCGGGG
>NZ_DAOUAO010000103.1:0-8979 GCF_034433535.1 Tepidiforma sp.
GGCGGGCGCGGCGCTGGGTGCGCTTGTAGCCGAGGTAGATGGCGGCGCCGGCGCGGGCCACGCGGGCGGAGCGGCGGAGGCGCCGGACGGTTTCGAACACGATTCGAATCTTAAAGGTTGGAGGTGGGAGGTGGGAGACCGGCCCCGCCGCGCGGCCCCGCCCGGGAAGGGGAGCAGGAAGCCTATCGTCGCGACACATGCTGACGACTTTGGTGACAGGACATTCACGCGGCTGCTACCAGCCGTAAACTTTTGCCCCTGACCGTGGTCATTCCTGCTGATGTGACTTTTGTCGCAGGAGTGTCGCGTGTTGCTGATAAACATGAGAACAGGAGGATGTTGTATGCGCATACTGGCATTCACCGCGGCCATCGTGCTCCTGCTGCTGGGGTCGATGCCGGCCGCAGGTTCGACGGCGACGGTGGTGCGCCCCTCGGCGACGCAGGGCTGGTTCCCAGCCGATATGCGGCCCGGGGGCCAGGCGCGGTTCGTGCCGGACCCGACGAGCCCCTTCGGCGATGGTGCATTCGAACTGGAGACCGATGGGACGAGCAACGCCAAGGCGCAGTGGCTGGTGCCGGTGGGTATCCCGCTCAGCCAGGTAACCGCGCTCGGTTTCTGGACGCGCTACCTTGCGGGGCCGAACTACGCCGGGCCTTCGTACCAGCTGGTGGTCGACCTGGACGGTGGCGACCCCACGGTGAACTGGACCACCCTGGTGTACGAACCGTACTGGAACAGCGGGACCATGACGGTCGACACCTCCGGGGCGTGGCAGCAGTGGAACGTGGCCTCCCCGGGCGCGAGGAACTGGTCGAGCCGCAACGTGAACGCCGGCGGCGGGTGCACCCTGACGGCCGGCGCTGGCGGGCCGCCGTTCTACACGGTGCCGCAGCTGCAGAGCCTCTGCCCGAATGCGGTGGTGCTGTACGCCGGGGTGAATGTTGGGACGTACAACCCGGGCTACCTGGTGCGGGTCGATGGGGTGCAGGTGAACGGTACGGTGTACGACTTCGAGCCGGAAGTGACGGTGCGGGTGGTGGTCACGGAGAACGTGGTCGGGTTTGAAGCGCCGGGCGCCGGCTGGCAGGTGACGCTCACCGGCTGCGGGGTCGGGCCGATCACGCAGACGACGAACGCCGCAGGCGAGGTAGTCTTCGTGGCGCTGCCGCCGGCCGACGGCTGCAGCTACACCGTAACCGTCGCCAGCCAGGCCGGCTGGACGCTCGCCCAGTCGACCCTTTCGGCGGCGCCGACGGAGCCGGGGAGCACGGCCGAGCTGCCGTTCCTCGCCATTCGCGACTACAACCCGCCGTGCGTGGACCCGGCCGATGCCCGCTGCCTGCCGGACCAGCTGCCGCAGGAGCCGGCCCCGCCGGCGCCTATCGGCAACCAGCCGGGAACCACGCCGTCGCCTTCGCCCACGGCTGCGCCGACGCAGCCTCCGGCCTCCCCGTCGACACCGGCACCGAGCGCGACCGCCGGCACCCCGGTCGCCCAGCCGACCGCGCCGGCGGTGATCTCGCCGACGCCGCGCCCGCCCGCGACAGGCAACGGCCCGGCGACGGGCACGCCCGGCCCGGGCGTTCTGCTCATCGCCGGCATCCTCGTGCTGGTGAGCGGGTTCGGCCTGCTCTCCGCCAGGCGGTAGCCGGGAGCTCCGCCTCCCGGCCCCGCCTCCCGGGAACGGGGAGCAGTGAGAAGGTGGGAGGTTGGAGGTTGGAGGTTGGAGGTGGGAGTGCTGCCCTCTCCCCTTCTCCCGCTCTCCCTTTCTCCCCCTCTCCCGCTCTCCCGGCGCGGGGGATGGGCGGCGGGGGCGGGGCTCCCTAGATCTGGCTATAGCCCGACCCGGGGCGGTCGATGCCGAGGCCTTTGCCGTCGTCGATCCAGCCGAATTCGCGCAGGATCTGCTGGCTGTAGGTGACCCGACCGGCGACTTTCTCGCGCGGTTCGGTAGCGAGCAAGAGGGCGGCCTTCGCCATCAGGATGGGCGGTTCGCCCCGCGGGTCATCCATGCCGGTCACGAGGTGGTGGAAGACGGTGCCGGGGGTCGGGACGACCTGCGAGGGCGAGACGCAGGTGACGCTGACGCCGTCGTGGTAGACCTCGCTGGCGAGGCCCTGGGTGAACCGTTCGAGGGCAGCCTTTTCGGCGCCGTAGAGGGTGCCGCCGCGGCCGATGTTCCCCGGGTAGGGCCCGCGGCCCGGCCCGATGGCAGCCCCGCTGGAGATGTTGACGATGGCGCCGGACTTGCGGGCCAGCATGTCGTGCAGGACGAGCTGCGAAAGGTAGAACGGGGCGTGGAAGTTGACCGCGATGGAGCGGTGCCACTTGTTGACCGGGTAATCCTTGATGGGGATGAAGTAGGTAAGGGCGGCGTTGTTGACCAGCACATCGATGGGGCCGAAGGCGGCGCGGGCGGCTTCGACGGCGGCGACGCACTGGTTGTACTCGGAGATATCGGCGACGACCGGGATGGCGGTGCCGCCGGCCGCACGGATGGTTTCCACGGTGTGTTCGAGGGAGCCCTCGAGGGGGTGGTCGCCTTCCTTGAGGGTGCGGGCGACGCAGGCGACGCGCCCGCCCTCCTCGGCGAAGAGGCGCGCGATCTCGGCGCCGATGCCGCGGCTTGCGCCGGTGACGATGACAGTTTTGCCGTCGAGCCTGCCCATGGTGGTGCCTCCTGACGTGTACGTAAGCGTCGGGATTGTACGGGAAAAGGTGGGAGGTGGGAGCCCTGCCGCCCGCGCCCGCTCCGCCCGGCAGCAGGGAGCCGGGAGCGGGGAACCGGGAGCAGGTTGGAGGTGGGAGGTGGGAGGTTGGAGGTGGGAACCGGGAGCCGGGAGCGGGGAACCGGGAACCGGGTGCCGGGGAGCAGGTTGGAGGTTGGAGGTTGGAGGTGGAAGGTGGAAGGTTGTGACAGGGAGCGGGGAACAGGGGGAGGGTCGGGGCTCCCTTTCTCCCTTTCTCCCGCTCTCCCCTTCTCCCGTGGTGGGACAGGGGACGCGGGGCGGGGCCGCGCGGTAGGATGGCGCGCATGGCGGAGCCGGTGCTCTATGAGGAACGGGACGGGCTGGCGATCCTGGTGCTGAATCGCCCGGAGAAGCTGAACACCTTGAACGAGGCGATGATCCAGGGCATCGCCGATGGGGTCGAGCGGGCGACTGCATCGCCGGAGGTCTCGGCGATCATCCTGCGCGGGGCGGGGAGGGTGTTCACCGCGGGGTACGACCTGAACCCGGGGTCCGACGGGGTGCCCTGGCCGCGGCGGTTCGGGGCGAAATCGGTCGAGCCGCGGCCCGGTGCGTGGGACCCCGTGCGCGACCTGCAGTTCATGGGCCACAACATGCGCCGCTTCATGACGCTCTGGGAGTGCCCGAAGCCGGTCATTGCGCAGGTGCACGGCTACGCGCTCGGCGGCGGGACGGACCTGCTGCTCTGCGCCGACCTGATCTTCATGGCCGAAGACGCGGTCATCGGCTACCCGCCTTCGCGCATGTACGGCACCCCGACAACGATGCTCTGGGTGTACCGGCTGGGGCTCGAACACGCCAAGCAGTTCCTGCTCTCGGGCGACCAGATCGATGCGGCGACGGCTTACCGCATCGGGCTGGTTTCGCATGTCTACCCGGCCGAGGAGCTGAACGAGCGGACGGAAGCGTATGCGCGGCGCTTCCGGCACATCCCGGCGAACCAGCTGGCGCTCAACAAGCTGCTCATCAACCAGGCGTTCGAAAACATGGGCCTGCGGACCACGCAGCTGCTGGGGACGCTGTTCGATGGCATCACCCGGCACACGGAGGAGGCGCTGCGCTGGGTCGAGAGCTTCCGGGAGCTGGGCTTCCGCGAGGCGATTCGGCGGCGGGATGCGCCCTTCGGCGATTACGGCGAGCGGCCGCGGCCGGGCGGCGGCTAATCGGCGAAGCGGACCACGGTGCTGGTGCGGCCCCAGAGGTCCTCGAGGCGGTAGTAGGCGCGCTGCTCTTCGCTGAAGAGGTGGACGATGAGGTCGCCGAAATCGAGGAGGACCCAGCCGCTTTCGGGGGTGCCTTCGCGGTGGCGAAGGTGGACACCCTGCGGGGCGAGGTCGTGCTCGAGGTATTCGACGAGGGCATCGAACTGGAGTGGCGATTGCGCCGTCGCAATGACAAAGTAGTCAGTGAACGTCGCGGTCCGGGAGATATCGATCAGCGCGATATCGAGCGCTTTGTGCTCGGAGAGGACATCGACAGCGCGCTGGGCAAGGGCCTCAGGACTCAGACGCGAACTCCTGCCCGCTGCAGCGGGCGAAAGGCATGGTACCACAGGCGATGGCGAGACCCCGGGTGGTGGTCGGGATGTCCGGCGGGGTGGACAGCTCCGTGGCGGCGGCCCTGCTGGCCGAGCAGGGCTACGAGGTGGTGGGCGTCACCATGCGCCTCTGGACCGAGGAGCGGCCGGAGGAGTTCCAGGGACACCAGCAGTGCTGCAGCATCGAGGATATCGACGATGCGCGGCGGGTGGCCGGGCAGCTGGGCATCCGCCACTACGTCATGAACTTCGAGCGCGAGTTCCGCAAGCACGTAGTCGACCGTTTCGTGCGGGAGTATGCGCAGGGCCGGACGCCGAACCCGTGCGTGCGCTGCAACGAGCACATCAAGTACCGGGCGCTGCTGGAGCGGCTGCCCGCGCTCGATGCGGAGTTCGTGGCGACGGGGCACTACGCGCGGGTGGCGCGAGATGGCGCGACGGGCCGCTACCGCCTGCTGAAGGGCATCGACCCGGCGAAGGACCAGTCGTACGTGCTCTACATGCTGGGGCAGGAGCAGCTGGCGCGGCTGCTGCTGCCCGTCGGGGGGCTGACGAAGGAGGAGGTGCGGGCGCACGCCGCGCGGCTGGGGCTGGATGTGGCAGCGAAGCCGGACAGCGTCGAAATCTGCTTCGTCCCGGGGAACGATTACCGCGCCTTCGTTGAGGAGCGGGTGCAGCTGGAGCCGGGGGAGCTGCGCGACGAGACAGGAGCGGTTGTGGGCCGGCACCGGGGGATTGCGGCGTACACGATCGGCCAGCGCCGGGGGCTCGGGGTGGCGGCCGGCGAGCCCCGCTACGTCACCGCGATCGATGCGGAGCGGAACATCGTGACGATCGGCCCCGAGGAGGCGCTCTTCGCGGATACGGTCGAGGCGGCGGAGGTGAGCTGGGTTGCGGGGGAGGCGCCGCCGCCGGGGACGCCGCTCGAGGCGAAGGCGCGCTACCGCTCGGAGCCGGCGCCGGCGGTGCTGCTGGAGGCGGGGCCCGGGCCGCGCGCGGTGGTGCGCTTCGAGCGGCGCCAGCGGGCGCTCACGCCGGGGCAGGCGATCGCCCTGTACCGGGGCGATGAGGTGCTGGGCGGCGGGACGATCGAACGGGCCTGGCGAAGCTGAGCGCGCACGAACCGCCCGGGTGTTGGAGAATGGCGGCCATGTCGCGCGCGAGGCTCCTCGGATTGGTCGCGCTCCTGCTCGTCGCTGTTGGGCTGGGGCTGGCAGGCTGTCGCGGGGGCGATGGCGACTCAACGCCTCCCGCGAACGACACCCCGACCCCTGCCGCGACCCCGGTGGCAGGTTCGCCGGCACCTGCGGCGGCGACGGAGAACACGGCGACGCCAGCTTCCGGGACGCGCACGGTCGCAACGGCCACGCCCACGGCCCTGGCGAGCGCCTGCCCGGCCCTGCCTTCGGACCTTCGCCCGGGCGAAACCACCCGGCGCGGGCTGGAATCGGCAGGGCGGCAGCGCGCCTACCTGGTCTATGTGCCGAAGGGCTACGACGCGTCCCGGCCGCTGCCGCTGATGCTCAATTTCCACGGCCTGGGCAGCAGCATGGCGGAGCAGCACGCCTACGCCGGGTGGGTGCCGGTGGCCGACCGCGAAGGCTTCATCGTGGTGAGCCCGGATGGGGTCGAGCGTTCGTGGCTGCTGGCGGCGGGGCTCGATGACATTCGCTTCGTGCGCGACCTGGTGGCGGAGCTCGAGGAGGAGCTCTGCATCGACCCGGGGCAGGTCTACACGAGCGGGATGTCGAATGGCGGCTTCATGTCGACGGTCCTGGCCTGCCAGGCGAACGACCTGATCGCCGGGGTGATCGCGGTGACCGGGGCGACGCCGCCGACAGCGTCGTGCGGGCCGAAGCCGGTGCCGTTCGTGCTCTTCCACGGGACGGAGGACCCCGTGGTGCCATACAACGGCGGGCCGATCGTGATTGGCGGCCAGCAGGTAGGGACGTTCCAGGGGGTGGGGCCGATCCTGGAGGGCTGGGCGAAGCAGAACCGGTGCACGGGCGGGCCTTCGGAGACGCGGGTGGCGGACGACGTCGTGAAGGTGGAGTACGTGGGGTGCGCCGCGCCGGTGGTGCATTACCGGGTCGAGGGCGGCGGACACACGTGGCCGGGGGCGGTGCCGGTGCCGCGCCTGGGGAAGACGACGTCGTCGATCAGCGCGAGCGAGGAGGGGTGGAAGGGGGTGAGGTAGGTGGGAGCCGGGAACCGGGAGCGGGGAGCCGGGAACCGGGAACCGGGAGCAACCTATTGCCCAAACTCCACCCGGGAACGGGAAGCGGGGAACCGGGAGCCGCCACCCATCGCAGCCACCCAACCCGGGAGACGGAAACGACCGTTCGAGCGCACTTCTGAACTCCCGGGCTCGGGGGCGATAGAAGAAGGTCGGGGCCGGGGCTCCCGGCTCCCGGGCGGGGCAGGGTGGGCGGGCGGCTCCCGGCTCCCGGTGCCCTCCCTGTACACTGGAAGCGATGTACGCGCGTGCGGTGGGGGTGACGCCCAGGGCCTTCGGGCTCTGGTGGCTGCTGGGGCTGGCGCTGGCCGGCGCGCTGACGTGGTGGCTGCGGGCGGGCAACTCGGCCAGCGTGGCGTTCGTCTTCGTCTGTTCGGTGGAGAATGTGCCGCCGCCGGAGTTCCCGGATGTGCTGTTCACGCTGGCGCTCGAGCCGCTGCCGGTCTACCTGCTGCTGAGCGCGGCGGCCGCCTACGTGCTCATGTGGCTGCGGGTGCGCGGATCGGGCCGGGACCGCCTCTTCCCGGCGTGGCGGCTGGCCTCGTTCCTGGTGGGCATTGGGCTCGTCATCCTGACGGTGTTCGGGCCGCTGGCGGCCTACGACCGGGTCTTCCTGTTCGTGCACATGATCCAGCACTTCATCCTGATTTCGATTGCGCCGCCGCTCATCCTGCTCGGTTCGCCGATGACGCTGCTGCTGGTTGCGGCGGGCGCGCGCCGGCGGGAGCGCTGGATCTACCCGGTGACGCACGCCCGCTGGTTCGAACTGTTCACCAACCCGGTGGTGGGGCTTGGGCTGTTCGCCGCGGTGCCGATCCTCTGGTACATCACGCCGCTGTTCGAGCTTTCGCTGGAGAACGACGTGGTGCATTACGCGGGCTACGCGGTGTTCCTGTTCGCCGGCATCCACTACTGGTGGCCGGTGGTGGGCGGCAACCCAACGCGCTGGAATCTGCCCCACCCGGTGCGGCTGTTCTACCTGTTCGCGCTGGTGCCGATCCACGCGTTCCTCGGCTCGCTCTTCTACGAGCCGTCGCGCGTGCTGTACGAGCAGTTTGCCCGGCAGCCGCGACTGTGGGGGCCGGCCCCGCTGCTCGACCAGCAAATCGGTGGGGCGATCATGTTCCTCGTGGGCGAAGCGCTGGGCCTGATCGCCACGATCGCGGCGGCGGCGGCATGGGCGCGGGCGGATGAGCGCGAGGCGAAGCGGCAGGATGCCCGGCGAGCGCGCGAGCGGGAGCGGGCGCAGGCGGCGGGCTGAGCATCAGACGCCGCGGCGGTCGCCCCAGAGGAGGATGTGGAGGCGGGTGGAGAAGCGGTAGCCTTCGCGGGTGCAGGCCTCAGCGAGCCAGCGTCCGCGCTCGGCGAGGGCCGCCGCGGTGGTGCCTTCCGGCATGAGGATGATGCGCTGGCGGGGGATGTCGTGGGCCTCGCGCAGGGCCTCCACCTCGGCGAGGTCGGCCGGTTCGGCGATGACGAACTTGAACCACGCGCGCGGGTCTTCGGCATAGGCGCGCAGCACGCCCGGCACGATGCGGCGGAGGCCTTCGTTGCCGGAATGGGCAAGCTTGGGCGAGACGTTGAACTGGTCGAAGAGGTGCGCGGCGGGCCCGGGCGCGACGGTGCCGTTCGTCTCGACTTCGATGCGAAAGCCGGCCGCGCGGAGCGTTTCGAGGAGGGGCACGAGCTGGCGGCGCTGGAGGAGCGGCTCGCCGCCGGTGACGACGAGGTTGCGCGGGGGCAGGGCGAGGACCGCGGCGGCGACGGCTGCCGGTTCGAGCGGGAGGGTCGAGGCGGCGCGGTCGAAGCGGGTCCAGTCCCAGGTGTAGGCGGTATCGCACCAGCGGCAGCGGAGATTGCAGAGGGCGAGGCGGAGGAAGGTACTGGGAGTGCCGATGGAGGCGCCCTCGCCCTGGACGGAGGCGAAGATTTCGGGGCGGCCGTCGGCCATGCGGGAGACGAGCAGGGTATCCATCAGCGGGCGGGAAGGGCCAGGTCGGGGAGGCCGGCGGCGGCGAACCCGGCCGCCCGGAGCTGGCAGGCGTCGCAGGCACCGCAGGGGTCTTCGCCGCCGAGGTAGCAGCTCCAGGTGAGGTGGAGCGGGGCGCCGAGTTCGACGGCGTAGCGGATGATGTCGGCCTTGCTCATGGTGATGATGGGGGCCTCGATGCGGAGCGGGATGCCGTAGGCGGTGCCGACCTTGCTGCCGAGGCGCAGGACCTCCTCGAGCGCGCGGTAGAACTCGGGGCGACAATCGGGATAGCCGGAATAATCGATGGCGTTGGCGCCGACGTAGATGGCGCCTTCGAGACGGCCCGGGTCGGCGCCCTCGCGTTCGATGAGGTCGAGCAGCCAGCTTTCGAGGGCGGCGGCGGCGAGGGTGACGAAGAAGGTGTTGCGCAGGGGGACGTAGGTGATGGGGATCTCGGCGGCCATGGCGGCCGGGTCGCGGC
>NZ_DAOUAO010000104.1:0-10088 GCF_034433535.1 Tepidiforma sp.
CAGCTCAGGCGGGGCGGGGGGAGGTGCGGGGCGGGCCGGGCTCGGGCGCCGGGAGGTGGCTGCGCGCGGGCCGCCAGGCGCGGACGGCGAGCCGACGCAGGGGGCCGCCGGCGGGACCGAGGGCGATTTCCGGGGCAAGGAGCACGAGGACGAGGCCGGCCCCGCCGGAGCCATTGGCACAGCCGGCCGAATCGCCGTGGCAGTGGCTGTGGTGGTCGCCGGCGGCGGCTTCGCGGCTGGCAAAGGGGAGCGAGAAGACGGCATCGGTGCCCGGGAGCGGGATGGCCAGCTCGGGCCAGTGGCCGAAGTAGGTGAGCATGGGCAGGATGGCGACCAGCAACCAGGCTGCTGCCGTTCGGGGGCGGATGGGCGCCCGGGCGGAGGTGCTCACGGGACAAGGATACCACCGGGGTGTGCTGCATTCAGGCGCCGAACGGCGGCTGCGGGGGTTCCCGGCGGGCCGGGGGTTGGGGTAGACTGCCGGGCAATCCGTCGGGAGGGTTATGACGATGAAGAATCTCGAAGGCAAGGTGGCGGTGGTGACTGGCGCATCGCGCGGGATTGGGACGTACATCGCGCAGGAGCTGGCGCAGGCGGGCTGCGATGTGGTGGTGGCGGCGCGGACGGCGGCCTCGCTGGAGCAGCTTGCGGCCGAGATCCGGTCGATGGGGCGACGGGCGCTGGCAGTAGCGTGCGATGTGGCGGACGCTGATGCGCGGCGCTCGCTGGTTTCGGCCGCCACAGCGGAGTTCGGGCGCATCGATATCCTGGTGAACAACGCCGGGATCGAGGTGACGGCGCACTTCGAGGACCAGGACGATGAGGAGCTGGACCGGATCATCCGGGTGAACCTGATCGCGCCGATGCAGCTGACGCGGCTGGTGCTGCCGGGGATGCTGGAGCGGAAGCGGGGGCACATCGTGAACATCGCCTCGCTGGCGGGGAAGGTGCCGGTGCCGTACTCCTCGCCGTATGCGGCCTCGAAGGCGGGGCTGATCGCCTTCACGGAGGGGCTGCGCTGCGAGCTGCAGGGGACGGGGGTTTCGGCCAGCGCGATTTGCCCGGGCTTCGTGGCGGATGCCGGCATGTACGCCGACTGGGAGCGGGAGACAGGGGCGAAGGCCTCGTTCCTGGCGGGGACGGTGAAGCCGGAGCGGGTGGCGCGGGATGTGGTGAAAGCGATCCGGAAGAATCGCCCGGAGATGCTGCAGTTCTGGGTACCCGCCCGGCCAACGGCGGTGCTGGCGGAGCTGGCACCGGGGACGTTCGAGAAGATCTATCCCATCTTCGGGGTGAAGAAGACGTACCGGAAGATCGCCGACCGGCGCCGGGAGGAGAAGCGGAAGGCGCAGGGCGCGGCGACCGCGGGCTGAGCGGCCACCTTCAGCCGGCCTGGCGGGCGACGGCTTCCGCGGCGGCGCGGGCGGCCTCGGGGTCGCCGAGGTAGCGCGAGCTGATGGGGCGGAGGTCGTCGCCCAGCTGATACAGGAGGGGGATGCCGGTGGGGATGTTCAGCTCGGCGATGGCCTCATCGCTGATGCTATCGAGGTGCTTGACGAGCGCGCGCAGGCTGTTGCCGTGGGCGCCGATGAGCACGCGCCGGCCGGCCCGGAGGTCGGGGACGATGGCGTCGTACCAGTAGGGGAGCATGCGGGCGACGACGTCCTTGAGGCACTCGGTCGCGGGCAGGAGGTCGGGAGGGAGGGCGGCATAGCGGCGGTCGAAGCGGGGGTGGCGGGGGTCGGAGGGGTCGAGCGGGGGCGGGGGGATGTCGTAGCTGCGGCGCCAGGCGAAGACTTGCTCGGGACCGTAGCGGTCGCTCGTTTCCTTCTTATTGAGGCCCTGGAGGGCGCCGTAGTGGCGTTCGTTCAGGCGCCAGTGACGGTGGACCGGGATCCAGTGCTGGTCCATGACATCGAGGGCGATGTTGACGGTTTCGATGGCGCGGCGGAGGAGCGAGGTGTGGACGACATCGAAGGCGAGGCCCTCGGCGCGCATGAGCTCGCCGGCTTTGCGGGCTTCGTCGCGCCCGGTTTCGCTGAGGGGCACATCGTGCCAGCCGGTGAAGCGGTTTTCGCGGTTCCAGGCGGATTCGCCGTGGCGGAGAAGGACGAGGGTGTACATGGCGCGGGACCCGTGGTCTAGAGGATGGGGTTGACGATGATGGCCTGTTCGCGGGCGGGACCGACGGAGATGAGGTCGACGGGGCAGTCGAGCAGGTCTTCGACGCGGCGGATGAAGGCCTGTGCCTGCGGCGGGAGGTCATCGAAGGAGCGGACGTTCGTGGTGGGCCGCTGCCAGCCGGGGAGCTCTTCGTAGACGGGCCGAACCCGCTCGAGCAGGGATTCGCGAGCGGGGAAGGTTTCGATGATTTTGCCGTCGAGCTCGTAGGCCGTGCAGATCTTGATGGACGGGAGGTCATCGAGGACGTCGAGGCGGGTGAGGGCGACGGCGGAGAGGCCGTTGAAGCGGACGCTGTAGCGGGCTGCGACGGCATCGAGCCAGCCGATGCGGCGCGGGCGGCCGGTGGTGGTGCCGTATTCGCCGCGGCCGAACTCCTTGCCGTGGTCGCGGAGCTGGTCGGCGGTGGCATCGAACAGTTCGGTGGGGAAGGGCCCGTTGCCGACACGGGTGCAGTAGCTCTTGAAGACGCCGACGACGCGGGAGATATCGGTGGGGCCGATGCCGACGCCGAGGGCGGCGCCGGAGGAGGACGACGAAGGGACGCTGGAGGTGACGTACGGGTAGGTGCCGTGGTCGAGGTCGAGGAGGGAGCCCTGGGCGCCCTCGAGGAGGACGTAATCGCCGCGGCGGTGGGCCTCCAGGACGATCTCCTGGACGTCGCCGACGTAGGGGCGGAGGCGCTCGCCGTAGTCGATGTACCGTTCGAGGCACTCGGAGAAGTCGAGCGGCTCGGCGCCGTAGACGCCGGTGATGACGCGGTTCTGGTAGGCGAGGGCGGCTTCGATGCGGGGGACCAGGTCGTCGCGGCGGAGAAGGTCGCAGATGCGGATGCCGCGGCGGGCGACCTTATCGGCGAAGCAGGGACCGACGCCTTTGCCGGTGGTGCCGATGGCGTGGGCGCCGCGTGCTTTCTCATCGAGCTGATCGAGGAGGCGATGCCACGGCATGATGACGTGGGCGCGGTCGGAGACGACGAGGCGGGAGGTATCGATGTTCTTGCGCTCGAGGTCTTCGATTTCGCCGAGGAGGACCTCGGGGTCGACGGCGACGCCGTTGCCGATGACGCAGGTTTTTTCGGGGTAGAAGATGCCGGCGGGGACGAGGTGGAGCTTGAATTCGCCGAGTTCGTTGACGATGGTGTGGCCGGCGTTATTGCCGGCGGAGTAGCGGGCAACGACTCGAGCTTTGCGGGCGAGGAGGTCGACGATGCGGCCCTTGCCTTCGTCGCCCCACTGCCCGCCAACGACGACGATGATGGGCATGGCAGACAGACTCCGGGCCCCCGTTTTCCCGGGGGCCCGTTGAGGCATTGTACAGGGCGATGGCCCGGGGGGCGAGGGCGAGATGGCGGCCAGTTAGCGGGAGCCGCGGAGGCGGGGGTCGAGGACGTCGCGGAGGGCGTCGCCGAGCATGTTGAAGGCGTAGACGGTGAGGAAGATGACGAGCCCGGGGAAGATGGCGACGTGGGGATACTGGGTGAGCCGTTCGCGGGCTTCGTTGAGCATGCGGCCCCAGGAGGCGGTGGGCGGCTGGACGCCGTAGCCGAGGAAGGCGAGGGAGGATTCGACCAGGACGGCGCCGCCGACCTGGATGGAGGCGCCGACGATGAGGACGGGAATCACGTTGGGAGTGACGTGGCGGAAGATGATGCGGAGGTCGGAGGCGCCGACGACGCGGGCGGCTTCGACGTACTGGTTTTGCTTGGCCGAGATGGCCGCCCCGCGGATGACGCGGGACTGCCCGAGCGCCACCAGCATGCCGACGGCGAGGACGATGCGGAGGTTGACCGGGATCTGCTGGATGGAGGTGACGAAGAGGATGATGAAGATGAGGCCGGGGAGAGCGATGCCGATATCGACGAGGCGCTGGAGGAGGATATCGAACTTGCCGCCAAAGTACCCGGAGACGACGCCGAGGGCGAGGGCGACGGTGGAGGAGATGGCGACGACGCCGAACCCGATGAGGATGGAGTTGCGGGCACCGTAGACGATGCGGGTGTAGAGGTCGCGGCCCTGCTGGTCGGTGCCGAACCAGTGGGAAGCGGAGGGCCCTTCGAAGCGTTCGGAAAGGACGCCGATATCGGGGTTCTTGCCGAAGGTGAACGCCTGGGGGAAGGCGGCCATGAGGATGAGGAGGATGACGACGACGGCACCGAAGGTGCCGAGCGGCTTGTGCCGGATGAAGCTGGCCACGTTGCGGCGGATGCGACCGAGGCGGGTGACCTCGGGACGGAGGGCGTAGGTTTCGAGGACTTTCGCGTCGGTGGCCATGGCTACGAGTACCTGATACGGGGATCGATGACGGAGTAGAGGACGTCGACGGTGAGGTTGGCGAACACCACCACCAGCGCGACGACGATGTTGACGGCCTGGATGACGGGATAGTCCTTCTGATCGATGGAGGAGACGTAATAGCGGCCCATGCCGGGGATGGAGTAGACGGTTTCGATGATGACAGTGCCGCCGACGAGAACGGGGAGCTGGAGGCCGATGACGGTGATGACCGGGATGAGGGCGTTGCGCATGGCGTGGCGGATGATGATGACGCGTTCGCGCAGGCCCTTGGCCCAGGCGGTGCGGATGTAGTCCTGGCGAAGGACTTCGAGCATGGAGGAGCGGGTGAAGCGCATGACGGAGCCGGAGAGGCCGCCGCCGAGGATGAGCGCGGGCATGAACATCAGCTTGAGGTTGCCGATTGGGTCATCACCGAAGCTGATGTAACGGGCGGGCGGGACGCCCCACTGGAAGTAGCGGGCGGCGAGGCTGATGAGGAGGATGGCGATCCAGAAGTTGGGGGCGGCGAGGAGGCCGATGGCGAAGCTGCGCCCGGCGTAATCGGCCCAGGTGTCCTGGCGAATGGCGGAGATAACGCCGACGGGGATGGCGATGAGCAGGGAGAAGAAGATGGCCATCGCGCCGAGCTGGAAGGTGACGGGCAGGCGGTTGCGGAGTTCGGAGGTGACTTCGCGGTTGGAGATGAGGGACTTGCCGAGGTCGAGCTGGACGATATCGCCGAGCCAGCGGAGGTACTGGGCGACGATGTTGCCTTCGAGGCCGAATTCTTTGCGGATGGCCTCCTTGGCGGCCTGGTCGCCGGCGCCGAACTCGCCGAGGACGAGGTCGACGACATCACCCGGGACGGCGCGGACGATGACGAAGACAACGAACGTCACGCCGAGGAGGGTGGGGATCATCAGGAGGAGGCGCCGGGCGATGTACCGTTGCATGGGCTGACCTCGCGGTGGGCATTCTTCGGGGTGGGCCGGCGATGCCGACCCACCCCGTTGGGCGGGCGTAGTGTACGCGAACTGCGAGCGGTTTTATTCGGCTGAAGGATGCGCGCTAGGCGCGGTCCAGCCAGATGAAGGGCACCTCCTCGGTCCCGGCGCCGTAGGAGCCGGGCACGGTCTGGATGTCGACGTTCTTGACCCATTCGCGGTAGCCGGTCCAGGCGGTGCCGGCGCCGGCGACGTGGGGGATGTAGTACATCTTTTCGGCGTTCTTGCGCTGGATGTCGTAGAAGAGCTGCTTGCGCTTCTCCGGGTCGAGTTCGCGCTGCTGGGCGCGGGCGAGCTGTTCGAGCTCGGCATCCTTGACCCGGGAGTGGTTCAGGGGGTTGTCGGTGAAGAGCCGGATGGGGTAGCCGCCGGCCTCGGGGAAGGGCGTCTCGTAACCGAAGGCGATACCGGTGAAGTTGCCGGTGAACGTCTGGGTGATGTACTTGGACGAGTAGTCCTGGACGTCGGTGGTGGTCTTGATGCCGATGGCGTTGATCATCTGGATGTTGGCCTCGGCGACGGAGTTGAAGCCGGAGCCGTAGCGGTTGGCGGTGTACTGGTAGACGGTGCTGAAGCCATCGGGGTAGCCGGCAGCGGCGAGGAGCTTCTTGGCCTCGGCCGGGTCGTACTTGAAGTACTTGCTGGATTCGCCCTGCTCGGCGCTGAGCGGGTCGAGCCAGAAGCGGGGGTTGCCGGCCGGGATGAGGTTGTTCCACTTTTCGGAGACGGCGAGGCCGGCGTCCTTGAGCTTTTTGACGTTGTACTGGAGGTCGAGCAGGGAGGCGCGGTCGAGGGCCATGGAGATGGCCAGGCGGACGCGCGGGTCCTTGTTCCAGGGCGAATCGGGGTTCGGGTCGAGGTAGACCCAGGAGACGAGCTGGCTGACTTCGCCGTAGAGCTGGACGTTGGGCAGGGCGCCTTTGACGTTGACGAGGTCTTCGGCGTTGAGGCCTTCGACGTCGCTGTTGCCGGCCTGGAACTGGGCGAGGCGGTTGGCGTATTCGGGGATGATGGAGATGTCGACGCCATCCATGAGCGGGAAGCCGCTCACGTGCCACTCGGGGTTCTTCTTGAGCTTGAAGCCGACGGATGGGGTGTAGCTTTCGAGGACCCAGGGGCCGGAACCGATGGAGGTTTTCGCCGGGTCGAAGCCGCCCTCCGCCTCTTTCGGCAGGATCCAGATGAGGTTGGCATCGGCGAGGATGTCGAGGAAGGCGGCGTTGGGCTCTTTGAGCTTGAAGACGACTGTCTGCTTGTCGGGGTACTGGACCGAATCGACGAAGGCGACCTGGGAGCGGTTGGTGTTGGTTTCGGCGGTGGCGCGGCCCCAGGAGTACTTGACGTCGTCGGAATCGACGGTGCGGCCGTTGACCGGGGCGATGTTGTGGAACTTGACGTTGGGCTTGAGCTTGATGGTCCAGGTAAGGCCGTCGGGGCTGGCTTCAGCGCTGGCGGCGAGATCGGGGACGGGCCTGAGGTCGGCCTGGCGGACGCCGGGGCCGGCGTTGTACTTGAAGAGGCGGCTGTAGACGTAGGCGGCGTAGCCCTTGGTGAGGAAGGAAAGGTTGCCGTAGGGGTCGATGGAGGGCGGGTCGCCGGTGAAGCTGATCCGGTAGGTGCCGCCGCGCTTCGCATTGGCGAAGGGGTCGACCGGGGTCGGGGTTGGGTTGGCGCCGGGCGTGGGCGTGGCGAGGCCGGAGAGGCCGCCGTCGTCATCGTCATCGCCGCAGCCGACGAGGGCGAGGCCAGCGGCGCCGGCGGTAAGAGCGGTTGCGCCGCCGAGGAAACGGCGCCGGTTGTGGCGCTGCTTCCAGTAGCGGTCCCAGTAAGAACCAGACATGAGATCCCCCTGCGAGAGCTTGGTACGCGGACGGTACGACGGCGGTGGGGCGATAGGATTCCCCTATCCACTCGATTCGCACCTATAGCTCCTCGCGATATCTACGGATGCGGGAGGGCGGGTGTCAATGGATTCCCGGGTGGAAATGCTCGAAAGCGAACAGAATTCGACGACCTGTCATTGGCAGGTTTGAAAAGGTTGACCGGCCAGTAAGGGCGGGTGGGCGAGGAACGGGGTGCCTGGCCCCGGGAGGCGGAGGGGAAGGGGCGGGGGCAGTGTTGGTGATATGGAGCCTCGACAGGGATTCGAACCCTGGACCTAGCGATTACGAATCGCTCGCTCTACCAGCTGAGCTATCGAGGCTCGGGGTGCCCGCGGGCCGGGCGCTCTCACGGTATGGTAGCGCGCTGTTCGGTCTGCGTGAATGCGGCCGCCCCCTGTTGCTCAGGCCGGGGGTTCGGTCAGGCAGTCAACGCGGGCAGGTCGGCCTGATGTGGCGCAAGTCTCGAAGTTGCGCCCTACCGCTCAGGCCGGGGGTTCGATCAGGCGCAGGAGTTCGCTGACCTGGTGGGCACGCTCTACCGGGTGACGGAGGGGGAGTTCGGCATGGATGTTGTACAGGTTGCGGCGGCCGACTCTTTGCCGGGTGAGGTAGCCGGCTTCGACAAGGTCGCGGACGATGCGCTGGGCGGCCCGCTCGGTGATGCCGACGCGCTCGGCGACGTCGCGCAGGCGGATGCCGGGGTCGTTCGCGATGCAGAGCAGGACGTGGGCGTGGTTCGTGAGGAACGTCCAGGGGGAGTTGGCTCCCATTGGGCCGTAGCCTAGCGGCAGGCAGCCTCGCGGGGAAGGGAGCGGGCTGACGGCGGCCGGGAAGGGGCCGGTCAGGCGGCGCGGCGGCCGGCGGTGCGGAGCTGTTCGCGCAGGAGGGCGGTGGCGGCGAGGGCTTCGATGGCGGCCTGCTTCTTCGCCTCGCGTCGGCGGGCGCGGAGGGCGAGCCGGTGACCGGCCTCTGCCACGAGGGCGAAGGCGAGGACCGTGGTCCAGGCGAGGGACCAGGCGGCGATGCCCTGCCAGCCGGCGAGGGCGGCGAGCACGGCGAGGAAGATGGCCGGGTTGCGAACGCCCCACGTCCAGAGGTGCTTCATACCGGAGATATCGGCGGGCGGGTCGAACCGGAACAGGTTGGCGGCGCCTACCCCTTCGCGCGGGCGGCGGCGTGGGCGCCGGCGATGCGGCCGTAGACGGCGCCGCGGAGCACGGACGTTGCGCCGGGGTAGTTGTCGTAGAAGAGTTCGCCCATGGGCTCGCCGGCGGCGTAGAGGCCGGGCAGGGGTTCGCCGCGGGTATCGAGCACGCGCGCCGAGGTATCGCAGGCGAGGCCGCCGAAGGTGAAGGTGATGCCGCCGGTGACGGGGATCGCGAGGTAGGGCGGGGTATCGATGGGAAGCGCCCAGTTGCTCTTCGGCGGGGTGATGCCGAGGGTGCACTTGCCGTCGAGACGGTCGAGGTCGTAGTCGCCGGGCTGGACGGCGGCGTTGAAGGCGGCGACGGTCTCGAGGAAGGCCTCGGCGGGGACGCCCATCTGGCGGGCGAGCCCTTCGAGCGTTGCGGACTGGAGGGGCGGGCCGACCGGGCGCCAGGCGCGGGCGAACTCCTCGCGCTGGTAGGCGCGCTGGTCGAACACGCACCAGGCCTGTCCCCCTGCGTGCTCGATGATGTGCTTGGAGAATTTCACGTAGGTGTGGTCGCGGAAATCTTCGCCCTCATCGAGGAATCGGCGGCCGTGGCGGTCGATGAAGATGCCCAGCTGGTAGTTGTAGAGCGCGGTGACGCCGCATTCGATGCGGGGCGAGCGGGCATCGAGGACGGCGGAGTGGTAATCGCCCCACTGGCCGGCGGGCCGCGCGCCGGCGGCGATCGCCATGAGGAGGCCTTCGCCGGTGTTGTAGCGGCTGCCCCGGAGGATGAGGGCATCGGCGAAGCGGCCGAGGTAGCGGACGCGCAGCTCGGGGTTGGCCTGGAAGCCGCCGCAGGCGAGGATGACGCCGCCGGCGGCGCGGAGGTCGATGAGGCCTTCCGGGCTGCGGGCGCGGGCCCCGGCGATGCCGCCATCGGGGGCGAGGAGGAGGTCGAGCGCGGCGGTGCGGTAGCTGACGGCCCCGCCGAGGCTTTCGAGGCGGCGGTAGAGGGTATCGACGAGGCCCTTGCCGCCGGCCCTGGGGCTGCGCCGGTAGCCGCCGGTGTGGGGGTAGCCGGCCTCCCATTCGATGCCGAGCGACGTGAGCCAGTCGACGGCGGAGCCGGCCTGTTCGCAGAGGGTGCGGACCAGCTCGGGGTTAGCGCGCCCGCCGGAGATGCGCATGAGGTCGTCGAACATATCGTCGACGGTGTAGGTGCGGGGGTGGTAGGCATCGGCCTCGTGGGGGTAGCGCACCTGGGCATCGGCGAAGCGGGTGTTGCCGCCGCGGTGCCCTGGCGGCGCCTTTTCGATGAGGATGACGGAGGCGCCGGCCTGGCGGGCGGAGATCGCGGCTGAGAGCCCGGCGATGCCCCCGCCGACCACGAGGACATCGCAGTCGTAGGCGGCAGCAGCGCCGGGGGAATCGACCGGAAGCGGCATGCGCGGAGGGTAGCGGGGCCGGGGGCGAACTTCCAGCAGGCGGGCGCGGCGCACGGCGCGGCTGAGGGGTAAAGTTGGACCCATGATGATGGACCGCGAACCGCGCCGGCTGGCGGCGCGCTGCCTCTACCTGCAGGTGACGATGGGCGACCACCGGCGCGGGC
>NZ_DAOUAO010000105.1:0-3276 GCF_034433535.1 Tepidiforma sp.
CCCGGCGCTGCACCCCAACGACCACGCAATCTGCCCCGAACCGCAGCCCGACCACCTCGGCCAGCCGGTCCAGCGCGACGTCCAGCGAGCCCTCCCGGCCGAGGGCGGCAAGCGCCTCCCTCGCCGCGCCACCGTCAAGCTGGCCATCCCGCCCGGTCACCCCTGGCGGGGTCGTCTCCCCCATGCGAACCCCCGGGAAACGGAAGGCGGCCCCGCCGCCGACCGCAAGAATTCCTTGTCTCCGCGCATCCTACGTACAGGTCTTTCCGCCGCGGTATCGGGGAGTTCCCCAACAAATTGCCTGCGCAAGAATAATTCGCTTGCTTCGGCGAAAAGCCCTGCCCCCTTTGCCGTCCGCTCCCCGCCCGCTACCCTACCCCCATCCCGGCGACCATCCCGCCCTCCGGCGCTACCATAAGCCCATGAACGAAACCCTCCGCTCCCGTACTCGCGTCGTCGTCACCGGCCTCGGGGCCATCACCCCCGCCGGCCAGACCGTCGACGAATTCTGGGACAGCCTCGTCCACGGGCGCTCCGGCATCCGCCACCTCACCCTCGTCGACCCCACCGGCTACCCCTGCAAGGTCGCCGGCGAAGTCAAAGACTGGGACCCGACGCGCTTCATCGAACGCAAAGCCGCCCGCCGCATGGCGCGCTTCAGCCAGTTCATGGTCGCTGCCGCCGCACAGGCCCTCCAGGACGCCAGCCTCGACCTCGACCGCGAAGACCGCGACCGCATCGCCGTCCTCATCGGCAACGGCGGCGGCGGCTACCCCGATATCCAGGAGGCTGCCCGCACCCTCTTCGAACGCGGCGGCATGCGCATCGACCCCCTCTACCTCGCCCGCTCCCTCGGCAACATGGCCGCCGCCCAGGTCTCCCTCCAGTTCGGCCTGCGCGGCTACAACGGCACCATCGTCACCGCCTGCGCGGCCGGCACCCAGGCCATCGGCGAAGCCGCCTGGCTCATCCGCAGCGGCCGCGCCGAGATCGCCGTTACCGGCGGCTGCGAAGCCGGCATCTCCGAGCTCGGCCTCGCCGGCTTCTCCGTCATGCGCGCCCTCACCTCCTACGAAGGCCCCCCGGAGGAAGCCTCCCGCCCCTTCGATGCCGCACGCGATGGCTTCGTCCCCTGCGAGGGCGCCGGCGCCCTCATCCTCGAGTCCGAGGCCCACGCCCGCGCCCGCGGCGCCCGCATCTACGCCGAGATCGCCGGTTTCGGCTGCACCAACGATGCCTTCCACGTCGCCGCGCCCCCCGATGACGGCGAAGGCGCCGCCCGCGCTATGGCCGAAGCCCTGCGCGACGCCGGCCTCCAGCCCGCCGAGGTCGACTACATCAACGCCCACGCAACCAGCACCCCCCTCGGCGATGCCGCCGAGACCCGCGCCATCAAAGCCGTCTTCGGCGAGCACGCCTACCGCCTCGCCATCAGCGCCACCAAGTCGCTCATCGGGCATGGCCTCGGCGCCAGCGGCGGCATGGAGACGGTCGCCGCCATCAAGACCATCGAAACCGGCACCATCCACCCCACCATCAACCTCCACAACCCCGACCCCGAGTGCGACCTCGACTACGTGCCCAACACCGCCCGCCGCGCCGAGGTCCGCGCCCTCCTCAAGAACAGCTTCGGCTTCGGCGGCCAGAACAGCAGCCTCGCCATCGTCCGCTACGAACCCTGACCGCGCGCCGCTTCGTCCCGGCCACAACGCAGCACACGCGAACGGCCCCGGGAAACCCCCGGGGCCGGTGAACGTTCTGCGCCGTGCGCCTGCTTCAGACCACGCCGGGCGGCACCTCCACATCCCCGTCCCGCAGCGGCCGCGCCGTCGGCCGAACGCTTACCTCCAGCAGCTCGGCGATATCGAACGCCCGGATCGTCCGCTTCTCTTCGTCCGGCTGCACCGCCGGGATGCCGTCCTCGAACATCTGGATGCAGAACGGGCAGGCCGTCGCGACGATGCTCGCGCCCGTGTTCGCCGCCTCCGCCGCGCGCAGGTGGTTCACCCGCGTCCCGGCCTCTTCCTGCCACATGTTCCCGCCGCCGGCGCCGCAGCAGAGCCCGCGCTCCTTCGAACGCGGCATCTCCACCAGCGTCGTCCCCGGGATCGCCTCCAGCACCTGCCGCGGCGTGTCGTAGATGCCGTTGCCGCGCCCGAGGTAGCAGCTGTCGTGGACCGTGATCTTCGCCCCGGCCGATTCCTTCGGCTTCAGGTCGCCCTTCGCCAGCAGGAACTGCAGGAAGTCGGCATGGTGCGTCACCTCCCACTTCCCGCCGAAGTCCGGGTACTCGTTCCGGAACGTATTGAAGCAGTGCGGGCACGAGGTGATCACCCGCTTCACGCCCATCTCGTTCAGCGCATCGGCGTTCGCCTGCGCCATCGTGGCGAACAGGAACTCATTCCCAAGGCGCCGCGCCGGGTCCCCGTTGCAGGTCTCCGCCTGCCCGAGCACCCCGAAGCTCACCCCCGCCTCCAGCAGCAGCTTCGTCACCGCTTGCGTGATCGGGATGTTCCGCTCCACCAGCGCGCCGGAGCAGCCGACCCAGTACAGGTACTCCTGCGTCCCGTCGTAAATCGGCACATCGATGCCCTGCTCGCGGAGCTGCTCGATCCAGGTCTCCCGCGTCAGCTGCGTGCCGCGCCATGGGTGCCCGCGCTGCTCCAGGTTCTGCAGCGCCGCCTGCGCCGTCGCCGGCACCCGCGCCTGCTCCATCACCAGGTAGCGCCGCATCTCCACGATCGGCGGCACGTGCTCGATCAGCACCGGGCACTCCTGCATGCAGGCGCCGCACGTCCGGCACGCCCAGAGCGTCTCATCCTTGATGTACCCGCCCACCAGCGGCTCCAGCTCCTCCTCCGGGTTCTTCCCCTTCAGGATGAGCGGCCCGGCGTGGTTCATGTACGTCTTGATGTCCTGGATCAGCGCCATCGGCGAAAGCGGCTGGCCCGCCGTGTACGCCGGGCAGACCTCCGTGCACCGCCCGCAGCGCACGCACGTGTCCGCATCGAACAGCGTCTTCCAGGTGAAATCCTGCAGGCGGCCTGCACCGAGGCCCGCGCCCTCCTCGATCAGCTTCTCGATGTCGCCCATCGGCTCCAGGTAGAGCGGCGTCGTCGGGCGCTTGAAGAACGCGTTCACCGGCGCCAGCGCGATGTGCCGGAACTTGGTCAGCGCCATCAGCGTCAGCAGCCCGAAGGCCGCCACCACGTGGAACCACCACCACGCCACGTGGAAGTCCAGCAGTGTCTCCGGGCTCACCCCGCCCAGCGCCTT
>NZ_DAOUAO010000106.1:0-6884 GCF_034433535.1 Tepidiforma sp.
ACAGCATCTGGCGCCCCTCGCCGCTCATCCGCGCCACCTTCCTCGAACAGGCCCTCCAGACGCCCGCCCACATCTACTACAAGTACGAGGGCGTCTCCCCCAGCGGCTCGCACAAGCCCAACACCGCCGTCGCCCAGGCCTACTACAACAAACAGGAAGGCGTGAAGCGCATCGCCACCGAGACCGGCGCCGGCCAGTGGGGCTCCTCTCTCGCCTTCGCCTGCCAGCTCTTCGGCATCGAATGCAAGGTCTACATGGTCCGCGTCTCGTACAACCAGAAACCCTACCGCCGGTCGCTGATGCAGGTCTGGGGCGGCACCGTCGTCCCCAGCCCCAGCCCCGATACCGAAGCCGGGCGCAAAATCCTCGCCGAAAACCCCGAGAACACCGGCTCCCTCGGCATCGCCATCTCCGAAGCCGTCGAAGACGCCGCCATGCGCGAGGACACCAAGTACTCCCTCGGCAGCGTCCTCAACCACGTCCTCCTCCACCAGACCGTCATCGGCCTCGAGGCCATCGAACAGATGCAGATGGCCGGCGAATACCCCGATGTCGTCATCGGCTGCGCCGGCGGCGGCTCCAATGCGGCCGGCCTCATCTTCCCCTTCCTGAAGGACCGCCTCGAAGGCAAGACCCGCACCCGCTTCCTCGCCGTCGAGCCCGCTTCCTGCCCCAGCCTCACCAAGGGCGAGTACCGCTACGACTTCGGCGATACCGCCGGCCTCACCCCGCTGATGAAGATGTACACCCTCGGCCACACCTTCATGCCCCCGGGCATTCACGCTGGCGGCCTCCGCTACCACGCCATGGCCCCGCTCATCTGCCACCTCTACGACCTCGGCTACATCGAAGCCCGCGCCTATCCGCAGAACCCCTGCTTCGAAGCCGCCACCCTCTTCGCCCGCACCGAAGGCATCGTCCCCGCGCCCGAGAGCTCCCACGCCGTCCGCGCCGCCATCGATGAGGCCATCCAGGCCCGCGAGGAAGGCCGCCCGCGCACCATCCTTTTCAACCTCAGCGGCCACGGCCTGCTCGACCTACAGGCCTACGACGACTACCTCGCCGGCCGCCTCGTCGATGATCATTACCCCGAGGAAAAAGTCCGCGAGGCGATGCAGCACCTGCCCGCCATCTAATCCGTGTCACCGCTATCCTGAATTCACCACCCCAGGAGTCTCACCCCAATGACCATGCTCTCCGTCTCCACCGACTTCGAAGCCCGGCTCAAGGCCGTCCTCGAAGAGCGCTCCATGCTCAAGCACCCTTTCTACGTCGAATGGACCCAGGGCACCCTGCCCATGCACAAGCTCCGGGAGTACGCCCGCCAGTACTACCACTTCGAGGCCGCCTTCCCGCGCTACCTCTCCGCTATCCACACTCGCACCGAATCGCCCACCATCCGCCAGCTCATCCTCGATAACCTCTGGGACGAGGAGCACGGCGACCGCAACCATCCCGCCCTCTGGCTCGAATTCGCGAAGGCCCTCGGCGTCGAACCCGAGGAGGTCATCAACGCCGAGCTCCGGCCCGAAACCCGCGCCCTCGTCGATCACTTCCGCACCGCCGCCGCCAGCGCGCCGCTCGCGGAGGCCCTCGCCACCCTCTTCGCCTACGAAGGCCAGGTGCCCGATATCGCCTGGCAGAAGATCAAGGGCCTCACCGAGTTCTACGGCATGGAGCCGCGCCAGTTCGAATTCTTCTCGGTCCACCTCGTGGCCGATATCGCCCACTCCGGCGCCGAGATGCAGGCCATTGCCGAGTCCTGCACCGATGAAGACGCCGTCATTCGCGCCGTCGAAGTCGCCTGCGACCGTCTCCTCGGCTTCCTCGACGGTTGCTACGCCGCCGCAGCCTGAGATGGCCGAGCCCGAGTACCCCACCATCGAGGCCTGGAACACGGCCGTCAGGCTCGCCGCGTCCATCGGCCGCCTGAAGATCGGCTCCAACCTGCGCGCTTCGCAGGAAGCGCAGGACCGCGCGTTCCAGGCCGCCGGCGAAGCGGCAGCACACATCGCCGAGGCCGCCACCCGCGAGGGCCAGCCGCAGGTCGCCCTCCTCCGCGAGGCCCGCGGTGCCCTCGCTGCCGCCCGCTCCTGGCTGCATGTGCTCGCCGCACTCACCAACGAGCCCGAGACCGTCTTCGCCCAGGAGCTCGACCTCATCGACCAGGCAGGCCGCCAGGTCAACGCCTTCATCCGCGCCACCGAGCGCTCCGCGCCGGCCGCCTCGCGTCCCGGCGCCCGCCCGGCGGCCGGCGCCCCGGCTGCCCGGCCCCCCGCACCACGCCCTCCCGGAGCCCCCCGGTGACCGAAGAACGCAAGCGTATCCTTACCGGCATCCGCCCCACCGGGCCCCTGCACCTCGGCCACTACGCCGGCGCACTCGAGAACTGGGTCCGCCTCCAGCACGACTACGAGTGCTACTTCCTCATCGCTGACTACCAGGTCTCGGACTACGCCGACGATATCCCCCGCGTCCGCCAGGCCGTCTGGGAAGTCGCCCTCGACTGGCTCGCCGTCGGCCTCGACCCCGAGGGTTCCGCCTTCGTCATCGAAAGCCTCGTCCCCGAGCACGCTGAACTGACCACCCTGCTCGGCTGGTTCCTCCCCGTCTCCATGCTCGAGCGGAACCCCACCCTCAAGTCGGAGATGGCTGCCATCGAAAACCCCGAGGACGGCTCCCAGGAGCGCAAATCCGTCCCGGTCGCCTTTTTCACCTACCCGGTCATGCAGGTTGCCAACATCCTCATGCCGCGCGCACATCTCGTGCCCGTCGGCGAAGACCAGCTCCCCCATATCGAACTCACCCGCGAAACGGCCCGCCGCTTCAACCGGCGCTTCAAGCCCGTCTTCCCCGAGCCCGAGGCCCTCGTCGGCCGCGTCCCGCGCCTCGTCGGCATCGACGGCAACGCCAAGATGAGCAAATCCCGCGGCAACACCATCGACCTCAAAGACGACGCCGAAACCGTCGCCCGCAAGGTCCGCAGCATGTACGGCGGCCCGCCGCGCGCCGCCAACGAGCCCGGGCGCTGCGACGAAAACCCCATCTTCCTCTACCTCCGCGCCTTCGACCCCGATACCGACGGGCTCGCCGAGCTCGAGCGCGAGTACGAGACCCGCGGCGTGCCCAACAAGGTCCTTAAGGACCGCCTCACCACCGTCCTCAACAACCTCCTCGACCCCTTCCGCGAACGCCGCGCCTACTACGAAGCGCGCATGCACCTCGTTCGCGAAGCCCTCGCAAGCGGCGCCGAACGCGGCCGCGCCATCGCCCGTGAGACGATGGAGATGGTCCGCGACGCCCTCGATCTCAACTACCTCGAGCAGCACTGATGCTTCGCCCAACCCTCGAAGAGGTCCGCCAGCTCGCCGAATCCCGCCAGGGCAACCTGGTCGCCATCTACCGCGAAGTCACGGCCGACCTCGAAACCCCCGTCTCCGCCTTCCTCAAGGTCCGCACCGGGCCGTACAGCTTCCTGCTCGAATCGGTCGAGGGCGGCGAGCGCCTCGCCCGCTACTCCTTCATCGGCACCCAGCCCTACCGCGTCCTCCGCACCGGCCCCGGACAGGAGTGGGAAGACGACCCCCTCGTCCCCGTCGAGCAGGAGCTCGCCCGCTTCCGCCAGGTCACCACGCCCGGCATCCCCGCCTTCACCGGCGGCGCCATCGGCTACGTCGCCTACGATGCCGTCAGGCACTTCGAGCCGCGTGTCCGCCCGCCTGAAGTCGACGAGATCGGCATCCCTGAGGCCACCTGGCTGTTCACCGACGCCATGGTCGTCTTCGACCACCTCCGGCACACCATCAAAGTGATCGCCCACTGCCGCCTCGACGGCGACATCGATGCCGCCTACCGCCAGGCCGCCTACCAGATCGACGCCATCGTCGAGCGCCTCAACAACCCGACGGTCCAGCTGCCCCACCAGGACATCAACGCCGTCCTCCGCACCAACGGCCAGGCCGAATCCAACGTCGGCCGCGAGGGCTACCACCTCATGGTGGACAAGATCCGCGAGTACATCATCGCCGGCGACGTCATCCAGGTGGTGCCCTCACAGCGCATCCGCCGGCCCACCGCCGTCCACCCGTTCAACATCTACCGCCAGCTCCGCACCATCAATCCCTCCCCCTACATGTTCTATCTCGACCTCGGCGACTTCCAGGTCGTCGGCGCCTCCCCGGAGCTGCTGGTCCGCGTCGAAGACGGCATCGTCGTTACCCACCCCATCGCCGGCACCCGCCCGCGCGGCGCCACGCCCGAAGAGGACGACCGCCTCGCCGCCGAGCTCCTCGCCGACGAAAAGGAGCGCGCCGAGCACATCATGCTCGTCGACCTCGGCCGCAACGATATCGGCCGCGTCGCCGCCCCGGGCACCGTCCGCGTCGATAGCCTGATGCACATCGAAAAGTACTCGCACGTCATGCACATCGTCTCGAACGTCTCCGGCCGCCTCGCCCCCGGCAAGTCCCCGTTCGATGCCCTCCGCTCCGTCTTCCCGGCCGGCACGCTCAGCGGCGCCCCCAAGGTCCGCGCCATGGAGATCATCGCCGAGCTCGAACCCTCCCGCCGCGGCATCTACGGCGGCGCCGTCGGCTACGCATCCTTCGCCGGCTCGCTCGATACCTGCATCGCCATCCGCACCATGGTCGTCAAGGACGGCGTCGCCTTCCTCCAGGCGGGCGGCGGCATCGTGTACGATTCCCAGCCGGAAACCGAATACCAGGAAACCGTGAACAAGATGCGCGCCCTCATGCGCGCCATCGACCAGGCTGAGATCGCCGCCGCCGAGCTCAAAACCGGCAGCATCGGCTACGGCTAGCGAGGCGCCCCCCATGGCCGACCGCCGCCCCGACCGCGTCTACGGCATCCTCGTTCGCAACCAGGCGGTCTTCCTGCGCCTCGTCGGGGGCCGACTCGGGCTCCCCGGCGGCCTCTTCCGCCCCCTCGCCGAGGACCGCAAGGCCGAACTCGCCGCCCACCTCTGGGACCAGCTCGGCATCGAGGCATCCGCCATCTGGGCCCAGGGCGCCTTCGACTACCACGACCCCGCCGAGCGCGAGCCCGCCTTCTCCGGCTTCTACACCGTCTGGCAGTGGCACCCCGACCCGCCCCCCGGCTCGGGCCGCTGGCTCACCCGCCACGACGTCCTCGACGCCGACCTCCACCCTTCCCTTCGCATCCTCCTCCTCAGCATCCTCGATACCGTCGCGATCAGGACCACATGAAGCAGCACATCCACCTTGCCGCCATCCTCGAACGCGACGGGCGCATCCTCCTCCTCCGACCCGCGCCGGCGTCGCCCTGGGAGCTCCCCGGCGGGCCGCTCCCGCCCGAGCTCGACGACGTCGATGAGGCGATGGACCGCATCCTCCAGGCCCTCGGCATCTCCGCACCTGCCGTCGAGGAAGACTTCCTCCAGACCCACTATTTCCCCGCCGAAGATGGCCAGGTCGTCTTCAACCTCTACGCCCCCACCGGCTGGACCGGCGAACCCGTCCCCCCGCCCGGCTTCGGCACCGGCTGGTTCGCCCCCGCCGAACTCCACGCCATCGAACTCGACCCCCATGTCCGCGATGCCATCCTCCAGGCCTTCGGCCTCATCGAAACGCCCGACCGCACCGCCGAGATCCTCGCCGCCCTCGGCGCCGAACTCGACGCCGCTCGCCGGCCAGCTGGTGCCGAAAGCCCCGGCCTCGACGTCCTGCGAACCCTCTCCGCGCAGGACCCGGCCGCCGCTCGCGCCGCCCTCGAGCGCCAGTACCCCGAGCTCGCCGACGACATCGTCGATGCCGCCCTCGCCCGCGGCTGGAGCGGCCCCGCGCTCGACCGCGCCACCCGCAGCCTGCTCGTCATCGCCATCCTCGCCGCCACCGGCCGCACCGGCGGCCCTCTGCGCTCGCACATCAACGGCGCGCTCAACCACGGCGCCACGCCCGCGCGTATCATCGAAACCCTGCGCATGGTCGCCTATTACGCCGGCTTCCCCGCCGCCCTCGAAGCCTGGCCGGCCATGGAAGAAGTCTTCGCCAGCCGGGGCATCCCTCGCCCGGGGAGGGCGCCATGACCGCCATCCTCTGGGACCTCGACGATACCCTTCTCGAAACCCTCCCCGCGCGCATGGAAGCCCTCGCCCACGCCCACGAGCGCGTCCTCGGCACCCCGATTGACCCCGTCGCGCTCTGGCGAGCGAACCGCGGCGGCACCCTCGAGGCGCTCGCCCGCCGCCTCTGCGGCGAAAACTACCTCGCCTTCACCGCCGCCTACCGCGACTACTATTACGCCCTCCCCGGCCGCGCCCGCCCCTTCCCCGGTATCGAGGCCGCCCTCCGCACCCTCCACGCCGCCGGCGTCCCCATGGCCATCGTCACCTCGAAAGTCTCGTGGGGCGCCACCGAAGAACTCGAAGCCGCCGGGCTCCTCCAGTACTTCCACGCCGTCATCGGCTTCGATGACACCGAACAGCACAAGCCCGACCCCGAACCGGTCTACGCCGCCCTCGACCGCCTCCTCATCGACCACCCCACCCGCGTCACCCTCGTCGGCGATAGCCCCGCCGACATCTGGGCCGCCCGCAACGCCGGCATCCGCTCCGTCGCCGCCCTCTGGGGCACTATCGATGCCCCCGCCCTGCTCGATGCCCTCCCCGACGCCACCGCCCGAACTCCCGGCGAGGTGCTCCAGCTCATCGCCGAAGCCGGAGGCCGCGACCGATGACCGCCGGCCTCGAGAAGCATGTCAGCCACGTTGCCGTCCGCTACTACCGCGCCGGCGGGCTCGAACTCGCCCTTGTCCCGCTCCTCGCCGAGTCCGCCGCCTTCACCCGCTCCGCCGGCGATGGCTACTTCCTTGTCGTGCTCATCGGCGAACCCGGCACCGCCTACCCC
>NZ_DAOUAO010000107.1:0-6321 GCF_034433535.1 Tepidiforma sp.
ACCCCTACACCGGCGGCGCCATCGCCGTCGCCGAGGCCGCCCGCAACGTGGTCTGCACCGGCGCCCTGCCCGTCGCCGTCACCGACTGCCTCAACTTCGGCAACCCCGAAAAGCCCGAGGTCTACTACACCCTCGAACACGCCATCCGCGGCATCGCCGAGGCCTGCCTCCAGCTCGAGACCCCCGTCGTCAGCGGCAACGTCTCCCTCTACAACGAAGCCGGCGGCCGCCCCGTCTATCCTACCCCCATCATCGGCATGCTCGGCCTCCTCGAAGACGTCGAACGCCACCTTACCGCCGGCTTCACCCTCGCCGGCGCCCGCGCCATCCTGCTCGGCGCCGGCCTCGAACAGCCAGCCGCCAGCCTCGCCGGCTCCGAATACCTCGAAGCCGTCCACGGCCAGGTCGCCGGTATGCCGTCCATCGACCTCGCCCTCGAACGGCGCCTCCAGCAGCTCGTCCTCCGCGCCCACGCCGAGGGCCTCCTCCTCAGCGCCCACGATTGCGCCGAGGGCGGCCTCGCCGTCGCCCTCGCCGAGTGCGCCATCCTCGGCGGGCTCGGCTTCGAAGGCTCCGCCGAGCTCAGCGGCCGCCTCGATGCCGCCCTCTTCGGCGAGGCACAGTCACGCATCGTCGTCACCATCGCCCCCGATACCTACCGCTCCGGGGGCGGCCTCGCCCGCCTCGAGGACCTTGCCCGCGAACTGCAGGTCCCTGTCACGGTGCTCGGCACCGTCACCGCCGAACCCCGCTTCCGCTTCGGCCCCATCGACGCCCCGCTCGAGGACCTCCGCCGCGCCTACGAGGCCCTTCTGGACGCCTGACGCCCGCCCCGCACGCGCTCCGGCCGCCGCTGCCGTATCCTGATCGCATGTTCGGCGGCTCCTTTCGCATCGCCCGGCTGTTCGGCATCGATATCGAAATCCACCCCTCGTGGCTGCTGATCCTCGCCTTCCTCGCCTACTCCCTCTCCGAGGGCCTCTTCCCCGCCCGCTACGAAAACTGGAGCACCGCCGCCTACTGGACCGTCGGCACCATCGCCGCCGTTCTCCTCTTCGTCACCGTTCTCCTCCACGAGCTCGCCCACGCCCTCGTCGCGAAGCGGCGCGGCCTGCCTGTCCCCCGCATCACCCTCTTCATCTTCGGCGGCGTCTCTCATCTCGCCCGCCAGCCTGCATCCGCCGGCGAAGAGTTCCAGATCGCCGCGGCCGGGCCCGCCACCAGCTTCGTCGTCGCTCTCGTCACCTTCCTGCTCGCCCTCCTCTTCGGCGGCGCCAGCGAGCAGGTCGAAGGCATCCTCTACTACCTCGCCTCGGTCAACGTCCTCCTCGGCATCTTCAACCTCCTCCCCGGCTTCCCGCTCGATGGCGGCCGCGTGCTCCGCTCCATCGCCTGGAAGCGCAGCGGCAGCTTCCGCAAGGCTACCCGCACCGCTGCCGGCGTCGGCGAATTCTTCGGCTATGGCCTCATGGCCGTCGGCTTCTTCCTTCTCCTCGGCGGGCTCCTCCTCAACGGTCTCTGGCTGATGTTCATCGGCTGGTTCCTGCTTGGCGCTGCCCGCGGCGAAACCGCCAACCTCCAGCTCGAAAGCGCCCTCCGCAATCTCGTCGCCCGCGACGTCATGCGCGAGGACTTCCCCACCGTCGTCCCCGGCCTCCCCCTCTCCGCCATCGTCGATGAGTACATGATCGGCCAGGGCGAACGCGCCGTCGTCGTCACCAACGGCGGCGCCGTCCTCGGCATCCTCACCGTTAACGACATCCGCCGCATCCCCCGCGAGGAGTGGCCTTCCACCCCGGCCCAGGCCGTCATGACCCAGCGCGAGCGCGTCATCACCGTCGATGCCTACAGCCCCGCCATCGATGTCCTCATGCTCCTCGGCGAAAAGGCCCTCAACCAGGTCCCCGTCCTCGAAAACGGCCGCATGATCGGCCTCATTACCCGCCGCGAACTTCTCGAGCGCCTTCAGCTCGCCGAATCTCTCGCCGCCTGAGCCTCGCGCCTACCGCCCTTCCAGCGGCCGCCGCGCCCACTCCTCCCACAAAGCCCACCCCTGCTTGTTCGAACCATCCGCCCTGCGCAGCCCCGTATCGCGGAACACTGCCGCCGGCCCCGACGTCGCGAACGCCGGGTCCAGCGCAGCGAACCACACCACCCCGGTGAACCCCAGTTCCTCCGCCTCGTTCAGCAGACGCTCCAGGTACGCCCGCTGCTCCGCCTCCGTGCCCACCGCTTCCCTGCCCTCAACAGGCGCCGAGGGGTACGCCGTATCCGCGATTAGCACCTCGCCATCCCAGCGCGTCCGCAGCTGCCGGTAGTAGTCCGGGCGAATATCCGCCGCGCTCCGCGCCTCCCCCAGCCAGGGGTACGTGCTCACCGCGAACACATCCATCTTCCCCCGGAACCGTTCGAGCAGCTCCCAGCGCGGCGGGTGCACCTCCCCAAACGTCCCCTCGAGGTCCTCCAGCTGCCACGTGGGGAACACCTTCGTTTCCGGGCTGTTGCCCTTCACCACCGCATAGGCTTCGTCATACAGCGAAACGAACGCCTCGAACTGCTCCGGCGCCCGCTCGTAGATCATGTTGACCTCCACCCCGAGCGCCAGGTAGTCCGGCCGGTAGTTCTTCGCCACGTAGGCCGCGTAGGCCACGAACGCCGCCCGTACCCCCGGGTCCCGGAAGCCCGCCTGCGCATCCACCGAAGGCGGCAGGTTCGCCAGCCGGCTGCGCTGCACCGCCCCGTCCGTCGGGTCGATCGCGAAGTACAGCCGCAGCCCGCTGTACTGCTTCAGCAGCTCCGTCTCCAGCCGTGTCGTCTCCGCCGTCTCCGAAGAAATCGAACCGCCCGGCAGGAAGTCCGACCACGGCGGCGTCCGCTGGATCAGCAGCAGGTCCGCATACTGCGCCGCCGTCGCGAACGCCTCGATGTAGGCCGGCGTCGTCAGCTCCCGCGGCAGCGAACTGAATCCCAGCAGCAGCGACCGCGGCTCCCCCTCCGGCTCCGGGCGCACCACCGTCGGCCCCGGACCCGCCGGCGCCTCCCCACCATTCCCACTCCCCGACCCTTCGCCGCCCCCGCAGGCGGGTAAAAGGACCAGAAGCGCCGCCAGCGCTGCTACAATCCAACCGGCGGGGAACCCAAAGGAGCGGCCAGCAGTGGCCCGGCAGTCCCTTTTCGCGGTCGCCATCATCGTGGGCCTCCTTGCCGGCAGCATCGTTGCCGCGGCCCGCTGCCTCACCGCGCCAGGCGATCCCTCCTCCGACCCCGCCGCCCCCGAGCCCGACTCGCCCGCGGCCGCCGCCGCAGATTTCGCCTCCGCCTGGTCCCAGGGCTCCATCAGCGACCTCTACCTGCTCCTCTCTCCGGCATCGCAGCGCACCTACTCCTTCGAGGCGGTCGAATCCGCCTACCGCACCTTCGAAGACCAGCTCACCGTCCTCCGAACCTCCGTCCGCGTCGCCGAAGCCACGCCCGCCGCCGCCCGCCTCGAAGTGCGCCTCGCTACAGCCTATTTCGGCGACCTCGAATACTCCACCACCCTCCCCCTCCTCCCTGCACCCGGCCGTTACCTTGTCGCCTGGGAGCCCGCCGTCATCCACCCCCGCCTCGCAGGCGGCTACACCTTCGCCTCCATCATCCAGCGCACCACCCGCGGCACCATCTACGACCGCAACGGCATCCCGCTCGCCGTCACCCGCGATATCCGCCACGTCGGCCTCAACCGCAGCCAGGTCACCGACCGTCCCGCCCTCGAGCGCGTGCTCATCGAATTTGGCTTCACCCCCGAACAGGTCCGCGCCGCCTTCGAATCGCCCCTCGGCCTCAACCAGCGCGTGCGCGTCGGCCCCATCCCCGAAGACCGCATCGAAACCGCCAACCAGCTCCTCCGCGGCTACCCCGGCGTCATCATCTACGTCGAATCCCAGCGCGTGCACCCCCTCGGCCCCGCCGCCGCCCACGTCGTCGGCTACACCCGCGAGTACACCGCCGAGGAGCTCGCCGCCCGCCGCGGCCAGGGCCTCCGCCCCGGCGACCGTGTCGGTGCCACCGGCCTCGAAGCCGCCCTCGAAGACCGCCTCGCCGGCACCATCGGTGCGGAGCTCCGCCTCATCGCCCCCGATGGCTCCGTCGCCGAAACCCTCATCTCCCGCTCCTTCCGCCAGGGCGAAGATGTCATCACCACCCTCGACGCGCCCACCCTCCAGCGTGCCTACGAACGCCTCCAGGGCCGCGCCGGCGCCGCCGTCGTCATCGACCCCGCCACCAACGACCTCCTCGCCCTCGTCAGCAGCCCCTCCTTCGACCCCGACGCCTTCGAACGCGGCGACACGGCCGCCCTCGCCGGCATCACCGCCGACCCCGCTTCACCGCTTGCCAACCGCGCCACCGCCGGCCTCTACTCCGCCGGCTCCACCTTCAAACTCATCACCGGTGCCGCCGGCATGCACTACCTCGGCCTCCAGCCCACCGACCGCCTCGAATGCGGCGCCACCTGGGCCGGCGTCAGCCCGCCACGTCGCAACTGGGAGGGCGCCCAGGGCATGCTCACCATCGCCGAGGCCCTCATGCGCTCCTGCAACCCCGTCTTCTACGAAATCGCCCTCCGCCTCTACAACGGGTACGACGATGCCCTCGCCGCCATGGCCCGCGCCTTCGGCTTCGGCGAACCCACCGGCCTCGGCACCCTGCCCGAGGAAGCTGGCCTCGTCCCCGATGCCGCCTGGAAGCGCCGCACCACCGGCGAACCCTGGTACCCCGGCGACGAGGTCAACCTCGGCATCGGCCAGGGCGACCTCCTCATCACCCCGCTCCAGCTCGCCAACGCCTACAGCACCTTTGTCACCGGCCAGCTGCGCAACCCGCGCATCCTCGCCGAAGCCGAGGTTACCGTCCGCGGCACCCTGCCCCTCACCCCCGAGCAGCACGCCCACCTGCAGCGCGGCCTCGAACTGGTCACCGGCCCGAACGGCACCGCCTCCGCCGCCTTCGCCCTTGCCGGCTACACCGACTTCGCCGGCAAATCGGGCACCGCCGAAGATGCCAACGAACAGCAGCACGTGCTCTTCGTCGCCATGAGCCCCGCCCGCGAACCCCGCGCCATCGCCGCCGTCGTCCTCGATGACGGCAAGTCCGGCTCCATCGAGGCCGGCCCCATCGCCCGCGATATCGTCCTCGCGGCCCTCCGCCGCTGACCCGGGCTACCGACCCTGCCAGCGCGGCTCCCGGCGCTCCGCTGCAGCCGCCATCCCCTCGCGCGCGTCCTCGGTCGCCTGCGCCACCCGCCGCATCGTCTCCCCGAAGCGGATCGCCTCCACCCACGGCATCTGCTGCCCGCGCCAGGCCACCTCCTTCGTTGCGCGCACGGCAAGCGGCGCCGACTTCAGCAGCCGCTCCGCCAGCGCCCGCGCCTCGTCCATCAGCCGCTCGTGCGGCACCACCTTCCAGGCCAGCCCCATCTCCTTCGCCCGCTGCGCATCCACCCGCTCCCCGATCAGCAGCAGCTCCATCGCGTGCTGCCAGCCGACCCGCCCGGGCAGCCGCACCGCCCCCTGGATGGTCGGCACTCCCAGCCGTACCTCCGGGAAGCCGAACTCCGCCCGCTCGCTCGCGATCACGAAATCGCAGGCCGCCGCCAGCGTGCAGCCGAACCCCAGGCAGTACCCGTTCACCGCCGCAATCACCGGCTTCCACACCTCTAGCCCGTTCTCCAGCGAGGTCAGGCTCGGGGTCTCCCAGTGTGTGGCGCCCCGCGGGCGCGCACCGCCACGCAGGTCGGCCCCCGCGCAGAATGCCCTGCCTGCCCCCGTCACGATCGCCACCCACGCCTCCTCGTCATCCCGAAACCGCGCCCAGGCCGCGTCCAGGTCCTCCCGCAGCTCCTGGTTGATCGCGTTCAGCGCTTCCGGCCGGTTATACGTAATGAGCGCAATCCGGCCATCCCGTTCATAGAGCACCTTGCCCGGCATGGCGCACCCCCGGCGTCGATTTCGCCGGGAGTCTACACCCCGCCCGCGCGGCTCACACCGCCCGGCCGCGCAGGCGGTCCTGCTTCCCCGGCTTCGCCGTCAGGAAATCCAGGAACTCCTGCCAGTAGCGGCTCAGCAAATACTGCCCCAGCAGGGCCCCGGCAACCGCGGTCAGCACAATCACCCAGTCGCCGGTGTGCACCTCGGTGAAATCGAAGAACTGCCGCAGCCGCGGCGTGTAGATCGTCACCAGGAAGCCCGCCACCAGCAGCAGCCCGAGGAAGCTCGTCAGCACCGGCCGGGTCAGGCTCCGCCAGGACGCCCCCTGGAAGCCCAGCACCTCCACCATGAAGAA
>NZ_DAOUAO010000108.1:0-1673 GCF_034433535.1 Tepidiforma sp.
CCGGGTTCGGGAAGGCCCCGGGATGCCCGACCGGATCGGGCCGATCGCCCGAACGGCGCCGGGGCCCCGCCGCCAACTAGGAGCCTGTCCCGGTAAGAGGTGAAAGCATACGCTTACGCCGGGGGGCGTCGGTCGCATGCAGGTGGACGGTAAACATGTTTAGTCACGGACGGCTACGACCCGGGTCATTAGGCCCGGGCCGCCGCCAGCTTGAGCAGATTGTGGGCGATGGCGACCAGGCTGAATTCGCCTTGGACCTGGGTCCAGCCGCGGAGCAGGAACCGCCGGAAACCACGGGCCGCCTTGATCTGACCGAACACCGGCTCTACGGTCACCTTGCGCAAGCGATAGCGACTCCGATGGCCCGCCCGCTTCAGGCGAGCGCGCATCGCCGCCCAGAGCGAGCCGGGGGGCAACTGGCGCGGCGTGTCGGGCGCCCGCTGTCCGTGCCGCTGGCGCCCGACCGCCACGTAGCCGCGGATGTGACGCCGCCGCAGTTCCCGCAAATTCGCCGTCGAGCAGTACCCCGCGTCGGCCGACACCTCCCGGGCCGGCCGGCCGGTGTTGGCCTTGACCTGGGCCAGCAGTGGCGGCAAGGCCTGCACGTCCGTCGGCGTCGGTGTCACCTGCTCAGCCACGATCACCTGACTGGCGGCATCCACCGCAATCTGCACGTTATAGGCCTGCACGAACCCGTCCGGCCCCTTCATGATCCGGCTCTCGGGATCGGTGAAGTTCCACTGGGCCTTCGGGGCGGGCCGCGGCGCCGGGGCGTCGGGCGGGGCGCCGGCGCGGGCCTCGGCTTCCAGCGCCGCCTTGGCCGCGCGAATCTTGGCCAGCCGCTCCTGCTTGTTGGCGACCCACGCCGGCAACTCATCGCCCCGGGGGTCGGGGCCGTGCTCGCCGTCCTCCCGGGCATCGGTGGCCTCGGCTTCGGCCAACCACCGGTCCACCTCGGCGGCCAGCGCCGCTTCGGTCTCCAGCATCCGCCGGTAGCTCATGGCCTTGTGCTTGGAGGCGTTCGCCCGGATCTTGGTGCCGTCCAAGGCGACATGCCCCAAGCGGACCAACCCCGCGCGCCGACACAGCCGCAGCACTTGCTGAAACAGCCCGCGCAGGGCCGGCAGATGGCGGCGCCGGAACGTGGCGATGGTGCGGAAGTCCGGGCGCTGCAGCGCCGTGACGGCCATGAAGTCGACGCGCTCCTCGCAGGCCCGGGCGATGCGGCGCGAGGAGTACAGGCCCTGGCAGTACGCGTACAGCAGCAGCGCCGTCATCATGATCGGGTGATACGGGGGATAGCCCCGCTCCTCCTCGTAGGTGTCGATGATGGCCGCCAGGTCCAGGTCCTCGGCCACCGTATCCCGCACGAAGTGCGCCAGATGCCCGGGCGGGACGAAATCCAGGACCGACGGCGGCAACAGCATCTGCTGCTCGACGCTCCACTCGCGGAAGGTCTTGGCCATGCCGCATTCAACCAATCCTGCCGCGGCGCTGTCCATGCTTTTTCGAGCCGCGCCCGGATTACCGGGACAGGCTCCTAGGGCCGGGTCGCCTCCTCCTTGATCAGGTAGCGCCCGTACTCCTCGCGGCCGATCAGCGGGCTGGAGCGCACCTCGCCCCAGGCCCGGAGGAACTCGCGCCAGGGCACGTCCATGTGCGCCTCGACGATC
>NZ_DAOUAO010000109.1:0-15471 GCF_034433535.1 Tepidiforma sp.
CCCGGATTGGTGGCGGTGATTATATCCGGGGTTGTCAAGAGGTAAAGACCCCAATTTGCCCCGGATTTTTCCCGGACCCCGCGCAGGCCCCGGGTATCCGCCGCCCCCACATCAGGAATCCTCCGCATTGCAGCGCCGCCTTCCTGCTGCCGAACATCCTCATATGGGACACGCACAGCGCATCCACACCTATGACGATGAGCTCCACGAGCGCCGGCGCCGCCTGGCCATCGTGCGGCCGGTCATCGACTTCGAGGAGGAGCGCCTCAAGCGGCTCCGCGAAAAGGCCCGCGACACCCGCGACCCCTGACGCCGGTTTGCCGCCCCTCGCGCACCGCCCCTATACTTCGGAGACTGCACCGCCGTTCGCCAGAACGCGCCCACGCGTCCCGGAGTCGCCAGAGCATGCCAATCACCACCAAGCGCGAGTGGCTGCAGGGCCCCTACGCCAAAGCCGTCCAGCGCGCACCCGAGCGCCAGCCTTCCTTCGAAACCACCGGGCGGATGCCCATCGAGCCCATCTACACCGCCGATGACCTTCAGGGCTGGGACCCCGTCACCCAGCTCGGCTTCCCCGGCGAATTCCCCTTCACCCGCGGCATCCAGCCCACCATGTACCGCGGCCGCTTCTGGACCATGCGCCAGTACGCCGGCTTCGGCACCGCCGAGGAATCCAACCAGCGCTACCGCTACCTCCTCGCCCAGGGCCAGACCGGCCTCTCCGTTGCGTTCGACCTCCCGACCCAGATCGGCTACGACTCCGACGACCCCATGGCCGCCGGCGAAGTCGGCAAGGTCGGCGTCGCCATCGACTCCATCGAGGACATGCTCACCCTGTTCGACGGCATCCCGCTCGACCAGGTCACCACCTCGATGACCATCAACGCGACGGCCGCCATCCTCCTCGCCCTCTACGTCGCGGTCGGCAAGTCCCAGGGCGTCCCCCCCGAGAAGCTCGGCGGCACCGTCCAGAACGACATCCTCAAGGAGTACATCGCCCGCGGCACCTACATCTACCCGCCGAAGCCCTCCATGCGGCTGATCACCGACATCTTTGCCTACTGCAAAGATCACGTGCCGCAGTGGAACACCATCTCCATCTCCGGCTACCACATGCGTGAGGCCGGCTGCACCGCCGCGCAGGAGATCGCCTTCACCCTCGCGAACGGCATCGCCTACGTCGAAGCTGCCATCGGCGCAGGCCTCGATGTCGACGAGTTCGCCGGGCGGCTGAGCTTCTTCTTCGCCTGCCACAACAACTTCCTCGAGGAAGTCGCCAAGTTCCGCGCTGCCCGCCGCCTCTGGGCCCACATCATGCGTGACCGCTTCGAGGCGAAGAACCCGCGCTCCCAGATGCTCCGCTTCCACACCCAGACCGGCGGTGCGACGCTCACGGCCCAGCAGCCCGAGAACAACATCGTCCGCACCACCGTCCAGGCCCTCGCGGCGGTCCTCGGCGGCACCCAGTCGCTCCACACCAACTCCATGGATGAGGCCCTCGCCCTCCCCACCGAAAAGGCCGTCCAGATCGCCCTCCGCACCCAGCAGATCCTCGCCTACGAAAGCGGCGTCGCCGATGTCATCGACCCCCTCGGCGGCTCCTACTTCGTGGAGGACATGACGAACCGCCTCGAAGCCGAGGCGCGCGAGTACATCGCCGCCATCGATGCCATGGGCGGGGCGCTCGCCGCCATCGAAAAGGGTTTCCAGCAGAAGGAAATCCAGGAAGCCGCCTACCGCTACCAGATGCAGGTCGAAAGCAAGGAGCGCATCATCGTCGGCGTCAATGAATTCATCACCGCCGAGGAAGAGCAGCCCGAAATCCTCCGCGTCGACCCCGCGATCGGCCAGCGGCAGGTCGAGAAGCTCCGCCGGCTGCGCGCGAACCGCGACAACGCCGCCGTCGAGCGCCTCCTCGACCGCCTCGAGCAGGGCGCCCGCGGCACCGAAAACCTGCTCCCGATCATCATCGAAGCGGTCGAAAACCGGGTGACCCTCGGCGAAATCAGCCACCGCCTCCGCAAGGTCTGGGGCGAACAGCGCGAGCCGGTGTTCATCTGATGTCCGACGACGACGCGCGCAGCCAGGCCGACGAACGGCGGAGGCTCCTCGCCGAGCTCGAACTCGAGCGCAACCAGCTTCTCCGCAACATCGAGACCTGCCGCATCCGCGATATTGAGCGGCCCTTCATCGGCGAATGGTCGCTCAAGGATATCGTCGGGCACGTCGCCACCTGGGAGGCCGAGGTCGTCACCGCCCTCCGCGAGATCTCCGAGGGGCGGCGCCCTCGGCTCTATGACTTCGACCGGGGCCGCCTCGATGAATGGAACCAGGAGCACGTCGAACGCAAGCGCAGCCTCGATTTCTGGAGCGTGCTGGGCCAGCTGCGCGACGGCCGCCAGCGGCTCCTCGAGGCGATCGCCCGCTTCCCCGATGACCTCCTCGCCGATGAGACCTCGCCCGTGCGCCGCCTGGTGCACTCCGTCATCGACCACGACCGCGAGCACTGGCACGGCATCGCTGCCCGGCTCGCCGGCATGGAGGGCGCCCGCCGCACCGGCGCCCAGTCCATCATCGAAGAAGCCACGTCCTGAGGGGGACCAACGCACATGCTCACCAAGATTCACCATGTCGGCATCGTCGTGCACAGCGCCGATGAGGCGCTCAAGTTCTACCGCGATGCCCTCGGCCTCCCCGTCACCGCCGACAAGGTCATCGAAGACCAGGGCGTACGCGGCGTCCTCCTCCAGATTGGCAACTCAGAAATCGAACTGCTCGAACCCACCCGCGACGACACCGGCGTGGCGCGCTTCCTCGCCAACCGCGGCGAAGGCATGCACCACATCTGCTTCGAATCCGATGACGTCGCCAGGGAACTCGAGGCCGCCCGCCAGAAGGGCATCGAGCTCATCGACCAGGCTCCCCGCGTCGGCCTCGCCGGCATGATCTGCTTCCTCCACCCGCGCTCCAATCATGGCGTCCTCGTCGAATTCGCCACCCCAATCCCGGGGCAGCACGGGCACTGATGGCCGGCATCGGCGCCACCCATATCGACCACATCGTCATCTCCTCGAACAACAGCGAGGCGGTCGCTGAAACGTTCGCCCGCAACCTCGGCATCGAGATCAAGCGCACCATGAGCCGCCCCGGCACCGGCGCGCGCCTCGCCTTCGCCCGGCTGCAGGAGGTCATCCTCGAATTCGCCGGGCCGCCGCAGCCGAACCTG
Source organism: Tepidiforma sp. (assembly GCF_034433535.1). Taxonomy (GTDB): domain Bacteria; phylum Chloroflexota; class Dehalococcoidia; order Tepidiformales; family Tepidiformaceae; genus Tepidiforma. The sequence goes on from NZ_DAOUAO010000109.1 coordinate 3,227, forward strand.
GATGAAGAGGTGAAGGCCCGCCTCTGGGGCATGGTCCTCGCCGTGGAGGACATCCGCGCCGCCGTCGAACGCCTCCGCGGCCTCGGCTATACCGTCGGCGACCCGTCCCCCGCGGTCCAGCCCGGCGCCCTCATCGCCACCGTGAAATCCGGCACCTGCGGTGTGCCGTTCGCCCTCATCCAGTACAACGCCATCCCAACCGGAGAGCAGCCATGAAAGCCCTGCGGATCGACCACGTCGGCATCGTCGTCAAAGACCTCGAGCAGGCCCTCGCCACCTACAGCCGCAACTTCGGCCTCGCGGCCGACCCCGCGCGCGGCGGCGAAGTCCCCGCGCTCGGCATCAAGAACGCCTTCATGCCCATCGGCGAGAGCGACCTCGAGTTCATTCAGCCGCTCACCGACGAGGGCCCCGTCGCCGAGTTCGCCCGCGAGCGCGGCGAGGGCCAGTTCCTCCTCTCCATCGAAGTCGATGACATCGATGGCGCGGTCGAACACCTCCGCTCCCTCGGCTACCGCGTCGGCAACCCGAGCAATGGCGTGGCCTTCGTCTCGCCGAAGTCTTCGCACGGCGTCAACCTGCAGCTGATTCAGCGCTCCGGCCGGTAGCGCGCTACGATACGCACTGAACAGAACGATCCCGGAGCCCCTATGTCGACCGCTACCGCGACGAAGAAAATCCGTGTCCTCATCGCCAAGCCCGGCCTCGACGGCCACGACCGCGGCGCCAAGGTCGTCGCCCGCGCCCTGCGCGATGGCGGCTGCGAGGTGATCTACACCGGCATCCGCCAGACCCCCGAGATGATCGCCGAGGCCGCCCTCCAGGAAGACGTCGATGTCGTCGGCCTGTCCATCCTCTCCGGCGCCCACCTCGAGCTTTTCCCCCGCGTCGTCGAAGAGCTGAAGAAGCGCGGGCTCGATGATGTCCTCCTCTTCTGCGGCGGCATCATCCCGGAAGAGGACACCGAGGCGCTCCAGAAGCTCGGCTTCAAGGCGATCTTCCGCCCCGGCACGAACACCCAGGACATCGTCAAGTTCGTGTACGACAACGTGAAGAAGTAACGTGGACGAACTGGTCCAGCGCTTCCTTGCCGGCGACCGCCGGGCACTCGCGCGCATCATCTCCCGCGTCGAAGACGGCACCCTCGAGGGCCGCGAATACGTCCGCGCGCTCTTCCCCCACTCCGGGCGCGCGCACATCGTCGGTGTCACCGGCGGCGCCGGCTCGGGCAAGAGCACGCTCACCGGCGCCCTCGCCGCCGAGCTGCGCCGGCGCAACAAGACCGTCGCCATCGTTGCCGTCGACCCCTCCAGCCCGTTCACCCACGGCGCCCTGCTCGGCGACCGCATCCGCATGCAGGACGTCGCCCTCGACCCCGGCGTCTATATGCGCTCGATGGCCGGCCGCGGCGCCCTCGGCGGGCTCGCCCCCGCCATCGCCGATGTCGTCGCGGTCGTCGATGCCTTCGGCTTCGACTACGTCATCGTCGAAACCATCGGCGCCGGCCAGGACGAGGTCGAGATTGCCGGCACCGCCATGACCACCATCCTCGTCAACAACCCGGGCACCGGCGACGACATCCAGGCGCTCAAGGCCGGCATCATCGAAATCGCCGATATCCTTGTGGTCAACAAGGCCGACCACCCCGGCGCCGATGTCCTCGTCAGCCAGCTGCAGGCCCTGCTCGCCCTCTCCCCGTCCGAGGCGCGCCGTCCGCCGATCCTCAAGACCATCGCCACCCGCGGCGAAGGCCTCGACCGGCTCGCCGATGCCATCGACGAACACCGCGCATACCTCGAATCGAGCGGCCAGCTCGCTGCGCACCGCCGCGACGATGCGCGCCACCAGATCCTTTCCATCACGCAGCAGCTTATCCTCGAGGAGATCCGCCGCGCCGTGCCCGAGGCCGTCATCGCCACCCTCACCGGCCGCGTCGCCGACCGCCAGCTCGACCCCCACACCGCCGCCGAGGAACTCGCCGCGCTCGTCCTCCCGCGGGGGTGATTGCACCGCGTGGTACCATGGCGCCGGTAAGCCCATGAGCGCCCAGCGTCTCCGCGTCCTCTTCCGCAAAGGCGAGCGAGTCAAGTACATCTCGCATCTCGATGTGCTCCGCTACTGGGAGCGCGCCATCCGCCGCGCCGGGCTCCCGCTCGCCTATTCGCAGGGCTTCACCCCCCACCCGAAGCTCGCCTTCGCCTCCCCGCTGCCGCTCGGTTTCACCGGCGAACGCGAGGTGATGGATGTCACCCTCGATGAGCGCATCGACCCCGCCGAGTTCCGGCGGCGCCTCGTGGAACAGGACACCGAAGACCTCGCTCTCGTCGAGGTGCGCGAAGTCCCGCTGGCCGCGCCCGCTCCCCAGTCGGCCATGCTCTGGTCCGATTTTCGCGTGGTGGTGCCCGGCCTCGATCCCGATGCCGCGCGCCAGGCCGTCCACGAGTTTCTTGCCTCGGACTCACTGCCCTGGCGCGAAGAGCGCGGCGAGCGCGTCCGCGAGTACGACCTCCGCCGTGCCACCGCCTGGCTCACCGTCCGCCCCATCGATGGCGGCGCCGAACTCTCGATGCGGCTCCAGTCCGACCAGGACCTGACCGCCCGCCCCGAGGCGATCCTCAGCGCGCTCTTCCCCGGCCATGAGCCCGCTGGCTACGTCCGCACCGGGATCGTCCTCGACGAACGTTCGCCCGCGAGGGAGCTATGGCGGCGCTACGGCCAGTACCAGTAGCCGGCCACGGCATCCGCCGGGCCACCCGCGACGACGCAGCCGCGCTCTACGTCCTCTGGTCACGTGCCCGCGAACACAACGCCCGCATCGACCCCCGCATCGTCCTGCGGCCGGTCTCGCCCGAAGAGTTCGCCGACGCCCTCGCCGCACAGCTCGGCCGCGAGTCTTCCGTGGTCTTCGTTTCCGATGGCGGGCCCGGCGGCCTGCGCGGCTTCATCTCCGGCAGCATCGAGGCGGCCCAGCCCGACCGCGTCCCCGAGCGCCACGCCACCATCGGCTACCTCTGGGTCGAACCCCAGTGGCGCCGGCAGGGCATCGCCAGCGCGCTCGTCGGCGAGCTTCGCCGCTGGGCGGCCGCCCTCGATGGAATCCGCCACCTCGAAATGCCCGTCCTCGCCGCCGATAGCGCGGCCGTCCATTTCTGGCAGGCCCTCGGCTTCCGCCCCTTCATCACCCGGCTCTGGTCCCCGCTCGAGCCGGAGGAGGACGCCCCGTGAGCCTGCTCTACCTCATCCGCCACGGGGAAACCGCCGCCAACGCCGTCGGCGAAGGGCTCGGCCGGCGCGATGTCCCGCTCTCGCCGTTCGGCCGCGAGCAGGCGCACTGCCTCGCCGAGCGGTTCGCCAGCGTGCCCATCGATGCCGTGCTCTCCAGCCCGCTCCGCCGCGCCCTCGAAGTATCCCGGCCCATCGCCGAACGCCACGGCCTCGCGGTCGATATTCGGCCGGAGCTCACCGAAATGGACGTCGGCGCCACCGACGGCCTCACCTCCGCCGAGATCCGCGAGCGTTTCCCGGAGTTCATCGCCGCCTGGACCGGCGAGAACCCCGCGCCCGTCCGGATGCCCGGCGGCGAATCGCTGCAGGACCTCGCCGCCCGCGTCCTGCCCCTCGCTGAAGAGCTCCTGCACGGCCCTGATCGCGTCATTGTCCTCGTGTCCCACAACTTCACCCTCAGAGTCCTCCTCTGCCTGCTGCTGGCGCTCCCGCTCGAGAGCTTCCGCACCTTCCGACTCGACCTTGCCTCCGTCACCACTGTCTCCATCCAGCACGGCCGAACCGTCATCCAGGCGCTCAACGATGTCTGCCATCTCGAGGACGCCTTGAATCTTGGCGGCCCGGCGCGTAGCGTTGCCACCTGACCATGCGACCGCTGCCCCTCACCCGGACCCGTCTCGCGGTCATCGCCTGCGTTGCGGTCGCGCTCTACTTCGTCTACACCGCGGCCATCGGCGCCTATCGTACCCAGCAGCTCAATGAGTCGCGGCGCGAGGCGGAGGCCGAGGTGCGCGAGCTCGAAGCGCAAAAGGCCTACCTCGAAGCGGTCCGCGCCTACGTCGCCTCCGATGCCTACGTCGAGCAGGAAGCGCGCCGCCGCCTCGGCTACGTTCGCGAAGGGGAGATCCCATTTGTCGTCATCAGCCCGCCAGCCGAACAGCAGGAGCAGCCCACCGGGACCTGGTGGGAGCGGCTCTTCCCCCGCTGACGCGCAGGGCGGCTGGGCACCCTATCCCGGGGCGGAACCCGCCGCTCCCGTCCGCGACCCCGTCCCGCCTGAGTTCCGCCGCGCGCGGCAGGCCGTCGCCGCATTCGCCCGGGCGCACCGCCTGTTCCGCCGCCGCAGGCGCCTCCTCGTTGCCGTCTCCGGCGGCCCTGATTCGCTCGCGCTCCTGCATCTCCTGCTGGACCTCCGCGATGCGTTCGGGCTCGAGCTCGTCGTCGCTCATTTCGACCACCAGCTGCGCCCGGATTCCGCCGATGACCTGCGCTTTGTGCGGGAGTACGCGGCGAGCCTCGGCCTCGAAGCCGTCACCGGCGAGGGGCCGGTCGCTGAGGTGGCCCGCCGCCAGCGCCGCGGCATCGAAGAAACCGCCCGGGCCATGCGCTACCAGTTCCTCGCCTTTGCCGCTGAGAAAGAAAGGGCCGACGCCATCGTTACCGGCCACACTGCCGACGACCAGGCCGAAAGCATCCTCCTCCACCTCCTGCGCGGCAGCGGCGTGCGCGGTCTCCGCGGCATGCGGCCCGCGGGGCCGGTGCCCGGCGCACCGGGACAGACCCTCCTGCGGCCGCTCCTCGCCCTGCGCCGCGAACAGACCCGGGCGCTCTGCGAGGCGCTCGGTATTCCCTGCCGCGATGACCCCTCCAACGCCGACGCGTCCCTCACGCGCAACCGCATCCGGCGCGAGCTGCTGCCCCTGGCCCGGGCCCTCAACCCGGGTATTGTGGATGCCCTGCTCGGCCTCTCCGAAAGCGCCGCCGAGGCCTTCGACCTCATCGAAAAGCGTTCGTTCGAAGCCCGCCCCTCTACGCGCGAGCCCGTTGGCGCCATCTATCCGCTCTCGGCCCTCGCCAGCCTGCCCGGCGAGGCCCTGGTCCTCGTGGTCGAACGCGAAGCCGCTTTCTTCAAGCGCGAGGCCCCAGTCAACCGCGCCCGGGTCCGCGACCTCCGCAGGGTGCTCGCCGCCGGCAGCGGCCTCGTCCGCTTCGGTGATATCGTGGTCGAAGCGTCCTGCGGCATGGTGCGCATCGGGCCGCCGTTCGAAGCGGCAGCGCCGCCCGCGGCGGTCATCCTTTCGGTCCCGGGCAGCAGCCGCTATGGGGACTCCCGGCTGGACGTCGCGACCGCGCCGCTGCCGCCGCTCGAGGGAGCGCGGTCCCTGGCCATCGACTCTCGCACGGCGCAGGGCGCCCTGCGCGCCCGCCCGCTGGCCCCGGGTGACCGTATCCGCTTCCGCGGCCACCGGCGCCTCATCTCCGACCTGCTCGTGAACGAAAAGGTGCCTTCCTGGGAGCGTCCGGGAGCCGTTGTCATCGCCGATGCCGCCGGCCCGCTCGCCATCGTCACCGCCGGCCGCACCTTCGTCGCCGATCCCGCTGCCGCCGATCCCGACCTCTGGCTCAGGCTGGTCCCGCTTCCGCCGGCACCGGGGCTCGGCGCGAGCTGAACAGCGGCACCACCCCCCGCAGCATGCGCCGGGTCTGCTCCAGCAGGTCCGCCTCATCGGTCGCGATCGGCCGGACCACGAACTTCGAAATCCCCGCATCGATGAACTCGCGGATGCGCCCCGCGATCGCCTCCGCATCGCCGGCGGCCACCAGTCGCATGGGGTCGCTCCCCGGTCGGAGTCGCGCCAGCATGGCCGCCGCCTGCTGCACCGCCGGCTCATCGGCGCTCCCGAAGCGGTACGAAAACCCGGCGCCGTAGTGGTCCTCGTCAATCGTGCGGCCCGTCTCGGCGAGCGCGGCCTTGATGGCCCGCACCACGGGGGCCACCTCCTCCGGGCTTTGCAGGCCCGCCAGCCACCCCGTCCCGAGCCGCGCCGTCCGCCGGATCGCCGCCGGGGAGTTCCCGCCAATCCAGAGCGGCAGCGGCTGCTGCACCGGGATGGGCGCGATGACCGCCTCGCGGTACCGGAAATGTTTCCCTTCGAACGTAACCGTCTCCCCGGTCCACAGCCGCGCCATGATCTCGAGAGCCTCATCGGCCAGGCCGCCGCGCCCGTTGGGGTCCCTTCCGGTGGCCTGCCACTCCGGCGCACGCTCGTCCCCCACCCCGAACGCCGGAAGCAACCGGCCGCCGCTGAGCGCGTCGAGCGTCGCGCACTCCTTGGCCAGCACGAGCGGGTCGCGCAGCGGAACCACCACCGCGTTCATGCCCGCCTTCAGCCGTTTCGTTCGCCCGAAGACGAACCCGATCGCGGCCAGCGGCTCGAGCGTCGGCTGGCGCGACACCAGCCGCTCGCTGAACCAGACCGAATCAGCGCCCTCGTCCTCCAGCAGGTCGATCCACCTGCCGAACGCGTCCATCGATGCGAACGGGAACCCCGCGACCCCGAACCCGATGCCGATGCTCATCCAGACCTCCCCTGCGGCGCATTACTCGCGCGCGAATCGCCGAAAGAATGTCACCAGCCGCCCGTGGAGCCCCGGCTCCGCGGCCAGCAGGCCACGCACGTACGGCCGCGGCTGGTTGAATGTCAGCCGGTCGCCGAGGACGCCCGTGACGCGAAGCCCGGCGGCCCGGCAGAGCGCCACGCCCGCGGCCACGTCCCACTCCGCGCGCCCGAAGCCGGTCAGCGTGGCGTTGCCCTCGCCCCGCGCGAGCAGCGCCAGCCGGTAGGCAACGCTGCCCACGGGCCGCACGGTCGCGCCCTCCGGCAGCGGCGGGAGGTCGTCCCAGGCGTGCTCCCCCCGCCCGACCAGCGCCTCGAACGGGTGTCCGGTCGGCTCCGTTGGCGGGCGCTCCGCCGCGTCGCAGCAGGTCGCCGCGTACAGCTCGCCCGTCGCCGGGTTGTGCACCACCCCGAGCACTGGCTCGCCGTCCATCGCCAGCGCAACCGAGACGGCGTACTCCGGCACGCCCTGGAGGTACTCCCGGGTCCCGTCGATCGGGTCGACAATCCAGACGCGGCGCTTCCCGAGCCGCCTCGGCGAATCGCGGTGCTCCTCGCTCAGCCAGCCGTCGCCCGGGAACGCCCCGAGCAGCCGTTCCTCCAGGATCCGCGCTGCCTCCAGGTCGGCCTCGCTGACCAGCTCGTGCCCGCCTTTGCGGCCGTACCGAACCCCCGCGCGGCGCAACCGCTCGACGGCCTCCCCGGCTGCCAGCGCTGCCTCGCGGGCCGCTTCCAGCTCGCGTTCGAACACACGCTCCATTCTAGGGCCCGCGCCCTCAGGAGAACGCGGCAAACAGCTCCTCGAACGCTTTCACCTGCCCGCCGCTCGTCGAAGACGGCACCACGATGGGCGTCTTCACGCCGGCCGCGAACCACGCCTCGAGCCCTTCGAACACCTGCTTGCGGGTCCCGTACAGCGTGCAGTCCGAGAGCCAGCGGTCGCTCATCAGGCCCGGGAGCGCGTCCCGATCGCCCCGCGCCAGCGCCGCCTCGATCGCTTCCATCTCCTCGACGTACCCGGCTTCCTTCCAGTAGTTGCGGTAGTTCGGCAGCATCACGTAGCCGGTCAGCACCCGCTTCATCACGTTCGCGGCGGCGGCCGGGTCGTTGTCGTCGATGCACATCGGGATCATGTCGCCGATGAAGAAGTCCCCTGCGCGCTTCTCTGCCGGGATGTGCGCCAGCGATTCGGGCATGTGCGAGCGTGCCGCGTTCGCCCAGACCGCGCCTTCGGCAATCTCCACCGCCAGCTCGACCATCTTCTTGCGCAGCGTGGCGAGCACGATCGGCGGTAGGGGACCGACCTGCTGCGCGGCCTGCCGCATGGCGGCGACGTAGTTGCGCATGTCACTGAGCGGCTTGCCCGGCTTCGCCCCAATGCGCGCATTCGCCGGGGCGTGGCTGACGCCGATGCCGAGGTAGAAGCGGCCGTCGCTGATTTCGTGGATGTAGGCCGCCGACTGCGCCAGGTCGAACGGCACGCGGTAGTAGATTGGGATGATCGAGGTCCCGAAGCGGATCTCGTTGGTGGCGTGGGCGATGGAAAGGCAGAGGCCCATCCCATCGCCGAAGCTCGCGCAGTAGATCCCCGCGAACCCGGCCTGTTCGAGCCGCCGGGCGGTTTCAACGGTCCACTTCCGCCGCCCCGCCGCGGCAGCAAGGGCGACTGCTGGTTTTTGCATGGCATGCACTCCCGGGTGATGGTTGGTGAAGCCGGACTATACGACGCGCGCGGCCTGCGGTCGCCTTACGGCTGCCGGTAGCGCAGCATGATCCCCGAGCCGGCGCCGGTGTGCCGGCCGTCCTCGTAGGCCACCTGCCCGTTGACCACCACCATGCGGATGCCGCGGGGCTCCTGCTTCGGCTCCTCGTAGGTGGCGAGGTCCTCGACCGTGTTGGGGTCGAACAGCACGAGGTCCGCCCATGCGCCCTCGCGGACATACCCCCGGTCCGCCAGCCCGAACCGGTCGCAGGCGGCCCCGGTCATGCGGCGCACCGCCTCCTCCAGCGTCAGCACCCCGCGTTCGCGGACGTACCGGGCCAGAACGCGGGGCATTGTCCCGAAGAGCCGCGGATGGGGGTTCCCCTTGAGCACCGGGATTCCGTCCGAGCCGATCAGCATCCGCGGGTGGCGCAGGTTCGTCTCGATATCCGCCTCGTCGATGATGAAATGGATGCAGATAACCTGCCTGCCCCGCGGGCTGGTGAGCACGTTCCGCACCGCGTCCTCGACGGTCCAGCCGTTGGACCGCGCGATCTCCGGGATCATCCGCCCTTCGAACTCCGGGAAGTCCGGGCAGTTCGCGACCATCACTCCCATGGCCCATTCGGTGTCGATGGCGTCGAGGTTCACGTACTGCCACATCGGCCCGCTGCCGGCCGTGTACGGGTAGACGTCGAGCGTCACGTCGAGCCCCTGCCGGACCGCCTCGTCTACCCTCGCCAGCGAGTCGCGCACGCGCCCCCAGTTGCGCCGGCCTGCCGCCTTGTGGTGCGAAATGTGCAGCCCCACGCCGGCCTCGCGGGCGATGGTCATGGCCTCATCTACCGCCTCCAGCAGCCGGTCGCCCTCGTTGCGCATGTGCGTCACGTAGAGCCCGCCGAACGGCGCCGCCGCCCGCGCCAGCTCGATAATCTCCTCCGTCCGGCTGGACCGCCCCGGCTCGTAGATCAGGCCCGTCGAAAGCCCGGCTGCGCCCTGCTCCATCGCCTGCTCGACGTAACCTCGCATGGCAGCAAGCTCGTCGGCGGTCGGTGCGCGCCGTTCGAGTCCCATCACGTGCGCCCGGATGCGGTTGTGGCCCACCAGCATCAGGTTGTTGATGGCTGGCCGTTTCGCCATGCAGGCCGCGAAGTAGCTGTCGAGGTCGGTCCACTCCGCTCCGGGACCCGAGATATCGCCTGGCATGTACTCCCGGCCCGGCTCATTCGGAACCGTGCTGAAGCCGCAGTTCCCGCTCACGTCGGTGGTCACGCCCTGCGCCACCTTGAACTCCATACCCGGGTGGCGCAGGAAGGCGCCGTCGTCGTGCGAATGCGTGTCCACGAACCCCGGGCAGAGTACAAGCCCTCGGGCGTCAACCGCCCGCGCGCCGGGGCCCGCCTCGCCCACCGCTACGACCCATCCCTGGTCTACCGCGACATCCGCAGTGAAGCGCGGTCCCCCGCTCCCATCGATGACGGTCGCTTCGCGAAACACCAGGTCCGCGGCCATGCGCGCATTCTGCCGGCAGCGCCCGGCCCTGTCGATCGCGCGCACCGCGCCCCGGTCCTGTACCGTGGAACCATGCCGAATCGCCTCGCCGCCGAAACCAGCCCCTACCTCCTCCAGCACGCCGATAACCCCGTGGATTGGTATCCCTGGGGCGAAGAGGCCTTCGCCCGCGCCCGCGCCGAGGACCGGCCGATCCTCCTGTCGGTCGGCTACAGCTCCTGCCACTGGTGCCACGTGATGGCCCACGAATCGTTCGAAAACCCGGCCATCGCCGAGGTCATGAACCGCCACTTCATCAACATCAAGGTCGACCGCGAGGAGCGCCCGGATGTCGATGCGGTCTACATGGCCGCCGTCCAGGCCATCTCCGGGCAGGGCGGCTGGCCGATGACCGTCTTCCTCACGCCCGAGGGCGAGCCGTTCTACGCCGGCACCTACTTCCCGCCGGAGGACATGCACGGGCGCCCCGGCTTCCGCCGTGTCCTCGAGTTTCTCGCCGAAAAGTGGCAGACCGACCGCGCCCGCATCCTCGAATCCGCCCGCGGCCTTACCGAGCACCTGCGCGCCGCCGCCGCCCGCCGTGCGGGGCCCGGCGCCGCCCTCGCGCCCGAGACCACCCGCGACGCTGTCCGCCAGTTCGCCGAGGTCTTCGACACCACCTGGGGCGGCTTCGGTTCGGCGCCCAAGTTCCCCTCGCCCTCCAACCTCGAGTTTCTACTAGCCTTCGCGGCGGCCCATGCCGGCGAGGGCGAAGAAGCTGAGGCCGCGCTGTCGATGGCGCTGCACACCCTCCGCGCCATGGCCACCGGCGGCATCTACGACCAGCTCGGCGGCGGCTTCGCCCGCTACAGCGTCGATGAGCGCTGGGTCGTCCCCCACTTCGAAAAGATGCTCTACGACAACGCCCAGCTCGCCCGCGCCTACCTCCACGCCTTCCAGCTCACCGGCGACGGCGGCTTCGAACGCATCGTCCGCGAGACCCTCGAGTTCCTCCTGCGTGAGATGCGCGACCCCGCCGGCGGCTTCTACGCCGCGCTCGATGCCGATAGCGAGGGCATCGAAGGCAAGTACTACCTCTGGACCGTCGCCGAGATCGAAGCCGTGCTCGGCGAGGATGCGCCACTCGCCCTCGCCTGGTATGGCGTCACCGAACAGGGCAATTTCTTCGACCCCCACCATCCCGAGCTCACCGGCCGCAGCGTGCTCACCGCCCGTCCCGATCTGGAAGACCTCGAGCGCCGCTTCGGCGGGGACCTCGACGCCATCCTCGAGCGGGTCGAGTCCATCCAGCAACGCCTCTTCGAAGCCCGGCAGGCGCGCGTTCGCCCCGGGCTCGATGACAAGGTGCTGACCTCGTGGAACGGCCTTGCCCTGGCGGCCTTCGCCGAGGCGGCCCGTGTCCTGGATGAACCCGCCTATCGGCAGGCAGCAATCGAGCTCGCCACCTTCCTCCGCGAGAACCTCTGGCGCCAGGGCGTCCTCTACCACACCTGGAAGGCCGGGCAGGCCCGCGTCCCCGGCATGCTCGAGGACTACACCTACACCGGTCTCGGCCTCGTCGAGCTCTACCGCCTCACCGGCGACCTTGCCTGGCTCGAGTGGGCCCGCGAGCTCTGGCTCGCCGTCCTCGAACGCTTCCGCGACCGCGAGGCCGGCGGCTTCTTCGATACCGCCGCCGACGCCGAGCAGCTCATCGTACGCCAGAAGTCCTTCTTCGATGCCGCGACCCCCTCCGGCAACGGCTCGGCCGCGCTGCTTGGGCTCTGGCTGGGCCGCTACTTCGGCCCTGCGGAGTGGGAGGGCGTCGTCGAGGATGTGGTCGCCGGCGTCGCCGATTACCTGCTGCGCGCGGTCACCGGCTTCGGCGGCATCCTCCAGGCCATGGAGTTCGCCCTCGCGCCGCACCGTGAGGTGGTGATCGTCGGGCCGCCGGCTGCCCGCGTCCCGTTCGAACGCGTGCTCGCCAGCCGCTTCCTGCCGTTCAGCGTGGTCGCGCCCACCGCCGATGCCGAAGGCCTGCCGCTCTTCGAGGGGCGGGAACCCGAGGGCGATGCCGCGCTCGCCTACGTCTGCGAAAACATGGCCTGCCGCGTCCCGGCGTCCACCCCAGGGGAGCTCGAGGCCCAGCTCGCCGGCGCTTAGATCCGCTCCACCGCCAGCAGTGGCGGTTTCGCCGGGTCGACCAGGTAGCGCAGCTCCGGCATCGAAACATCGGCCACCGCGTAAGAGGCGCTCACCGGCCAGTACGGCTGCGCCCCCGGCAGCCCGAACGCCCCGGCATCGAACGCCTTCAACTCCGGCCGGCCGCGGTCGGCGCTGTGGAAGCGGTATTCCGGGTCGACCTGGATCAGCCGCGGCACCACCTCGCCGCTGCGCTCGATCCGCGCGGCGTTGAGGTTCGCCAGGTA
>NZ_DAOUAO010000110.1:0-32409 GCF_034433535.1 Tepidiforma sp.
TCTCCTCCGCCGACCTCACCGCCGCCGAAATCGCCGACCTCCTCGACCTCGCCGCCGCCATCAAGCGCCGCCCGCAGAAGGTCCTCGTCGGCAAACACCTGGCCCTCCTCTTCGAAAAAGCCTCCCTCCGCACCCGGGTGAGCTTCGAAATCGCCATGGACCACCTCGGGGCGTTCACCATGTACCTCGACCCCCGCGAGGTCGGCCTCGGCGAGCGCGAGGCCATCCGCGATGTGGCCCGCGTCCTCGCTCGCTACGTCGATATCGTGGCCGTCCGCACTTACGGCCAGTCCATCATCGAAGAGTACGCCCGCTTCTCCTCGATCCCCGTCATCAACGCCCTCACCGATGAGGAGCACCCCTGCCAGGCCCTCGCCGACCTCCTCACCCTGCGCGAGAAGTTCGGCGATCTGCGCGGCCGCACGCTCGCTTTCGTCGGCGATGGCAACAACGTCTCCTCCAGCCTCACGCTGACCGCAACCGCCCTCGGCATGGACGTCCGCATCGCATCGCCGCCCGGCTACACGCTCCCGGAATGGGTCCTCACCGAAGCGGAAGCCCGCGCCCGGGCCAGCGGCGGCAGCTTCCGCAGCACCACCGACCCCGTCGAGGCGGTTCGCGGCGCCGAGGCCCTCTACACCGACGTCTGGACCTCCATGGGCCAGGAGCGCGAGGCCGAGCGGCGCAAGATCGATTTCGCCCGCTACCAGCTCAACGCCGCGCTCGTCGCCCACGCCGCCCCGGGCGCGCTCATCATGCACGACCTCCCGGCTCACCGCGGCGAAGAGATCACCGACGACGTCTTCGAATCCCCCACCTCGGTCATCTTCGACCAGGCCGAAAACCGTGTCTGGGCCCAGGCCGCTGTGGTCGCCTTCCTGCTCGGCGCCGCTCCAGCTATCGAACGCTGAACCCTGAGTTCCCCTCGCTCGGCGTATCATGAGGCGTCCGCTGTGCGGGCGCCCAGGCCGCCATGCTCGATACCCGGCACTTCCGCGAGATCCTCGACCAGTTCACAGTCACCAGCGCGATCGATGTCCTCCTGATCGCGGCGCTCATCTATGCCACCCTGCGCATCCTCAGCGGAACCCGTGCGATGACCCAGCTGCGCGGCCTGCTCGCGCTCTTCCTGGTCTTCGTCGTCCTCGGCCGCGTGCTCGACCTCACGGTCATCAACTACCTCGTCGAGCATTCCGTTACGGCGCTGCTGGTGGGCGTGGTCATCATTTTCCAGCCGGAAATTCGCCGCGCCCTCGACCGCCTCGGCAGGACCGGCGTCTCCGGCTGGTTCCGCGCATCGGATTACGCCGAGGTCATCGAAGCGGTCAGCCGCGCCGCCGCCCGCATGGCTGCCGCCCGCCACGGCGGCATCATCGTCATCGAGCGCGAGACCGGCCTCCAGGACGTCATCGAAACTGGCGTGCCCATCGATGCCCGGGTCACCGCCGAGCTGCTCACCAGCATCTTTTTCCCCAACTCGCCGCTGCACGATATGGCGGTCGTCATCCGCGAGCAGCGGGTGGTCGCCGCGGGCTGCGTCCTTCCCCTCTCGGCCAACCCCGATGAGCGCAGCCTGGGCACCCGCCACCGCGCGGCCCTCGGCATCACCGAAACCACCGATGCGCTCGCGGTGGTGGTCTCCGAAGAAACCGGGCAGATCTCCGTCGCGCTCAACGGGCGGCTCACCCACATCCCGGATGAGCGCCGGCTCCGCGCCGTGCTCGAATGGGTGCTCGAACCTGGCGCCGCCCGCGGCCCGCAGCCCGTGGAAGAGGTGCGGGCATGAACCGAACGCCCAACGGCCTCTCGCGGATGCAGGTCCTGCGCCAGCTGCTGACCGGCTCCGCCCGCTCCCTGCGCCAGCACTGGACCCAGGCGACCTTCAGCCTTGTCGCCGCCTTCGCCATCTGGGCCGTCGTCCAGGATGTTGAAAACCCCCGGCAGACGGTCACCTTCCCCGAAGAGGGCCAGCCTCCCTCCATCGTGGTCACCGCCGAAAACGCCGGGCCCTACATCGTCAAAGAGAGCTACTCCGTGCGCGTCGTCGCGGAGGGCCGCCAGGACGACCTCGCAACCCTCACCGCCGCAGACTTCGAGGGACGCGTAGACGTCCGGGGCATGCAGCCCGGCGTCGAGGAGTTCCGGCAGGTGCGGGTCATCTCCCGCCGGCCGGGCGTGCGCGTCATCCAGGTCATTCCCTCGCAGGTCCGCATCACGCTCGTCGAGCCCGCCGTGCGCGAAGTCCCGGTCACCATCCGTCGCTCCGGTCAGCTGCCAGCCGGCTTCCGCGAGAACGAATCGGAGACCACCGTGGAGCCGGCCATCGTCACCATCTCCGGCCTCCCAGAGCGCGTCCAGTCCGTCCAGTCCGTCGACCTCGATGTCAACCTCTCCGGCGTCAAGGACAGCACCTACACGGTCACCGGCGAGCTCGTCGCACGCTCCGCTACCGGCACGGTCGAAACGGTGACAATCACCCCGCCCCGCGCCACGGCCACCATCCGCATCGGACAGACGTTCGTCCAGCGCACCGTGCCCATCACCGCCGACATCACCGGCGCGCCGGCCGCCGGCTACCGCATCGCCTCGGTCACGATCGACCCACCGGTGGCCACCGTCTCCGGCGAGCGCGCCGTCGTCAACGAACTCGTCTCGCTCGCAACGGAGAAAATCGATGTCACCGGCGCCCGCGCCGAGCTCAGGCTTGTCCGCAACCTCGTCGCCGTACCAAACACGTCCGTCGACTTGCGCAGCGTTACCGTTACGGTCCGTTTCGAACCGATCCTGGCAGCCGCGGCGCTCACCGTCGCGCCAGAGTTCACTGGCACCCCCGTTGGCCTCGCTCGCGACCCGGCCCGGCCGGTCTTCGTCGAGGTGCGCGTCACCGGCCCGGCCGACCTCATCGCTGCGCTCAAGCCGTCGGATATCCGCGCCACGGTGAACCTCGCGGGTGCCACTGCGGGCACGGCAGCCTATCCTGTGACGGTGACAGGTCCGACCGGCATCACCATCGAAGCCCCTCCAACGGTCAGCGTGACCCTGGTCCGGGTCCTCCCATGACCACTACTGACCTGCTCCCCCGCGTCGTCATCGTCGGCCGGCCCAACGTCGGCAAGTCCTCGCTCTTCAATCGCATCCTCGGCGAACGTCGGGCCATCGTCGAAGACGAGCCTGGAACCACCCGCGACCGCATCGAGGCCGACGTCGAATGGCTCGAGCGCCGCTTCCGCCTGATCGATACCGGCGGCTTCGAAACCAACGAGGAGAACGTCTACGCGCGGCCGATCATGGACCAGGTCCGCGCTGCCATCGAACAGGCCGCGGTCGTCGTCTTCGTGGTAGATGCCCGTGATGGCCTCACCGCCAGCGACTACGACATGGCTGACGTTGTCCGCCGCGCGCAAAAACCCACCATCCTGGTCGCCAACAAGGCCGACAACGAGAGCCGCGAACTCGCCGGCATCGCCGAGGCATCCGCCCTGGGCTTCGGCGAGCCGCTGCCCGTCAGCGCCCTGCACGACATCAACGTCCGCACGCTCCTCGACCGGGTGGTGGAGCGCCTCCCCGATGTCCCGCTGCTGCCGGAATCCGACCGCACGCACGTCGCCATCATTGGCCGGCCCAACGTCGGCAAATCCATGCTCGTCAACGCCATTCTCGGCCAGGAGCGCGTGATCGTGAGCGATGTCGCCGGCACCACCCGCGACGCCATCGACACCGAAATCGACACCCCCGAAGGCTCGTTCACGCTCATCGATACCGCCGGGGTCCGCCGCCCGGGACGCCTCGGCCGGGGCGTCGAGCGGCACTCGGTGCTCCGCACCACGCGCGCCGTCGAACGCTGCGATGTCGCCGTCCTCGTCGTCGACGGAACCGAGGGGGTCACGGCGCAGGACACCCACATCGCCGGCATCGCGGTCGAAAACGCCAAGGGCCTCGTCATCGCCGTGAACAAGATCGACCTCTGGGATGACCCGGCCGAGCGACGCACCTGGGCCGAACGCCAGATGCGCAGCCGAGTGCGCTTCGTGCCCTGGGCGTTCGTCACGTTCATCTCCGCGCTCGAGCGGCGGGGCCTCCCCGAGCTCCTCCGGCTCGTCCGGGAAGCGCGCGAAGCCCGCCGCCGCCGCATTCCCACCCCCGAACTGAACGCCATCATGGCCCGCGCCGTCCGCGAGCACGTGCCGCCGCTCGTCCACAACCGGCGCTTCAAGCTCTTCTACGTGACCCAGGCCGGCATCGACCCCCCGACCTTCGTCCTCTTCGTGAACGACCCCGAGCTGGTCCACTTCAGCTACCGCCGCTACCTCGAGCGCGCCATCCGCGAGGCCGCCGATTTCGAGGGCACCGCCATCAGGCTGGTATTCAGGGCGCGTTCCGGCGAAGATTCCACCTCGTGACGGACTACCTCCTCAACGCAGCGCTCGGCTACCTCCTCGGCTCCCTCCCGTGGGGCCTGATCATCGGGTACCTCTGGCTCGGGCGGGACATCCGTGAGTCCGGCTCCGGCAAGACGGGCACCACTAACGTCCTGCGCACCGCAGGCAAGGTCCCCGCCGTCCTCGTGATGGTGCTTGATATCGCCAAGGGCACCGCCCCCGCGCTGGTCGGCCGCTACATCTTCGACAGCAACGCCGTGGCGGCCGTCGGGGCGGGCGCCTCGATCGTTGGGCACGTGTGGCCAGTGTTCGCCGGGTTCCGCGGCGGCCGCGGCGTCGCCAGCACCTACGGCGGCATCCTCGGGCTCGCGCCGGCCATCTCCGTGCTCTTCCCCGTCATCGGGGCCGTCCTCGTCGCCACCACCCGCTACGTGTCGTTCATGTCGGTAGTGGGGGTCCCGATTTGCGCCGCCATCATCTGCGGGCTGGCCATCGCCGGCGAAACCGACCCCGCCTTCGCCTGGTATGCGCTCTTCGCCACCGCCCTCGTCGAATACAAGCACATCCCGAATATCCGGCGCCTCCTCAACGGAACCGAACCCCGCATCGGCCAGGGGGGCGACCGCCCGGCGACCGGCTGAGATGGCGCACTTCGCCGTCCTCGGCGCCACCTCCTGGGGCGTCACCCTCGCCGCCCTGCTCGAACGCGCCGGCCACGATGTGACCCTTATCGTCCGATCGGAGCTCGAAGCTCATGCCGTCCGCGCCGCCGGCGGCCTCCCGCGCCTCGCCGAGCACCCCGTGCTCTCCCACCGCGTGCACCTCACGCCGGCGCCGCTCGAGCCCTCGATCGCCGCGGCGCTCACCGGCGCACTGGTCGCCGTGCCCTCCCACGCCTTCCGCGCCTCGGTCGAGGCAGCCGGACTCCCCCGCGCGCTGCCAGTCGTCTCCGCCGCGAAAGGCCTCGAGCTCTCCACCGGCAGCCGCCTCACCCAGGTGCTCGAAGACCTCGGCTTCGCCCGGGAGCGCATCGGCGCGCTTTCCGGCCCGAACCTCGCCCACGAAATCATCCAGGGCCTCCCGGCCGCGGCCGTCGTGGCGGTGCCCGACCTCGCCCTCGGCGACCTCTGGCAGGCCTCCCTTTCCTCCGGAACCTTCCGCGTCTACAGCTCCGCCGATGTCCTCGGCGTCGAACTGGCCGGCGCACTGAAAAACGTGGTCGCGATCGCCGCCGGGGCGGCCTGGGGGCTCGGCTTCGGGGCCAATGCGGTCGCCGCCATCATGACGCGCGGCCTTGCGGAGATGACCCGCCTCGGGGTCGCCCTCGGTGCTGAGGCTGCCACCTTCCAGGGCCTCGCCGGCGTCGGCGATCTCGCAGCCACCTGTTTCTCCCCCCTCAGCCGCAACCGGCGCTTCGGCGAACTGCTCGCCCGCGGCCTTTCGCCGACGGCGGCCGCCGCCGAAATCGGCGAAACGGTCGAAGGGGCCGTGACGGCCGCCGCTGCGCTCCGCCTCGCCGGGTCGGTTGGCGTCGAGCTGCCCATCACCGCCGAGGTGGCGGCCGTCATCGGCGGTGAGCGTACCGTACCCGAGGCGATGGCCCGCCTCCTCGGCCGCCCGCTCGCCCGCGAGGAACTCCCCCGGCGCTGATGCTACGATCAGCGTCATGACCTCCCCCGCCTTGCAGCGCCTCATCGACGGCCTCATCGCCGGCGACCGCCCGCGCCCGTCCGATATCGCCGTGCTCTCCGACCTCGGCCGCGCCGATGCTGCCTACGTCAGCGACCGCTGGCAGAGCGTGCCCCTCCCGACGCGCGAATACCTGCTCGACGAGGCCTACGAGCTCGCCGACGACGACATCTCGCTCGACTTCACCGCCCTCGGGCGCATCGCCCTGCGCGACCCCGAACCCTCCGTCCGTTTGCGGGCCGTCCAGGCCCTCTGGGAATCGACTGACCCCGCCGCCGGCGACCTCCTCGTGGCCCTCGTCGAATCGGAGCCCGACGCCGATGTCCGCACCGCCGCCGCGCGCAGCCTCCTGCGCTACATCGAAGCCGCCGAGTACGGCCGCTTCGACCCCTCGGTCGCTGCCCGCATGGTGACCGCCCTGCGCACCGCCGCCGCATCCCCCGATGAGGAGCTGCGCGCAGCCGCCGTCGAATCGCTCGGGCCCATCGGTGAGCCCTGGGTCGGGGACCTGATTGAATCCGCGTACGAAAGCGGATCGCCCGCGCTGCAGCTCGCCGCCCTCCGCGCCATGGGCTACTCCGCCCGCGAGCGCTGGGTCGAGTACATCGCCGAGCAGCTTTCCGCCGAAAGCTCCGAGATGCGCTTCGAGGCTGCCCTGGCCGCCGGCAACCTCGGCTCCGAAGAGCTGGTTCCCGCCCTCGGCGAGGCGCTCAACGATGACGACGCCGAAGTGCTCTTCGCCGTGATCGAAGCCCTCGGCGACATCGGCGGCGACGCGGCTGTCGAGCTGCTCGAAGCCTACCGCGAAGAGGCTCCCCCCGGCCTCGAAGACGCGGTCGACGCCGCCCTCGAAAATGCCCGCGGCATCCTCTTTCGCCGCTTCGGAGACCTCCCGTGACCATCCGCGGCCGCCTCCCCATCGAGGACGTGGTCTCCGCGGGCGGTGTCGTCTGGCGCCGCAACGCCGAGGGGCAGGTCGAAATCGCTATCTGCGGCCGGACCGGCGAACTTCTCTGGGTGCTGCCGAAGGGCACGCCCGATGACGGCGAACCGCTCGAGCAGACCGCCCTCCGTGAAGTCCGCGAAGAAACCGGCCTCGAAGTCCGCCTCGGCGAACCCATCGGCAGCATCGAATACTGGTTCACCGCCGGCGGCGTGCGCTACCACAAACGCGTCCACCACTGGCTGATGGAGCCCATCGGCGGCGACGTCGCCAACCACGACCACGAATTTGACGTGGTCCGCTGGGTCACCATCCCCGAGGCGCTCGAACTGCTCACCTACGAGGGCGAGCGCGACCTCGTCCGCCGCGCCGCCCAACGGCTCGGTGCCGAGCCATGACTCTCGAAGCCGCGCGCGGAGAGCACGAAACGCTCGTCATCGCTCGCGGCCGCACCGTCCTCCTGCGCCGCAAACGCCGCGCTGATGCCATCGATGAGTTCGCCTGGCGCCGCGACCCCGAAACGTCACGCCTCAACGGACAGTCGCCGCCGCCCAACTCCTTCGCCCGCTTCCTCGAACTGTTCGAACAGGAGCTCCTCTTCGACGGCCGCGGCCGGGAGCAGCTCGCTATCGATACCCTTGCCGGCGAACACATCGGGACCGTCATGTACTACCGCGGCGAAGACGGCGTCTCCTGCGAACTCGGCATCACCATCGGCCCGCCGGCGCACCGCGGCAGGGGCGCCGGCCGCGAGGCGGTCGTCCACTTCCTCCGCCACGTCTTCGACAGCCACCCCTACCGCGAGGTGTACCTCCACACGCTCGAATCGAACCTCCCAGCGCGGCGCGCCTTCCTCGCCGCCGGCTTCAACCCCACAGTAACGGTCCTTCGCGGGTCCGACCGCTATGTCCGCATGGAAGCGCGCCGCGAATGGTGGCTCCTCTGGGACATGGAAGGCCGCTTCGCCTTCGCCGACTCGCCCCGTGCGCCGGGGCCCGGAAGCTGACATCACCGCGCGTTCACCCCGCTGTCACCCCCGCAATAGCTGCATCATCACCAGCCTGATCTGGGCACGCCCGCCCAACGGTCGACATTCGTGGTAGAGCACACCCGGCCCCCGGCGCCACCCGGTGCGATGCAGGAAGGTGATATGCAGCAGCAATTCCCCCCGACCTCCGGCAGCCTCGCCATGCAGCCGGAGTATGCCGAGGAACCGCGCCCGCACGCACCGCGCCCTTCACCCGGCCACCTGCGCGCACTGCCCTCCCTGCCCGAGGCACCGGTTCACCTCCACGAGCTCGGCCTCCCTGAACGGTTCATCGAAGACCTCACCCTCAAGACGCTCTACCGCATTACCGTCCCCACCCCCGTCGGCATCGCCAACGCCATGCGCGTCTCGCCCGGGGTCGTCCGGGAAGCGCTCGACGAGCTCCGCCGCCAGCGGCTCGTCGAAACGACCTCCGCCTCCGGTCGCCTCGAAACCGAGTGGCAGTATCGCCTTACCGAGCTGGGCATGCGCGAGGCCGAAAACGCCTTCGGGCGCAGCAAGTACGTCGGTCCCGTGCCCGTTCCCATCCAGGACTACTTCCGCGTCCTCGAACACGATACCGAGGTCGGCGCCCCGGACCCCGTCCGCCTCGCCCGGGCATTGCAGCAGCTCGTCCTCGCCCGCGAAGTCGTCGCCAAGGTCTGCCTCGCCCTCACCTCCGGACGCCCGGCCATGCTCTGGGGCGCACCCGGCAACGGCAAGACCACTATCCTTGAGCTGACCAGCGAGGCCATCCAGGGCGTCACCCTCATGCCGATGGCCGTCTACGTCAGCGGCCACATCATCCGCCTCTACGACGACCTCGTGCACCAGCCGGTCGAAGGCGACGACACCGCCGATGCCACCTCGCAGTTCGACCGCCGCTGGCTGCGCATCCGGCGCCCGTTCGTCTTCGTCGGCGGCGAACTCCGCCCTGAGGACCTCGACCTCGCCTACGACCCGGCTCTCGGCTACCACCAGGCACCGCCGCACGTCAAGGCGCACGGCGGGTTGCTCGCCATCGATGACTTCGGCCGCCAGCAGGTCTCCCCGCAGTCCCTTCTCAACCGCTGGATTGCCGCCCTCGAGCGCGGCGAGGACACCATGGCGCTCGTCACCGGCGAACGCATCACCTTCCCCTTCCGCTCGACCATTTGCTTCAGCACCAACCTCGAGCCCAAAGTCATGCTCGAAGAGGCCCACCTGCGGCGCATCCCCTACAAGATCCGCATTCCCGAACCCACGCCCGAGCAGATGGCCGAAATCTTCCGCCGCTTCGCCGATGCGATGGGGGTCGAAGCTACGCCCCAGGCGATCGACGTCGCGGTCGAACTCGTCCGCCGCGCTTCCGGGGGCAACTTCCGCAGCTGCCATCCGCGCGACATCCTGCAGCTCATCATCGAAGAATCCAGGTTCGTGAAGCGGAAGCCCGTCCTGGAACCGGGCGCCACCCGCCGCGCCTGCGAGGTCTATTTCGCCGTCGATCCGGGGCCCGTCACGCCGCGCCAGTAACCCGGTCGAGGATTGCCGCCAGCTGCCGCGCGCCGTGCACCAGGCTCGGCCCCGGCGCGAGGATATCTGCCGACTTGATCTCATACAGGTGACCGTTCCTCACGGCCGGCAGTGCATCCCAGCCCGGCCGCGCAGCGATTCGCTCCAGCCGCGCTTTCTTGCCGCACCAGCTCGCGATGATCACCTCCGGCGCGGCCGCCAGCACGTCCCCCGGCTGCACCACCCGGTCCGGAGCGCGCCGCTGCGCGCGCATCCCCGCGAACACGTCCTCCCCGCCGCAGAGCTCAATCAGCTCCGAGACCCAGGCGATCCCGGTGATCAGCGGGTCGTTCCACTCCTCGAAGTACACGCGCGGCCGGCGGTCGCGCCGCCGGCTGCTCCGCCCGGCAACCGTTTCGAGCTCCGCCTCCACCTCGCGGGCGAGCGCCCGGCCGCGTTCCGGCTCCCCGCACGCCGCCCCGATGAGCTCAATCGCGGCGTACGTCTCTTGCAGGGTCCGCTGGTTGGTAACCAGTACCGTCACTCCGGCCCGGATAAGCTCGGCCGCCAGCGGCGCCTGGATATCCGAAAACCCGAGCACCAGGTCCGGCTCGAGGGCAAGGATGCGGTCGATCGCCGCTGTCTGAAAGGCTGCCACCTTCGGCCGTTGCCGCGCCTCGGGCGGCCGAACCGCGTACCCCGAAACCCCGACCACCCGGTCGCCCGCGCCGACCGCGAACGCGACCTCCGTCGTCTCGGCCGTCAGGCAGACGATCCGCCGCGGTCCCACGGCCTATTTCCGCTTTTCCAGCTCGAATTCGTACTGCTCGATCACCGGGTTGGCCAGCAGTCGCGAACACATCTGGTCGACCTGCTCGGCCGCGGCCTTCGCGTCGGGCGCGTGCAGTGCGACCTGGAAGTAGCGCCCCGAGCGGACGCCCTCGACCGCGCCGAACCCGAGCGAGCCCAGCGCGTTCGCGATGGTAATGCCCTCCGGGTCGTTCACGGTCGGCTTGAGCGAAACGTAGACCCGGGCCAGGAACTGCTTCTCAGCGGTCTCCGCCCCGTTCTTCTTCTGCTTCTTCTCGGACTTCTTGGTCACAGCGAAAGCTCCTCCCCGGTCAGCATGCGGTAGGCCGTCAGGTATCGCTCTACGGTCGCATCCACCACCGACTGCGGCAATTCCGGCGGCGGGTCGCCCTCGCGCCAGTTGGCCGCCAGCCAGTCGCGCACCGGCTGCTTATCGAGGCTCGGCTGGGGGCCGCCCGGGCGATACTCGCTGGCCAGCCAGAAGCGGCTGCTGTCCGGCGTCAGCACTTCGTCGATGAGGATGACTTCGTCGTTCCACCAGCCGAACTCGAACTTCGTGTCGGCGATGATGATGCCCCGCTCCAGCGCAACCGTGTGGGCATAGGTGTAGAGCGCGAGCGTCCGCACGCGCATCGCGTTGGCGGCCTCGTCGCCCACAAGCTCCACGAGCTGTTCGTAGGTGATGTTCTCGTCGTGTCCGCTGGCAGCCTTCGTGCTCGGCGTGAAGATCGCCTCCGGCAGGCGATCCGACTCGCGCAGCCCCTCCGGCAGCGGGATCCCGCAGACCGTGCCCCGCTCCCGGTACTCCTTCCACGCGGAACCCGAAAGGTAGCCCCGGGCGATACACTCGGCATCCAGCCGCTGTGCCTTCCGCACCAGCATCGAACGCCCGTAGTACGCCTCGCCCAGCTCGAACGGCACGAGGTGGCGGTTCTCCCGCGTAATGACGGCGATGAAATGGTTCGGGATCACGCCGCTCACCCGCTCGAACCACCACGCTGAGAGCATCGTGAGCACCTTGCCTTTGCCCGGGACCGGCGTCGGCAGCACCACATCCAGCGCCGAGATCCGGTCCGTGGCCACGATCAGCAGGCGGTCGCCCAGGTCGTAGGTGTCGCGCACCTTGCCGCGGTGCGTCAGCCCTGGCAGGTTCGATTCGAACAGGACGTCAGCCATGCTCAGCATCCCGCAGGTTGAGGTAGAACACCGTCGTCGTCGCGGTCACGAACGCGACCAGCGGCACCAGCAGGATGCCCTGCACCACCGAGACGCCCGCCCCCACCAGCACCTGCGTCGTCCGCGAACCGCCGACCGCGCCGCCCAGCAGCGAGAGCATCGCCAGCGGCCCAATCACGATGAGCAGCGTCAGGGCGATCACCCCCAGCATGCGCAGCATATGCCCCCGCATCACGGTCCAGCTGCGCCCCAGCGCAGAGAGCGCCCCGCGCTCCTCGAGCATGAACGCTTCGAAGGCGAGCGCGAACCGGATGGCGAGGTACGGCAGGACCAGCAGCCCGACGATCGACACTGCCGCGACCGCCACGCCGGCAGTCACGATGAGCGCCAGCGCGAACAGCCCGCCCATCCGCGTGAAGGCCGGGTCCAGCGCCCCGGTGAGCGAGACCGGCCGACCCTGCAATACCCCCGCGATGGAGACGATCGCGGCGCCGCGCGCCACCTGCGCGAACAGCGCCTCCCCTGCGCTGACCATCAGGGCCAGGGCCAGCTGCCCGCCCCGGGTCGCGTTCAGCGGCTCGTCGGCGAAGACGGTCAGAAGCATCCCTGCCGTGATCGCGGCCGCCGCGATGGCCGCCGGCACCTGCACCACCGCGACCGGGCCCATCACCTCCCGCGGCCGACTCGTGACGAGGTTCCAGGCGGTCGCGATCACCTGCCGCGCCGGCAGGAACCGCGGTGCCGGGGGGCTGCCCGCTGCCTGCATCAGAGCCCGAGCCGCTCGTAGGTGGCGTCGATGTTGCGCAGGTAGAACCCGTAGTCGAACAGGCCCCGGAGCTCCGATTCGCTGAGCCGCGCCGTGACCTCCGGGTCGGCCAGCAGCAGATCGAGGAACGGCACCCGCTCGTTCCATGCCCGCATGGCGTTGCGCTGGACAATGGCGTACGCCTCCTGGCGGCTCAGGCCCGTCTCGATCAGCGCGAGCAGCACCCGCTGCGAAAACACCAGCCCGTAGGAGCGGTCGAGGTTCTCTCGCATGCGCTCCGGGTACACCCGCAGCCGGTCCATCACGCCGGTGAAGAGCGTCAGCATGTAATCCAGCACCAGCGTCGCATCGGGAAACACGATCCGCTCCGTGGAGGAGTGGCTGATGTCGCGCTCGTGCCAGAGCGCAACGTTCTCCATCGCGGTGACGGCGTAGCCGCGCAGCACCCGCGCGAGCCCCGTGATCCGTTCGCACAGCTCCGGGTTGCGCTTGTGCGGCATCGCGCTCGAACCCGTCTGGCCCTCATCGAATGGCTCCTCGGCCTCGCGCACCTCGGTCTTCTGCAGCGCCCGGATCTCGGTCGCGAACTTCTCCAGCGAGGCCCCAATGAGCGCGAGCGTGGTCACGAACTGGGCGTGCCGGTCCCGCTGGATGACCTGCGTCGAGGCCGCCTCTACGCCGAGGCCCAGCCGCTCGCAGACGATCTCCTCGAGCCGCGGCGGGACCGAGGCATGCGTCCCAACTGTGCCCGAGATGGCCCCTACCGCGACTGCCTCTCGGGCGGCCACCAGCCGCGCCCGGTTGCGACGCATCTCGTCGACCCACACCGCCAGCTTCAGCCCGAACGTCGTCGGCTCCGCGTGCACGCCGTGCGTTCGCCCCACGCAGAGCGTATGCCGGTGCGCCTTCGCCTGCCGCTCCAGCACTGCCAGCAGCCCGTCGATATCGGCCAGCAGCAGGTCGGCGGCGTCGCGCAGCTGGAGCGCTGTGGCAGTATCCCACACGTCGGAGCTCGTCAGCCCGAAGTGGACGTACCGCCCCTCTTCGCCCAGCGACTCCGCCACCGAGCGGAGGAAGGCGGTGACATCGTGGTGGGTGATCTTGATGTACTCGTTGATCTTCTCGAGGTCGAAGCGGGCATCGCGCCGGATCTTCTCGGCCGCCTCGCGCGGGATCTGTCCCAGCTCGGCCCACGCCTCGCAGGCGGCGATCTCAACTTCCAGCCAGCGCTGGTATTTCGCTTCGTCAGTCCAGATGGCGGCCATTTCCGGCCGCGAGTAACGCGGGATCACCCCGGTATGGTACCTGCCCTGTCCCGCCCGGAGAAGATTAGGACGGCCGCTACTCGCCCTCTTCGACCGCCTCCAGCGCGATGTCCGTCCGGTAGTGCATCCCGTCGAACCGAATCCGCCGCACGTTGTCGTACACCCGCTCCCGCGCCTCGCGGATCGTCGTCGCCCGCGCCGCGACCGTGAGCGCCCGGCCGCCGCTCGTGACCACCTTCCCGTCGGCCAGCCGCGTGCCGCCGTGGAACACCTGTATCCCGGGGTCGACCCGGTCGAGCCCCTCGATTACCTTGCCCGTCTCGTACTTGCCCGGGTAGCCGCCCGGCACCAGCACCACGCAGACCGCCGCCTCATCCGACCAGCGCACCTCGACCGAATCCAGCCGGCCTTCCGCCGCCGCGCGGGTCACCTCGTACAGGTCCGATTCGAGCCGCAGCATGTGCACCTGCGTTTCCGGGTCGCCGGAGCGGGCGTTGTATTCGATGACCCACACCTGCCCATCGCCCACCATCAGCCCCGGGAAGAGCGTGCCCGCGAAGGGGTGGCCCTCCTCGCGCATTCCCCGCAAGACGGGGCCGATGACGCGCTCCTGTACCAGCGCCGCGAGGCCCGCATCGATGCCCCGCGTGGGCGCGTAGGCGCCCATCCCGCCGGTGTTTGGGCCCTGCGCCCCGTCGAAGGCCCGCTTGTAGTCGGTCGCGAACGGCCAGAGCACCGCCCGGGTCCCGTCGCAGAACGCGTGCGCGCTCGTTTCGAACCCGCGCAGCTCTTCCTCCACCACCACGGTGGTCCCGGCATCGCCGAAGGCGCGCTCCACGAGCATCGAGCGCAGGATGTCGAGCGCCTCCTGGCGGTTGGCGGCGCCCACCGCGCCCTTGCCCGCCGCCAGCCCCGAGGCCTTCACCCAGAGGCGCTGCTCGGGCAGGGTCTCAACCCACGCCGCCGCTTCGTCGTACGAACTGAACGAGCGGCCCCGCGCGGTGGGGATGCCGTGCCGCTCCATGAACCCCTTCGCCCACGCCTTGCTGGCTTCGATGCGCGCCGCCGCGGCCGTCGGCCCGTAGCAGAGGACACCCTCGGCCTGCAGCCGGTCGACCAGCCCCAGCGGCTGGGGGTCGTCCATCGTCGCGAGGTAGAAGTCCACCCGGTGCGCCTTCGCTGCCGCCACCAGTCCATCGACGTCCGTTGGCCGGATGTCCAGGTTGTGGACAAAGGCTGCCGTGCCGGCGTTGCCCGGCGCCACGAAAATCTCCCCCACCTGCGGCGACTGCGCCAGCTTCCAGGCGACCGCATGCTCGCGCCCGCCGCTCCCGACCAGCAGGACCCGTGCGCTCACCGGCTTACTCCCATTCGATCGTGCCCGGCGGCTTCGGCGTGATGTCGAACACCACCCGGTTCACCCCGTGGACTTCATTCACAATGCGGTTCGAAATCCGCGCGAGCAGCTCATGCGGCAGCCGGGCCCAGTCCGCGGTCATCGCATCGTCCGCGACCACCGCCCGGATGGCGACGGCGTAGCCGTACGTCCGGAAATCGCCCATCACGCCCACCGTCTTCGTGTCCGTCAGGACGGCGAACGCCTGCCAGAGGTCGCGGTAGAGCCCGGCATCGCGGATTTCATCCATCACGATCCGGTCCGCCATGCGCAGGATGGCCAGCTTTTCGCGCGTGACCTCGCCGATGCAGCGGATTGCCAGCCCCGGTCCGGGGAACGGGTGCCGCCAGACCATCTCCTCCGGCAGCCCGAGCGCCTCGCCGATGCGCCGCACCTCGTCCTTGAACAGGTAGCGCAGCGGCTCCACCAGCTCGAACTTCATGTCCGGCGGCAGCCCGCCCACGTTGTGGTGGGTCTTGATGGTGCTGGCGCCCTTCCCGTGCGAACCGCTTTCGATGACGTCCGGGTAGAGCGTGCCCTGGCACAGGAAGCGTGCGTTCTCTACCTTCCGCGCCTCGCGCTCGAACACGCGCACGAACGTGTTGCCGATGCGTATCCGCTTGGTCTCCGGGTTGGTCACCTCCGCCAGCTGCGCGAGGAACTCGTCCTCCGCCTGCACGTGCACGAGGTTGATGGCGAGGTTCTTGCGGAAGGTGGTCACCACCTCCTCGGCTTCGCCTGCCCGCAGCAGGCCGTTGTCGACGAAGATGCAGGTCAGCTGATCGCCGACCGCGCGATGCACCAGCACCGCCGCCACCGCGCTATCGACCCCGCCCGAGAGCCCGCAGATGACCCCGGCGCTGCCCACCTGCCGGCGGATCGCCTCCACCGTCTCCTCGATTAAGTTGCCCGGCGTCCAAGTGCCCTCGGCCCCGCACACGCCCTGCACGAAGTTCCGCAGGATGTCCTTCCCGCGCGGCGTGTGCGCCACCTCGGGGTGGAACTGCAGGCCGTAGTAGCGCCGGGAGAGGTCGGCCATCACCGCCAGCGGCGAATTCGCCGAGCTGGCGTACCCAGTGAACCCCGGCGGCAGCACTTCGATGCGGTCCCCATGGCTCATCCACACTTCGAAGTCCTGCGGGAGCCCCTCCAGCAGCGGTGCGGCGTGGTCGCGATGCACAACCGCCGGCCCGTATTCGCGTTCCGCCCCGGGCGCCACCTTCCCGCCCAGCCGGTGCGCCATCACCTGCATGCCGTAGCAGATGCCGAGCACCGGCAGCCCCGATTCCCAGACCCACTCCGGGGCCATCGGCGCGCCCGGCTCGTACACGCTGTTCGGCCCGCCCGAGAGGATGATTCCGCGCACATCCATGCCCGCCAGCCGTTCCGGCGGCGTGTCGTAGGGCAGCAGCTCGCAATAGACGTTCAGCTCCCGCACGCGCCGGGCGATCAGCATCGAAAACTGCGAGCCGAAATCGAGCACCACGATGCTCTCGTGGCGCGTTGCCGGGTCCTGCGCGGGCGATGGAGCGGAGGGGGAGCGCGATTCGGCCATCGGTCAGGCTACACTCGTCTCGAACGCTATCCCAATCCCCCTGTGCGGGCAACGGACCACTCCCAAATGACCGATTCCTCCCCGGGCGGCCTCGTCGCCGCCGCTGTCTCCGCCCTCCAGGCCGGTGACCTCGTCATCCTCCCCACCGACACCGTCTACGGCATCGCCGCAGACGTCCGGAACGACGACGCCGTGCGCGCCATCTACCGCGCCAAGCAGCGCGACCCCGGCCAGCCGCTCCAGCTGCTCTTCGGCCGACAGTCTGTCCTTCTCGAGCAGTACGCTGTGCTCACCCCCGCGGCCATGCGGCTCGTGGAAACGCTCGGCCCCGGCGCCTGGACCGTCATCGTCCCCCGGCGCCCCGGCTGGGATAGCCCGGCCCTCTCCGGAGGCAACACCGTCGGCTTCCGGGTCGTCCCGGTCGACCTCGTGCTCGACATCATAGATGCCCTGGGCGCGCCGCTGGCGGCCACCAGCGCGAACGTCTCTGGCGGCCCCAGCCCCACCACGGCCGATGAGGCGCGCCGGCAGGTGGGCGCCTTCTGCTCGGTCGTCATCGATGGCGGCCCAACCGCCCACGGGCTCGACTCCACCGTCATCGACCTCTCCGGGGCGGAGCCCGAAATCCTCCGCGAAGGCGCCATACCCGCTGACACAGTCGCCCGTATACTGGGCCTCGCGACCATCCCCGTCCGCAGGAGCGTCCGCCAGTGAAGTTGGCCTTCGGCGCCGACCACGCCGGTTTCGAACTAAAAAACCACCTCGTCGCCGTGGCGCGCGACCTCGGCCACGAAGTCCTCGACCTCGGCACCCACTCGCCGGAGTCGGTCGACTACGCCGATTTCGCCGAGGCCGTGGCCAACGCTGTCGTCTCTGGAACCGCCGACCTCGGCGTGGTGCTCTGCTCGAACGGCGTGGGCATCTCCATCACCGCCAACAAGGTCCCTGGCATCCGCTGCGCGCTCTGCCACACCAGCTGGGGCGCTGCCCGCGCCCGCCAGCACGTGAACGCCAACGTGCTCGCCCTCGGTGCCTGGGAGATCGGCAGGGGGGTCGCTGAAGATATCCTCCGCGCGTTCCTCGCGAACGAGTTCGAAGGCGGCCGCCACGAGCGCCGCGTCGCCAAGCTCCACGACGTCGAACGGCGCGGCATCGCGAAAGAGGCTGCTTCGTCATGAGTGATGGAATCGGCAAGAAAACCGTCCGCGACATCGACGTTCGCGGGCGCCGGGTGCTGGTGCGCGCCGATCTCAACGTCCCGCTGGAGAACGGCGTCATCACCGATGACACCCGCATCCGCGAGTCGCTCCCCACGATTCGCTACCTCCTCGAACAGGGTGCACAGGTCATCACCTGCTCTCACCTTGGGCGCCCGAAGGGTCCCGACCCCGCCCTCTCCCTGGCCCCGGTCGCGGGCCGCATGGCCAACCTCCTCGGCCAGGAGGTCCTCTTCGCCGAGGATTGCGTCGGACCGGTCGCGGAGGCGGCCGTCGCCTCTATGGGGCACCACCCCCTCCTCCTCGAAAACCTGCGCTTCCACCCGGGAGAGGAGGCCAACGACCCGGGGTTCGCCCGCCAGCTTGCCAGCCTCGCCGAGGTGTTCGTGAACGATGCCTTCGGTGCGGCCCACCGCGCCCACGCCTCCACCGAGGGCGTGACCCACTACCTGCCCGCCGTCGCCGGCCTGCTGATGGAGAAGGAGGTGCGCTACCTCGGCGCACTGGTCGCCAACCCGCCGCATCCGTTCGCGGCGGTCGTCGGCGGTGCCAAGGTGTCGAGCAAGCTGCCCGCCATCCGCCACCTGCTGCCCCGCATCGACCTCCTGCTCGTCGGCGGCGGGATGGCCAACACCTTCCTCAAAGCCCGCGGGCTCGAGGTCGGCGCCTCGCTGGTGGAAGACGACCTCCTCGATGCGGCCCGCGACGTCATGGACCAGGCGGCCGCGCGCGGCGTCTCCGTCCACCTCCCGGTCGATGTCGTCGTGGCTGAGCGCTTCGCCGCCGACGCATCCCACCGCACCGTCCCGGTCGACCAGGTGCCCCGCGGCTACCTCATCGTCGATGTCGGCCCCGAGACCGTCCGCGCCTTCGAAGCGGCGCTGCGCCCGGCCCGCGCCGTCGTCTGGAACGGTCCGATGGGCGTCTTCGAAATGGAGCCCTTCGCGGCCGGCTCGTTCGGGCTCGCGCGGGCCATCGCCGGGCTCGATGCCACTACGGTGGTCGGCGGCGGCGAGACGGCCGCGGTCGTCGCCGCGACGGGCCTGCAGGACCGCTTCACCCACGTCTCGACCGGCGGGGGCGCCTCGCTCGAGATGCTCGAAGGGCGCACGCTTCCCGGCGTCGCCGCCCTGCTCGATGCCTGAGTCCGACGTCTTCCGGCTCCGCGGCCAGCGTCCTGTGACCGTCATCCTCTGGGGCGTCGCGCTCGCCTTTGCCGCGCTGGCGCTCGCCCTGGGCATCGGCATCCTTGCGGCGGGCAACGGCCCTGCCGCCATCGTGGTGGTGCCCCTGCTCATCGTCGCCGCCTTCCTCGCGGCCATGGCCCGGCGGCTGCCCGCCGCCCGCGTCGAGGTCCTGCCTGCCGGCCTCGCCGTCCGCTTCCCGTTCGCCATCGACGAGACCATCCCCTGGGCCGAGGTTGCCGACGCCGCCGTCGTACGCCATCGCTGGTGGAACGGGCTCGGCATCCGCACCAACCTGCGCGACAACGTCGCGCTCGCGACCCTCCCGGGGCCGGCCGTCGCGGTGACGTTCCGCAGCCCCCGCCGGGTCGCCGTCATCCCCTGGACCTTCCGCATTGGCGCCCGCCGCCTCATTCTCACCGTCGAATCTCCGCAGCGGCTGGCCGAGGCCATGTGCAGCCGCCTGGAGGCGGACAGGAGGAGCTGAAGGATGCGAACCCCCTTCATCGCCGGCAACTGGAAAATGCACACCACGGAGGGCGAGGCGGTGGAGCTCGCCGGCGCCGTCGCCGCGCGCACGGCCGGCGCCCCCTGCGAGGTCGCGGTGTGCGTACCCTTCCCTCACCTCGGCCCGGTCCGCGCCGCCTTGGCCGACAGCCATGTCCGCCTCGGCGCGCAGGATGTGCACTGGGAGCCGAAGGGCGCCTTCACCGGCGAGGTCAGCGTCCCCATGCTCGAGGACTATTGCGCGCTGGTCATCATCGGCCACAGCGAACGCCGCCAGTACTTCGGCGAAACCGACGAGTGGGTCAATCGCAAGCTGCGTGCCGTCCTCGCCTCTCGCCTCGACCCCATCGTCTGCGTGGGCGAAACCCTCGACCAGCGCCGCTCCGGGGAGACCCAGGCGGTGCTGGAGCGGCAGGTCCGCGGCGCGCTGGCCGGGCTCGACCCCTCCCCGCGCCTCACCATCGCCTACGAGCCCGTCTGGGCCATCGGCACCGGCGAAACGGCCACCCCGGACCAGGCGCAGGAGGCGTGCGCCTTCATCCGCGGGCTCCTGCGTGAACTGGGCGGAAGTGTCGCGGATGCCATCCGCATCCAGTATGGTGGGAGCGTGAACCCCGCCAACGCGCGCGATCTCCTCACCCTGCCCGACGTGGACGGCGCCCTCGTCGGCGGCGCTTCCCTCAACGCCGAACAGTTCGCGGCCATCTGTGCCGCCGCGCCCGCCTGATGCTTCGTCGGCTGGTCGCCATCGTCGGGCCCACGGGCACCGGCAAATCCGCCGCGGCCCTCCAACTCGCGCAGCGCCTCGGCGGCGAAATCGTCAACGCCGACAGCCGCCAGATCTATCGCGGCATGGATATCGGCACCGCGAAGCCCACCGCGGCCGAGCGCCGGCTCGTACGCCACCACCTCTACGACATTCGCGACCCCGCCGACTCGTTCAGCCTCGCCGAATACCAGCAGGCCGCCGCCGCGGCGTTCGAACAGATCTGGGCGCGCGGAACCTTCCCCTGGCTCGTCGGCGGGACCCCGCAGTACGCCTGGGCCATCCTCGAAGCCTGGCAGGTGCCAGCCGTCCCGCCGGACCCCGACCTGCGCGCCCGCCTCGAGGCCGTGGCCGCCAGCAGCGGGCCCGGTTCCCTCCACGCCCGCCTCGCGGAGGTCGACCCCGTCGCTGCCTCCCGCATCGACCCCCGCAACGTCCGCCGGGTCATCCGCGCCCTCGAGGTGTACGAGCATACCGGCCGCCCCATCTCCGAATGGCAGCGCAAGGGCACGCCGGATTTCGAGTACCTGCTGTTCGCCATCGATATCCCCCGCGCCGAGCTCTACCGACGAGTCGACGAGCGCGTCAAGCGCATGTTCGCGGCCGGCCTCCTCGATGAGGTGCGCGCGCTGCTCGATGGCGGCGTGCCGCCCACCGCGCCGGCGCTCTCGTCGATCGGCTACGCCGAGGTCGTTGCCCACCTCCAGGGGCGCCTGAGCCTCGACGACGCTATCGAGCGGACGAAGCGCTCGACCCATCGACTGATCCGCGCGCAGGAGCAGTGGTTCCGCCGCGACGACCCGCGCATCACCTGGGTGCGCGATGCCGACGACATCGAGCTCCAGGCCAACATCTTCACCGGCGCCTGCACCAACGTGATTCGCGGCGAACGCCGCTAGCCGCAGGGCCCGCTACACTGGCCCCATGCGCGTTACCAAGATGCACGGCCTCGGCAATGACTACGTCTACCTCGCGCCCGAGCGCGAGGACGCCTGCGACTGGCCCGAGCTCTCGCGCCGGGTGAGCGACCGCCACTTCGGCGTCGGCAGCGATGGCCTCATCCTCGCCCTGCCCTCGAACGTCGCCGATGTGCGCATGCGCATGTTCAATGCCGATGGCTCCGAGGCCGAGATGTGCGGCAACGGCATCCGCTGCCTGGTCAAGTTCGCCATCGAAGAGGGCCTCGTCCCCGCCGACCGCGACGAGGTCACCGTCGAAACCCTCGCCGGCATCAAGGCCATCCGCGTCCTGCGCGAAAACGGCGTGGTGACCGCTGCTCGCGTCGATATGGGCCCGCCCAACTTCGACCCCGCCAGCCTCCCGGCGGCCGTCGAGGGGCCGGGGCCGGTCATCGATTACCCGCTGGTGGTCGATGGGGTCGAGCTGCGCCTCACCCTTGTCAGCATGGGCAACCCGCACGCCATCCACTACATCGACCACGACCCCGCGACCTTCCTGCTCGAGCGCATCGGCCCGCTGGTCGAGCACCACCCGCTCTTCCCGCGCCGCGTGAACTTCCAGGTCGTCCAGGTGCTCGGACCGGGCGAAATTCGGCATCGAGTATGGGAGCGCGGCTCCGGCATCACCCTCGCCTCTGGCACCAGCGCCTCGGCGGTCTGCGCCGCCTCGCGGCTTCGCGGCTTCACCGGCGACCGCATCGTCGACCACATGCCGGGCGGCGACCTTGTGCTCGAGTGGGACGGGGCCGGTTCGGTCTTCATGACCGGTCCCGCCGTGCGCGTCTTCGATGCCGAGTGGTACGGCGCGCCCTGACTCAGCCGTAAATTCGGCCCATGGTAGGATGAGTCGCGCGCCGGCACCGCCCTTCGGCCGCCGGCCCAGCACTCCCCGGCCACGACAGGATCAGCAGATGAAGCTTGCACAGCGCGTCGAGGCGCTCCCTCCCTACCTCTTTGCCGAGATCTCCAAAAAAATCGCCGCGAAGCGCGCCCAGGGCGTCGATATCGTCACCTTCGGCATCGGCGACCCCGACCTGCCCACGCCGCGCCACATCCTCGATGCGCTGCACCAGGCCGCCGAGGACCCGGTCAACCACCGCTACCCGGAGTCCGAAGGCCTGCCCGAGCTCCGCGAAGCCATCGCCCGCTACTATGAGCGCCGCTTCGAGATCCACTTCGACCCCCAGAAGGAGACGCTGCCGCTCATCGGCTCGAAGGAGGGCATCGGCCACATCGCCCTCTGCTTTATCGACCCCGGCGATATCGCCCTCGTGCCGGACCCCGGCTATCCCGTGTACGAAATCGGCACCATGTTCGCCGGCGGCACCTCGTACCGTGTCGACCTCACGCGCGAGAACGGCTGGCTCCCCGACCTCGACGCCATCCCCGAGGACGTCGCCCGCCGCGCGAAGGTGCTCTGGCTCAACTACCCCAATAACCCCACCGGCGCCGTCGCCGACCTCGCCTTCTTCGAAAAGGTCATCGCCTGGGCTCGCAGGTACGACGTCGCCGTCCTCCACGACAACCCCTACTGCGATGTCGCGTACGACGGCTATCGCCCCGTGAGCATCTTCCAGGTGCCCGGTGCGAAGGAGGTCGCGGTCGAGTTCAACTCCTGGTCCAAGGCCTACAACATGACCGGCTGGCGCATCGGCATGGTCGTCGGCAACGCCACCATGGTCGATGCCCTCATGCGCGTGAAGTCCAACCTCGATAGCGGCATCCCCCAGGCCATCCAGAAGATGGCCATCGCCGCCATCGATGGCCCGCAGGACGTCATCAATGAACATAACGCCATCTACCAGCGCCGGCGCGACCGCATCGTCGAGGTGCTTCGCAAGTGCGGCCTCGAAGTCGATGTGCCGAAAGCGTCGCTCTACGTCTGGGCCAAATTGCCCGACGGCGTGACCAGCGCCGATTACGCCGCCCGCCTCATCGACGAAACCGGCGTCGTGGTCACGCCCGGCCGTGGCTACGGCGTCAACGGCGAAGGCTACATCCGCCTCTCCGTCACCACGCCCGATGACCGCCTCGACGAGGGCATGCGCCGCCTCGAAGCCTGGTCGGCGCGACAGTAGGCCCCGCCCGCGGGCGAGCCCCTCGCGCGGCCTGCACGCCGGGCAGTACGCTGTGATCAGCACATGCCGCGCACGACCCACCCAACCGCCCCAATCCGCGACCGTGCCATCCTCGTGACGGCCGACGTCCCGGGAGCCCTCCTCCCGGCCGCCGAATCGCTTGATGAGCTGGCCGAACTCGCCCGCACCGCCGGCGCCGAGGTCGTCGCCCGCTTCACCCAGCGGCTCGACCATCCCAACCCCGCCACCTACATCGGCTCCGGCAAGGTCCAGGAGATCGTCGAGGCCATCCGCCAGCACGGGGCCAATGTCGTCATCTTCGATGACGAGCTCTCCCCCTCGCAGCAGCGCAACCTGGAGAGAGCCCTCGGGGTAAAGGTGATCGACCGCACCGCCCTCATCCTCGATATCTTTGCCACACGCGCCCAGACGCGTGAGGGCCGCCTCCAGGTGGAGCTCGCCCAGCACCAGTACCTCCTCCCCCGCCTCGCCGGGCAGTGGTCCCACCTCGAGCGCATGGAAGGCGCCATCGGCACCCGCGGCCCCGGCGAAACCCAGATCGAGACCGACCGCCGCCTCATCCGCAACCGCATCGCGCGCATCCGGCGCGACCTCGAGGAGGTCCGCACCCAGCGCGAGCTCTACCGCCGCCGCCGCGCCCGCAACAACGTCCCCGTGGTCGCCCTCGTCGGCTACACCAACGCCGGCAAGTCCACGCTCATGCGGGCGCTCTCCGGCGCGGACGTGCTCGCCGAGGATAAGCTCTTCGCGACCCTCGACCCCGTCACCCGGCGCATCCGCCTGCCCTCCGGCGAAATCGTCCTCCTCACCGATACCGTGGGCTTCATCCAAAAGCTCCCCACCCAGCTCGTCGCCGCCTTCCGCGCCACCCTCGAAGAGCTGGAGGATGCCGACCTGCTGTTGCACGTGGTCGATATCGCCCATCCCAACGCTTACCAGCACGTCCAGACCGTCGAGGCCACCCTCCGCGACCTCGGGGTGCATGAGAAACCACAGCTCCTTGCCCTCA
Organism: Tepidiforma sp.; assembly: GCF_034433535.1. Classification (GTDB taxonomy): domain Bacteria; phylum Chloroflexota; class Dehalococcoidia; order Tepidiformales; family Tepidiformaceae; genus Tepidiforma. The sequence continues at coordinate 24,239 of NZ_DAOUAO010000110.1, forward strand.
ACAAGGTCGACCTGCTCCGCCACACGGATGGCCGCCCGGTCGCCGACTTCGATGAGGCCCGCGCCATCATCCTCGGCGCGGGCGCGCCGCCGCGAAACGTCGCCATCATCTCTGCGGCCCGCGATTGGGGCCTCGACCTTCTCCGCAGTCGGGTCGAAGAAGGTCTGGACGGCGGATTCGAAGGTGCCGGGGTTGAGCTGCCCGACCTCGCCACCACCGCCGTTTGAATCCCGGGCGGGCAACCGGTAGAACTCCGGCTATGAACCCCGCACCTCAGGCTGTCCCGCTGCCGCATCCCCGCGGACCGCTCGCCGGGTATCGCGTGCTCGACCTCGCCGACGAAAAAGGCCAGCTGGGAGCCCGCCTGCTGGCTGAACTCGGCGCCGACGTCATCAAGGTCGAACCGCCGCGCGACGGCGACCCCACCCGCCAGCACGCTCCCTTCTACCGCAACGAGGCCGGCGTCGAAACCAGCCTCTACTGGTGGACCATGAACGCCGGCAAGCGCTCGATTACCCTCCAGCTCCGCCTGGAGGCCGGCCGCGAGCTCTTTCACCGCCTCGTTGCCCTCTCCGATATCATCATTGAGACCACCATGCCCGGGGAGAGCGCGGCCTTTGGCCTCGATTACCCCACCATCGAACGCGTGAATCCCTCCGCCATCCTGGTCAGCATCACCGGCTTCGGCCAAACGGGTCCTTACGCGCGGTGGCAGGCCACCGACATCGTCGGCTCCGCCATGGGCGGCCACATGCACCTCAACGGTGACCCCGAACGCGGCCCGGTTCGCACCACCGTCCCGCAGGCCTACACCCAGGTCAATGTCCAGGCGGCGGTCGGCGCGCTCGTCGCCCTCTACGCCCGCGCCGTAAACAACGGTATCGGCCAGCACGTCGATGTCTCCATGCAGGAGGCGATGGCGAACGCCATGGACCATGCCCAGCAGACCTGGGACATCCGCCGCGTCAACACCTTCGGCCCGGGCATCTACCGCAACAGCTCCGGCGTCCGCACCGCCCGCTACCTCTTTGAGACCGCCGATGGCTGGGTCGCGGCGCTGCAGGCGGGCGGGCTCATCGGCCCCAACGCTCATGCCATCATCGATTGGCTGGCCGAAGCCGGCGAGGCCCGCGGGCTCGATTCCCCCGAATGGCGCGCCCGCCTCACCTCCGGCCAGCCGCTCGACGCCGCCGACCGCGAATACGTCGAGGAGACCATGGCCGCCTTCTGCCGCACCCGCCGAAAAGAGGAGCTGGTCGCAGAGGCCCAGCGCCGGGGAGCCGGCTGGGCCCCGGTCTTCGGCCCCCGGGAGATCGTCGAAAGCCGCCAGCTGGCCGCCCGCGACTACTGGGTCCGCGTCCAGCATGAAGACCTCGGCGAATCGTTCATCTACCCCGGAGCACCGTTCCGTCTCTCCGCCACGCCGTGGATGCAGCGCGGCCGCGCCCCGCACGTCGGTGAACATAACGAGGAGGTCTACTGCGGCCTCCTCGGGCTCACGCCCCAGGACCTCCGCCGCCTGCGCCTCCGGATGGTGATCTGACCATGTCCGAATCAGCCGAACTCCGCTACCGCAAGCCGTTCGAGGGCATCCGCGTCGCCGATTTCGCCTGGGTCGGCGTCGGCCCGCTCGTCTCCAAGTACCTCGCCGACCACGGCGCCGAGGTCATCCGTATCGAATCGGCCACCTACCCGGAGACCCTCCGCCGCGTCGGCCCCTACCCCAACGATGTGCCGCACATCGATGGCTCCGGCTACTTCGCCAACTTCAACAGCTCGAAGCTGAGCGTCTCGGTGAACTTCAAGCACCCGCGTGGCCCGGAGGTGGTCCGCCGACTCCTCGCCCACTGCGATGTCGTCACCGAGTCCTACACCCCGGGCACCATGGCCCGTTTCGGCTTCGATTACGAGGCTGTCCGCGCCATCCGACCCGATGTCATCATGATTTCCATGCCGCTCTTCGGCCAGACTGGGCCCTGGTCCCACTACGCGGGCTACGGGCATGTGCTGCAGGCGGCGGCCGGTTTCAATCATTTCACCGGCTGGGAAGACGGCCCGCCGATCGGCACCGGCATCGCCTACACCGACTTCCTCGTGCCCCACTTCGCGGCCATCGCCCTCATCGCCGCCCTCGACCACCGCCGGCGCACCGGCGAGGGCCAGTACATCGATTTCAGCCAGTTCGAAGCCGCCATCCACGGGCTCTGGACGGCCATCCTCGACTGGACCGTCAACGCCCACGAGCAGACCCGCCTGGGCAATCACGACCTCGAGGCCGCACCCCACAACGCCTACCGCTGCAAGGACGGGCGCTGGGTTGTCATCGCCTGCGAAACCGAGAAGCACTGGGAAGCGCTCAAGGCTGCCCTCGGCCGGCCCGAATGGTGCGATATGGAGCGCATGCGCCGACGCTGGCAGCGCATCAACGAGCAGAAGGAAATCGACCGCCACCTCACCTTCTGGTTCGAAGACTTCACCCGTCTCGAGAGCGAGGACCCCCTCCAGGTCGAGGAAGGCGTCGAAGGCCCGCCCGTACGCAAGTACACTACGCGCGAGGTGGTCGAACTGTTCCAGTCGTTCGGCGTCCCGTGCGGCATCGTCCAGTCGCCCGAAGAGATGCACGCCGACCCCCAGCTGGCCCACCGCGGCCACTACTGGAAGCTGGAGCATCCGTATATGGGGCTTCGCACCTATGATTCCCCCGCATTCAAGCTCTCCAGGACGCCCGCCGAGCTGACGCGCGCTGCCCCGCTCCTCGGCGAACACAACGAGTACGTCTTCCGCCAGGTCGTCGGCTTGAGCGAAGAGGAATTCGTCGAGCTGATGGCCGACGGCGTCTTCGAGTGAACGGGCGGGGCCTGCCAGGCAAAGGCTCGCAGCTCAGCAAGCAAGAACGCCCCGGGAAAACCCGGGGCGTTGGGTATGTGCCGAACCGGTGGATGACTTCCGGCGCTCAGTTGCCCGCCATTGGGGAGGCAGCCGGTGAAGCCTCCGGCGATGCTGCCGGCGGTTCGCCGGTGCCCACCGGGCCGCCCTCAACCACCCGGAACGTCCCGTTCATCTGGTCCGGGTGCAGGTCGCAGAGGAAATAATACTCTCCGACGCCCGGGGTTGTGAACGTGACGGTCGTTGTCGTGCCGCCGTCGATGATTTCGCCCTCGGCTCCGGGCGCCAGCGTCGTGCCGCCTTTCTTGTCCAAGAAGTGAATGTTGTGCTTCGCCCGCCCGTTGTTCACCAGCGTGATGGTGATCTCGGCGTTCGGGCCAGCAGTAATTTCCTTCTTGTCGAACCTGTTATCAGTCGCCACCACGCGGAACGGGTTTGCTGGCGGTGCCGGCGCCTCGCCGCCGCCTCCAGTCCCCGTCGATTCGCTGGCGAACAGGTTCAGGCCGGCGCCAATCATGAACCCGCCGAGCATCAGGCCGGCGATTATGGTGAACGCAGCCCCGGTCCCGAACCGGAAGGTGACATCCTTCGTGTCGCGGATGACCTCCATGTCGAAGACCTGCACGGTCCCGGGCACCACCTCGTCCGTGTACCGCGCGATGATGTCGAGCATCGTCTGGCGCGTCTCTTCGTACGTCGCCAGCCCCTCCCGGTCCGACCACGTCGTTTCCACCAGTACCTGCGACGGGCCGGTCGCGGCCGGCGAGACGATGATCCGCAGGTCCTGGAATCCGTCGAGGTCGCGCAGCTGATTATCGCTACTCTCGAGGTCGTGGATGATGCCCGATTTCCGCGCCTGCTCAAGCTTCCCCTCGGCGAGGGCGAAGGTCACGACCTGCGTGTAGCGGGTTGGCTTCGCGCCGCCGTGGTGGCCTTCAGCAGCTTTCTTGCGCATCTGCCCGTCCTCGTAGGCCCAGCCGAAGACCGCGATGAGCGTCGAGACAATTGCCGCGCCGAGCAGCGGCCCGGCAAAGGTCTGGTCATCCACCCGCGACCAGTAAATCAGCGCCGCGCCGAGAAACAGCGCTGCCGCGCCCACGACGAGCGGCCAAATGCTCGGGTCTGGCAGGTGTACCTCGCCGTGGTTTCCGTGTCCGTTCGCCTGGTGGTCCATCCGGTGCAATCTCCCCGAGAGTTTCGCGCCTGTGGTTTTCGGGCCCTACGGGATGATGTAGAGCGTGGTGAACAGCGCAATCCACACCACGTCGACGAAGTGCCAGTAGAAGGAGCACGCCTCGACCGCTTCGTGGTTCGCTGCCGTAAACTGCCCGGCGAGTGAGCGCGCCAGGATGATTCCCATGAAGACGAGGCCGCCTGCCACGTGGAGACCGTGGAAGCCCGTCAGCGTATAAAAGGTGGTGCCGTAAATCGTATCGCCCATGCCGAAGTGCAGCTGGCTGTAGTCATAGACCTGCATCACCAGGAAGACGAGGCCAAGCACAATCGAGATGAACAGCCAGCGGATCAGGCCCGAACGGTTGCCTCGCTGGACCGCGAAGACTGCAAACTGGATGGAGACCGAGCTGGTGATCAGCAGCAGCGTCGCGATAAACGGCAGCCAGAACTCGACCTCGAGCTTCACCCCCGCAGCCACCTGCTCGGGTGTGAGCAGGTAGGTCGGCGGCCACTCGTTGGCATCTGAGCGGGCGATGAAGTAGGCGGCGAACAGGCCGCCGAAGAACATCACCTCGGATGCCAGGAACAGGATGAATCCCAGCATCCCGTTGCTCAGGCCCTGCTTGTGCTGCGTGGCGGAGGCGTGCGCGGTCATGGGTACTCCAGTTTCTCTCCCGGTTCTCTTACAGCCGAGGGACTAATGGGCTGCTTTGCCGTGGCGAAGGTCCCAGAGCGGGCGCTCCGAGTGCACTTCGGGCAGGTCGTCGAAGTTGTGCACCGGTGGCGGCGAGGAGGTCCACCACTCGAGCGTGTTCGCCTGCCACGGGTCGTTCGGCTGGTCCTTCGGCCGCATGAACGCCATCACCACGTTGATGATGAACGGGATCATGGCCACGCCGATGAGGAACGCGCCCATGGTCGAGATCAGGTTCAACGTCTCCCAGCCGGAAGCCTCGGAGTAGGTGGCGATGCGCCGCGGCATGCCGTCCAGGCCGAGCAGGTGCATCGGGAAGAAGGCCAGGTTGAATCCGATGAACTGCAGCGCGAAGTGGATGCGCGCGAGCCGCTCATCGAGCCGGCGGCCCCAGATCTTCGGGAACCAGTAGTAGAGGCCCGCGAACACCGCGAAGACCGCGCCGCCGAAGAGCACGTAGTGGATGTGGGCGACCACGAAGTAGGTGTCGTGGACGGCGAAGTCCACCGGGACCGCCGCGGAGAACGTCCCGTTGATGCCGCCGATGAGGAACATGCTCAGGAAGCCGAGGGCGAACAGCATCGGCGCTTCGAAGGAGATCGAGCCGCGCCACAGCGTGCCGAGCCAGTTGAACATCTTCACGCCGGTGGGGACGCCGATCATGAAGGTCATGAAGCCGAACCACGGCTTGAGCACCGCGCCGGTGGTGAACATGTGGTGCGCCCACACGCTGAAGCCGAGGCCGCCGATGCCCATGGTCGCGAAAACGAACGCCTTGTAGCCGAACAGCGGCTTGCGGGCGAACACGGGCAGGATCTCCGAGATGATGCCCATGCCCGGCAGGATCATGATGTAGACGGCCGGGTGCGAGTAGAACCAGAAGATGTTCTGCCACAGGATGGCGTTCCCGCCGCCGTTCGGGTCGAAGAACGAGCCGCCGAAGTTCCGGTCGATGTAGAGCATGGCCAGGGCGGAGGCGAGCACCGGCGTCGCCAGCAGCTGCAGGACCGCCGTCACGAGCATCGTCCAGCAGAAGATCGGCATCCGGAACATCGTCATGCCCGGCGCCCGCATCCGGAACATCGTGACCATGAAGTTCGCCGCGCCGATGGTCGAGGAAACGCCGAGGATGATGACCGCGATGATCCAGAGGTCGAGGCCCACGCCCGCGCCGCGAGCCAGCGGGCTGTAGGCGGTCCAGCCCGCGTCAGCGGCGCCGCCGAAGAGGAACCCGGCGAACATCAGCAAGCCGGCCGGCGGGATCAGCCAGAACGAGAGCGCGTTGATCCGGGGGAAGGCCATATCGGTCGCGCCGATCTGCAGCGGCACGATGTAGTTCCCGAACCCGGCCCATACCGGGATGATGAACAGGAACAGCATCGCCGACGCGTGCATCGTGAAAATCTGGTTGTACGCGTCATTGTTGACGAAGGTGTTGTCGGCAACCGCAAGCTGTGTGCGTACCAGGAGCGCAAGGATCCCGCCCACGGCGAAGAAAAACATCGTCGTGTACAGGTACATGATGCCGAGCTTCTTGTGGTCGACCGTGGTCAGCCAGTCAAGAATCCACGGCTTTTCGGTGTAGGCTGGGCGTGGAATCGCGATGCTCGTCATGCTTCCTCCAGGAGCCTGCGGCTGTCCTCGTTACGAATGCTGGTGCCGGAGCTGACCGGCGCTGCCCGTCGTCGTTTGCCCGCCGCGCCCGCCGGGGTCACGGCTGGCGTACCGATGCGTTCGCCTGCACCTGCTCCGCGACCCACCGGTCGAACTCCTCCCGCTCAACCACCCGCACGTGGAAGCGCATGAGCGCGTGGTTCAGACCGCAGAGCTCGGCGCACTGCCCGGTGAATTCACCGGTCTCTTTTGCCGTGATGACGAAGCGGTTATCGCGCCCCGGCACCACATCCAGCTTGTAGAGGAAACTCGGGATGTAGAACGCGTGGATAACGTCGTTCGACTTCAGGCGGAACTCGACCGGCTCGCCCACGGGGATGACGAACGTCGGCTCCTGGGCGGCGGTGCCAATGATGGAGAAGCTGCCCTCGGCGTTCGGGTCGCTGCCCGGGCCCAGCTCGTTCAGGTTGTAGACGAACTCCCAAGAGAACTGGAAGCCCGTCACGTCGATGGCCAGCGCATCCTCGGGCGCCTTCTTCTCGACTTCGCGCAGGGTGATGAACGAGTACGAGAACAGCGCGATGACAATGAGGACCGGGATGGTCGTCCACACGATTTCGAGCGCCGTGCTGCCGTGCGTCTGCGGGGGGAGCTCATCGCTCTTCTTGCGGAAGCGGATGATCGCGTAGATCAGCGCGCCTTCGACGGCGAAGAAGACGGCGAGCGCGATGATGAGCGTGAAGACCCAGAGGTTCTCGATCTTCTCCGCCTGCTCGGTGATCGGCTGCGGCATGCCCCAACCGGCCAGGGCCGGGGAGATCAACCCAAGGGCCATCAGGCCGGCGGACCCGAGCGTGACAAACCTGCGAATCAGCCGCAGCTTCCCGGTTAAAGGCATTGGTGCTGGCTCCCCTCCCGACCCGTCGCATCCCCGGCGCACGGGCGTACCCGGCCCCCAGGTTTCGGTTGTGAACGGAGTCGCAATCGAGTTATAGACCGGCCCCCCTACCCTGTCAAGGAACGGCAAAGGGCCCCTGTGGAAGCGTCCTAACGGCCCTTGCGCAGATTCGAACCGGGGGTCTGAACGTGACCTTGCGGCTGCTCAGCCGAGCAGGGCGACGTCCGCCGCCGTGGCCATGAACAGCAGCCCGAGATACACCAGCGAGAACTTGTAGAGCCGCATCGGCGGGGTCATTTCGGGGTGCCGCCAGAGCTGCCAGGCCAGCCCGATAAACGCTCCGCCCAGTGCCACTGAAGCCCCGTAGTACAGCCACCCGAGGTCCGCCACCGGCCCCATCAGCAGCGTGATCAGCACCAGCATGACCGTATAGCGCAGGATCTCCGTCCGTGTCCTGGCCGGCCCGTCGGTCACCGGGAGCATCGGCACCCCGGCGCGCGAGTAGTCGCCCTCGAGCCGCAGGGCCAGGGCCCAGAAGTGCGGCGGTGTCCAGAAGAACACGATGGCGAACATCAGCCACGCCGCCAGCGGCGCCTCCCCGGTCACCGCCGCCCATCCCACCACCGGCGGGAAGGCCCCGGCGGCCCCGCCAATGACGATGTTCTGCGGCGTCCGCCGCTTGAGCCACACGGTGTACACGAAGACGTAGAACAGCAGGGCCGCGAGCGAGAGCAGCGCCGCGGCCAGCGTGGTGGTCGCCCAGAGAAAGACGAACGCGACTGCCCCGAGGGCGATGCCGAAGGCCAGCGCGTGGCCGGCCGGCACCGCGCCGGTCACCGTGGGGCGCTGCTGGGTTCGCCGCATGATGGCATCGATGTCCCGGTCGTACCAGCAGTTGATCAC
>NZ_DAOUAO010000111.1:0-17433 GCF_034433535.1 Tepidiforma sp.
ACCTCCGCCGGCCGCATCCCCTCCCACCGCGGCTACCGCTACTACGTCTCCTCCCTCATGCCCGACCGCTCCCTCTCCCCGCAGGAGCAGTTCACCATCCTCCACCAGTTCCACCAGGCCGCACGCGACCTCGAAGCCTGGGTCTCCCTCTCCGCCTCCATCCTCGCCAACAACCTCCACAACATCGCCCTCGTCACCCAGCCCCGCGTCGCCGAGGTCCGCCTCAAGCAGCTCCAGCTCGTCGAACTCACCGAAACCCGCGCCCTGCTCGTCGTCGTCACCTCCGATGCCGCCGTCCACCAGCGCATCCTCGAATTCCCCATCAGCGCCAGCCAGGAGCAGCTCTCCCGCCTCGCCCTCCGCCTCAACGCCGAGCTCGGCGGCAAGACCGTCAACGAACTTCCCAGGACAACCCCCACAGAACCCCTCAGCGCCATCGAAGCCGCCGTCCTCGCCGCGCTCACCGAACTCCTCCTCCAGGAACAGGCCGCCCGCGTCGAAGAACCCATCGTCGAAGGCGTCCGCGAACTCCTCCGCCAGCCCGAATTCGATACCGCGGACCGCATGCTCGATGCCCTCGAAGCCGTCGACGAGCGCCGCCTGCGCGAGGCCATCCCCGCCCGCGCCGTCGAACAGGCCGCCGTCGCCATCGTCATCGGCGATGAAAACCGGCAGGGCCCCTACCAGGAAATGAGCTTCGTCCTCGCCCGCTACGGGCCCCCCGGCGGCGCCGCCGGCATCGTCGGCCTCCTTGGGCCCACGCGCATGCACTACAGCGACGCCGTCGCCCACGTCCGCTACATCTCCGACGTCCTCACCGAACTCATCCGCGAAACCTACGGAGGCGGCCAGTGACCGCCCCCGCATCCCTCCACCACAAGGAGCGACCATGACCCAGCACCAGAGCGACGAACGCACCGTCGACCCCCGCGCAGCCGCCGGGGACGGCGCCCCGCAGTCCGAATCGGCAGCCCCGGCGGGCAACGACCCGCCCGCCGACCCCCTCGCCGAGCTCCAGGCCGAGCGCGAAAAGGCCGAGACCTACCTCCGCAACTGGCAGCGCTCCGCCGCCGATTTCGCCAACTACAAGCGGCGCGTCGAGCAGGAGCGCAGCGAAGCCCAGAGGCTCGCCAACGCCGCGCTCGTCATCAACCTCCTCCCCGTGTTCGACGACCTCGAACGCGCCATCGCCTCCGTCGATTCGCACCTGGCCGGGCTCAACTGGGTCCAGGGCATCATCCAGATCCATCAGAAGTTCTGGCGGCTCCTCGAAGCCATGGGCCTGAGCGAAATCCCCGCCGAAGGCCTCCCCTTCGACCCCGCACAGCACGAAGCCGTTGCCCGCCAGGCCGGCCCTGAAGGACAGGTCCTCCACGTGGTCCAGAAAGGCTACAACCTCGGCGGCAAAGTCCTCCGCCCCGCCATGGTCATCGTCGGCGATGGCACCAGCACCGAACCTCAGACCAATCACACCAACCAGGAGCACACCAATGGGTAAAGTCCTCGGGATCGACCTCGGCACCACCAACAGCTGCATGGCCGTCATGGAAGGCGGCGAACCCGTCGTCATCCCCAACGCCGAAGGCGCACGCACCACGCCCTCCGTCGTCGCCATCACCAAGACCGGCGAACGGCTCGTCGGGCAGGTCGCCAAGCGCCAGGCCATCACCAACCCCGAAAACACCATCTTCAGCATCAAGCGCTTCATGGGCCGCAAATACGACGACCCGGAGGTCCAGCGCGACCTCAAGCTCGTCCCCTACAAAGTCCTCCCGGCCCCCAACGGCGACTGCGCGGTCAGGCTCGGCGAGCGCACCTACAGCCCGCCCGAGATCAGCGCCATGATCCTCCAGAAGCTCAAGGCCGACGCCGAAGCCTACCTCGGCGAACCCATCACCGAGGCCGTCATCACCGTCCCCGCCTATTTCAACGACGCCCAGCGCCAGGCCACCAAGGACGCCGGCAAGATCGCCGGGCTCGAAGTCCTGCGCATCATCAACGAACCCACCGCCGCCTCCCTCGCCTACGGCCTCGATAAGAAAAAGGACGAGCTCATCGCCGTCTACGACCTCGGCGGCGGCACCTTCGATATCTCCATCCTTGAAATCGGCGACGGCACCTTTCAGGTCCTCTCCACCAACGGCGACACCCACCTCGGCGGTGACGACTTCGACCAGCGCATCATCGACTGGCTGATTGATGAATTCAAAAAGCAGGAAGGCATCGACCTCCGCCAGGACCGCCAGGCCCTGCAGCGCCTCAAGGCCGAAGCCGAAAAGGCCAAGATCGAGCTCTCCTCCGCCCAGCAGACCGAGATCAACCTGCCCTTCATCACCGCCGACGCCAGCGGCCCCAAGCACCTGAACATCACCCTCACCCGGGCCAGGCTCGAGCAGCTCGTGCACGACCTGCTCCAGAGCACCCTCGAGCCCGTCCGCAAGGCCCTCGCCGATGCCGGCAAGAAGCCGTCCGATATCGACGAAGTCGTGCTCGTTGGCGGCCAGACCCGCATGCCGGCGGTCCAGAAGCTCGTCGCCGACTTCTTCGGCAAAGAGCCCCACAAGGGCGTCAACCCCGATGAGGTCGTCGCCATCGGTGCCGCCGTCCAGGCCGGCGTGCTCAAGGGCGAGGTCAAGGACGTCCTCCTGCTCGATGTCACCCCGCTCACCCTCGGCATCGAGACCCTCGGCGGCGTGATGACCCCCATCATCCCGCGCAACACCACCATCCCGACCTCCAAGTCGCAGGTCTTCTCCACCGCCGCCGATAACCAGCCCAGCGTCGAAATCCACGTCCTCCAGGGCGAACGCCCCATGGCCGCCGACAACAAGTCGCTCGGCCGCTTCATCCTCGATGGCATCCTCCCCGCGCCCCGCGGCGTCCCCCAGATCGAGGTGACCTTCGATATCGACGCCAACGGCATCGTCTCCGTCTCCGCCCGCGATAAGGGCACCGGGCGCGAGCAGAAGATCACCATCCAGCCCTCCTCCGGCCTCACCAAGGAGGAGATCGAGCGCATGCAGCGCGAGGCCGAACTCTACGCCGAGGAGGACCGCCGCAAGCGCGAGGCCATCGAAGTCAAGAACATGGCCGACTCCCTCGCCTACCAGGCCGAAAAGACCCTCCGCGACAACGCCGACAAGATCCCGGCCGACCTCAAGTCCCAGGTCGAAGACCGCATCAAGGACGTCCGCGAGGCGATGGAGTCCAACGACACCGCCCGCATGCGCTCCGCCGCCGACGCCCTCTCCGCTTCCCTCCAGAAGATCGGCGAAGCCGTCTACGGCGCGGCCGGCGCGGCCGGTGCCGGGGCGGCGGGCAGCTCCGCCAGCGGCCCGGCCGAAGAAGGCACCGTCGAAGGCGAATTCCGCGAGGTCTAAGCCTGCGGCCCAAGCCTCACCCGCGGGCGGGGCTCCCGATAACCGGGACCCCGCCCGTTTACCGTGTCCGGGGCGAACCTCAGCCCGCGCGGGTCGCCGCGTAGGCCTCCTCGACGGCCTCCCGCAGCGCGTCGAACACGGCCGGCGCCGCTGCCACCACGAAGCCATCCTCGAACGCGTACCCGCCGAACCCCGCCGTACGCGCGCCCGCTTCCCGCGCGATGAGGCCGCCCGCGGCGATGTCCCACGGGTTCAGGCGGTATTCGTAGTAGCCATCCAGCATCCCGCAGGCCACGTGCGCCAGGTCCAGCGCCGCCGATCCCATTCGGCGGATGTCCCGCACCCGTCCGATGAGGCGCGTCAGCATCGCCCCCTGCAACGCCCGCTGCGCCGCGTCGTAGCCGAACCCCGTGCCGATGAGCGCCGTCGCCAGCTCAGCCTTCCCGCTCGCCCGGATGGGGCGACCGTCCCTCCACGCCCCGCTCCCCAGCAGCGCGGTGAACGCCTCCCCGTGCGCCGCGTCGAACACCACCCCGGCAACCACCTGCCCATCCCGCTCAACGCCAATGGAGACCCCGTACGCAGGCACCCCGTAGATGAAATTCGTCGTCCCATCGAGCGGGTCCACCACCCAGCGCACCCCCGTGTGCCCCTCCCGCCGGGCGCCCTCCTCGCCCATCACCGCATCGTCCGGGCGCGCCGAGCCGATCCGCTCGACGATCAGCGCCTCGGCCGCGCGGTCCGCCTCGGTCACCATATCCGTCCGCGACGATTTCGTCCCAACCGCGAAGCCCTCCGCCGCGTACCGCTGCAGCAGGCCCCCGGCCTCCCGCGCGATCGCCTCCGCCAGGCCCAGCAGCTCACGCTCCAGGGCGTCGCTCATCGCAGCTGCCGCCCGCCATCGATGACCACCACGCTCCCGGTCACATACGAAGCGGCGTCGCTCGCCAGCCAGACCGCCGCCCCGGCTATGTCCCCGGGCTGGGCCAGCCGCCCCATGGGAATATCCGCCAGCAACCGCTCCCCGTGCCGGCTCGCGAACAGCTCATCCACCAGATCGGTCTCCACCCAGCCCGGGGCAATGGCGTTCACCCGCACGCCCCGGTCCGCCCACTCCAGCGCCATCACCTTCGTCAGCTGGTGCAGCCCGGCCTTCGTCGCCGCGTACACGCCCTGCCGCTCCAGCGGGACAATCCCCGCCACCGAACTGATGTTGATGATGCTCCCGCCCCGGCCGGCCGCGAACATCCGCCGGGCCATCGCCACGCTCACCAGGTACGCACCCCGCAGATTGACCCGCACCACCTCGTCGAACTCCTCCACGCTCACCAGCTCGGCCCGCTTGTAGTAGGGGCTCACCCCCGCGTTGTTCACCACGATATCCACCGGCCCGAGCGCCCAGGCGCGCTCCGCCAGCTCGTCCACCGAAGCGGGGTCGCCCACATCGCAGCCCAGCCCGATGCAGCGCGCCCCAAGGCTCGCGGCCGCCTCAGCCACCGCCGCCTCGTTCCGGGCCGCGATCACCACCCGCGCGCCGGCCTCGATGAACGCCCGCGCAATCGCCAGCCCGATCCCCCGCGACCCGCCCGTTACCGCCGCCGTCTTGCCATCCAGCGAAAACTGCTCCATACCCCGCATTCTCCATGCCCCCGGGCTCCCGATCATCCCACGCCCATCCCATGCCGCGACCCGCTATCCTCGACGCGGTGACCATCGACCCCGCCCGAGCCGCCGCCCACCTCCGCGCCGCCGACCCCATCCTGGCGCCCGTCGTCGATGCCCTCGGCCCCCTCGAACTGCGACCCGTCCGGGACTCGTCATTCGAAGCCCTCTGCCGCTCCATCGTCTACCAGCAGCTTTCGGGGCGCGCCGCCGGGACAATCTTCCAACGCTTCCGCGCCCTCTACGTCCCCGATGGAACGGGCTTCCCCGCCCCCGAACAGGTCCTCGCGACTCCGCCGGAGATGCTCCGCAGCGCCGGCCTCTCCCGCCAGAAAATCGCCTCGCTCCTCAGCCTCGCCGAACACTTCGCCACCGGCGAACTCGCCGAGCAATCGTTCGAGCACTGGCCCGACGAGGAGATCATCGCCCACCTCCAGCGCGTCCGGGGCATTGGCCGCTGGACCGCCGAGATGTTCCTCATCTTCCAGCTCCGCCGGCCCGACGTCCTCCCCGTCAACGACCTCGGCATCAACCGCGCCATCATGAAGCGCTACGGCCTCCCTGCCATGCCCGACCCCGCCACCGTGCGGTCCACCGGCCAGCCCTGGCACCCGCACGCCTCCGTCGCCTGCCTCTACCTCTGGCGCAGCGAAGACGTCCGGCTGCCCGGCTAAGCCCCGCGGCTAGGCGCCCGGGCCGTCCGTCCGGTCCACGTCGCTCACCGCCGTCGCGGCGTTCGCCGAGATCAGCGCATCGCGAATCTGCGAGTAGAAGTCCGTCATCCCCGCCGGTGAATACGGCACGAAGATCGTGTTCGCCCGCGAGGCGATGCCGATCTCCTTCACCGTGTCGTAGTGCTGCGTCATCAGCACCAGCTGCATGATCGCCTCCGGCGTCACCCCCGCGATGCTTTGCTGGAACTGGTCCACCGAATCCCGCAGCCCGTCAATGATCGCCCGCCGCTGATTGGCGATGCCCTGCCCCTGCAGCGCCTTGCTCTCGGCCTCGGCCTCGGCCGCCTTCACCTTCAGGATCTTGTCCGCCTCGCCGCGCTCCTGCGCTGCCTCGCGCAGACGCTTCGCCGCGTTGATTTCGTTCATCGCCTCCTTCACCTTCTTGTCCGGGTCGATGTCCGTCACCAGCGCCTGCACAATCTGGAAGCCGAACTCGTTCATCTCCCCTGAAAGTTCGTTCTTCACCGCCACCGCAATCTCGTCCTTCCGCTCGAACACGTCATCCAGCTCCATCTTCGGCACCCGCGCCCGGACCGTGTCGAACACGTACGCCGTGATCTGCACCGTCGGCCGGTCCAGCTTGTAGAACGCGTCGTAGACCCGCTCCGGGATCACCCGGTACTGCACCGCCACCACCGTGTGCACGAAGACGTTATCCAGCGTCTTCGTCTCCACGCTGACATCGAGCTGCTGCACCCGCAGGTTCACCCGCCCGGCCACCCGCTCGATGATCGGCACCTTCACGTTCAGGCCCGGCGAAGCCACCCGCCGGAACTTCCCGAAGCGCTCCACGATCGCCGCCGTCTGCTGCTCCACCGTGAACAGCGTTCCCAGCAGCAAAGCCGCCACGACCACCGCGACGACGCCCAGCACGATCAGTCCAGCCATCCCGCGCTCCTTTCACGGTCCGGGGGATTGCCCCTCGACGCCTCCGCAGTATAGAGGGCATCGCGGGCCCCGGTTTGCGGTCTTCCCCACCGCCGAATTTGCCGTCCGCTTACGAAGAATCGGGGAAATCCCGGTCGAACGCCGCCCATGCACCGGCTACGGTGAATCCGGTGGCGCCCCGGAGGTAGCACCCCGGCCCGTGACGGCCGCATCGCCCGGCAGCCCGTGCGCAGCTGCCGGCCCCGCCGAACGACCTGACACGCCCTTGCTGCTCCTCGCCGATGTACCACGCGAAACCCCATCGCGGAGGTTCGACCATGCACGCCGTTCCGCTTCGCCCCCTGCTGCTCGCCCGGGCTGGCGCTGTTGCCCTCCTCCTTGGCCTCGCCCTGGCCCCGCAGGCTGCCCCGCCCGCCCTCGCTGCCGGTCCCTGTGACGTCCCCGACCCGGTCGCTGCCCTCGACACCGAAGAGCAGGCCTTCCTCCGCCTGCTGAATGACTATCGAGCCTCGCTCGGCCTCCGCTCCGTCGCCCTGGACCCCGCGCTCACCCGCGGCGCCGCCTGGATGGCCATCGACCTCGCCGACCGCCAGGCCCTCGACCACACCGACTCCCTCGGCCGCTCCCCCTGGACCCGCCTCGCCGATTGCGGCGCCTCCCGCCCCGGCGGCGAAAACCTCGCTGCCGGCGGCCCGCTCGCGTCCGCGCCCGCGGTGCTCAACGCCTGGAAGGGCTCGCCCGCCCACGATGCCATCATGCGCGACCCCGACTTCACGACCGTTGGCGTCGCCCGCTACACCGCCGAGCGCAGCCGCTACGGCCTGTACTGGGTGCTCACCTTCGGGTACGGTCCCGCTCCCGCGGCGCAGCCGCCCGCGCCATCCCCATCGCCGACCCCGACGCCTGCGCCCCCGACCCCCACGCCGATCCCGCGGCCCGACACCCCTGCCGCGCCTGCCGCCGAATCCTTCGCCCTGCCCGCCGGCATCTCGACCTTCACCTGGCGGGGCGCTGCGGTGCCTGTCGCGGCTGTCTTCGGCCCGGCCGCCCCGTCCATCCGGGGTGTGTACGCCTACGATTCCGCCTCTGGCCGCTGGCTCCGCTGGAGCCCCGCGCTCCATCCCCGCCTCAACACCCTCGCGCAACTCCAGCCCGGCGCGCGCTACTGGATCATCGCCGCCAGCCCCATCACCGTCGATGTTCCCTGACGCATTGCCGCCAGGGCCCGGCCTTGGAACGTGAATCGTCGCGAAAGTGGCGCGCCATTCGGTCATGACCTGTCGCCCTCGCCATGCACGATACCTCCAGCCCACCCCCAGGAGTCGTGCATGGCAAAATCCCCCACCGAGCAGCTGCTCCAAGAACTCGAATCGCTCCGCGCCCGCGGCCTCGTCACCGATGAGGAGTACGCCGCCCGCCGCCAGGCCATCCTCTCCGGCCAGGTCGCTCCCCCGCCGGCAAAATCCGGCGGCGGCTTCTTCAAGAAGGTCGGCATCGGCTGCGGTGCGCTCATCGGCATCGTCATTGTCATCGCGATCATCGCTGCGGCCGCCGGCGGCGGCTCCGGCGATGACGACAGCGACACCGCGGCGTCATCCGGCGGTACGCCCGGCGCGGGCACCAACCGCGGCGACGTCCACGTCACCCTCGCACCCGGCGTTTCCGGCGAGATCGCCCCCGACGGCAGCCCCGAGCGAAAATCCCGCGTCACCATCGTCCAAATCCAGGACCCGGTGGTCTCCACCAACCCCTTCTCGCAGCCGAAGGCGGGCATGCGCTGGATCGGCATTGAGGTCATCCACGAGAACGTCGGCACGAAGGAGGTCTCCTCCCTCGACTGGAAGCTCCGCGACACCAACGACAACGAGCACGAGGAAGACGTCATCGGCCCCGTCGTCGACCTGCCCGACCTCGACCCCATCTACAGCGACCTCACCCCCGGCGGGAAGAAGCAGGGCTGGATCTACTTCCAGGTCCCCGAGGGCGCCGGCATCAAGTGGCTCCGCGCCGACCCGAACACCTTCCTCAAGAACGACCTCTACTTCGACGCGCCCTGACCGCCCCGCGACGGGCAACAGCCACCCGGGCGGGCCGGCAGCACCCCCACGCTGCCGGCCCCTCCGCGCGCTTCGGGCCCGGCGCCCGGGGCCCTTACGCCTCCAGGATGGCGAACACCGGGTGCTTCGCCGCCTCCGCCACCCACCGCTCCGGCGGGTCGCCCGGCCGCGCGTCGAAATACGGCCGCGTGATGGGCACGCGCTTCGCATACAGCTCGAGCACCGGCCCGGCCTCCTCCGCGCCGACCTCCCGTACCCGAACCGTCTCTCGGCGCCGCCCGCGGCGCAACTCGCATTCTCCGGCTGCCCGCAGGTTCTTCACCCACGCCGATTCCCCGTACGGCGAAACCAGCCAGCGCCGCCCGCCCTCGATCACCAGCGTGACCGGCGTCGCCAGCGGCCTCCCCGTGGCTCGCCCGCGCACCACGAGCAGGCGGGTGTTCCGCTCGCCCAGCCCCAGTTTCAGCCCCGCCCGCACCATCGCGTTCAGCAGCTTCCTCCCGCCGCTCAGCCGGTACGTCCGTGCCATCGTGCACCTCCGGTGACACTGGTCTCTGATATCGCGAGGCCCCCGCTCCGCTCCCTCGATAGCGGAACGGGGGCCCCAGCAGGGGGGTTCTCAATAAGGTCTGGTGTCAGGCCTTATCGAGCCAACGGAAGGGCAGCACCTCGGTCGCGCCGCCGTACGAACCGGGAACCGTCTGGATCTCCACGTTCTTCACCCACTCCCGGTACCCTGTCCAGGCCGTCCCCGCACCCTGGTTCTGCGGGATGTACCACATCTTCGCAGCGTTCTTGCGCTGGATTTCGTAGAACAGCTCCTTCCGCTTTTCGAAGTCCAGCTCGCGCTGCTGCTTCCGCGCCAGGTCCTCCAGCTCCGGGTCCTTGATGCGCGAATGGTTCAGCGGGTTGTCCGTGAAGAAGCGGATCGGGTAGCTGCCCGCCTCCGGGAACGGCGTCTCATACCCGAACGCGATCCCCGTGAAGTTCCCGGTGAACGTCTGGGTGATGTACTTCGACGAGTAGTCCTGCACGTCCGTCGTCGTCTTGATGCCGATCGCGTTCAGGTACTGGATGTTCGCCTCCGCCACCGTGTTGAACGCCGAGCCGTACCGGTTCGCGGTGTACTGGTAGACCGTCTCGAACCCGTTCGGGTAGCCCGCCGCCTCCAGCAGCTTCTTCGCCTCGGCCGGGTCGTACTTGAAGTACTTCGAGGTCTCGCCCTGCGCGGTCGAGAGCGGGTCCAGCCAGAACCGCACCAGCCCCGCGGGGATCAGGTTGTTCCACCGCTCTGAGACATCGAGCCCCGCTTCCTTCAGCTTCTTCACGTTGTAGGCCAGGTCGAGCAGCGCCGCCCGGTCCGTCGCCATGGAGATCGCCAGCCGCACCCGCGGGTCCTTGTTCCACGGTGAATCCGGCTTCGAATCCATGTAGAAGAACGACAGCAACTGGCTGACCTCGCCGTAGAGCTGCACCTTCGGCAGCGCGTTCTTCACGTTGATCAGGTCTTCCGCGTTCAGCCCCGCCGAGTCCGAGTTCCCCGCCTGGAACTGCGCCAGCCGGTTCGCGTATTCCGGGATGATCTGGAGCGAAACCCCGTCCGTCAGCGGGAAGCCCTCCACGTGCCACTCGGGGTTCTTCTTGAACTTGAACCCCACCGCCGGCGTGTACGACTCCAGGATCCACGGCCCCGACCCGATCATCGTCTTGGTCGAATCGAAGCCGCCCTCCGCCTCCTTCGGCATGATCCAGAACAGGTTGGCGTCCGCCAGCACGTCCAGGAACGCCGCGTTCGGCTCCTTCAGCTTGAACACCACGGTCGAGCTGTCCGGGTATTCCAGCCGGTCCACGAACGCCACCTGCGACCGGTTCGCCGAGGTCTCGGCGGTCATCCGCCCCCACGAGTACTTGATGTCGTCGGTGCCGACTGCCCGCCCGTTCACCGGCGCCACGTTGTGGAACTTCACATCCGGGCGCAGCTTGATCGTCCAGGTCAGGCCGTCAGGGCTCGCCTCCGCGCTCTGGGCCACGTCGCCCACCGGCCGCAGGTCGGCCGTCTTCACCCCCAGTCCGGCGTTGTACTTGAACAGGCGGCTGTAGACGTACGCCGCCACGCCCTTCGTCAGGAACGAGGCGTTCCCGTACGGGTCGATCGACGGCGGGTCGCCCGTTGCCTGCAGATTCTGAATGCCGCCCCGCTTCGCCGAGGCGTATGGGTCGCTCGGCGTCGGCGTGGCCTGCGGCGCAGCCGTCGCCGTGGCACCGGAAGGCGTCGGGCTCGCGCCCTCATCGTCATCGTCATCGCCGCAGCCGACCAGCGCCAGGCCGGCCGCGCCAACCCCAATCGCCGCGGTCCCACCGAGGAACCGCCGCCGTGACCGCCGCTCCCTCCAGAACCGTTCCCAGTACTCCGACAATGCAAACCCCCTTGCAACGCGTCTGTTTAGCCATATACGTCGTTGATGCGTCGTATAGGCCATGCGCAAGATGGCGGTATCCTGCCGTCCGCCTGCCGCCGTGTCAATCGTTGATTCACCACAGGCGAATCCTTCGCTCTCGCCTCTGAGACGCCTCCGGTCCCGGCAGCCGCCGCCTTCGGCCCGCGCACCTGTCCGACGCTGCCACCCTGCTACCATGCCCACGTGGACAACCGCGTCGATGCCCACACCCACCTCTTCGCACCCGCCCAAATCGCTGCCCGCGTAGCCCTCAGCGAACGCGACCCCACCTTCGCCGAACTCTACGCCGACCCCCGCGCAAAGCTCGCCGATGCCCCCGCCCTGCGCACCGCTCTCGACCGCGCCGGCATCGGCCGCGCCGTTGCCGCCGGCTTCGCCTTCGCCAGCCCCCGCGACCTCGCCGAGCAGGCCGAGTACCTCCTCGCCGTCGCCGCCGAATCGAACGGCGCTATCGCTGCCCTCCCCTGCCTCAACCTCGCCGACCCCGGCTGGGAGCGCGATGCCCGGCGCTGGCTCGCCCGGGGCGCCCGCGGCTTCGGCGAGCTTCGACCGGGCAACCAGGGCTGGGACCCGCTGGGCCCCGAGGCCATCCGCCTCGCCCACCTCGCCGCCGAATCAGGCGCCGTCCTCCTCTGGCACGTCAGCGAACCCCTCGGCCACGCCTACCCCGGCAAGCGCGGCGGCATCGGCCCCATCGAACTCGCCGAACTCGCCGCCCGCGCGCCCTCCGCCCGCATGGTCGCCGCCCACCTCGGCGGGGGCCTCTCCTTCTACCTCCAAATGCCCGAGGTGCGCCGCGCCATCGAAAATATCTATTTCGATACCGCCGCGGCATTCCTGCTGTATGATGAATGGAGCGTCGCGCGCCTCGTCGACCTCGCCGGACCCGGGCGCGTGCTCTTCGGCTCCGATTTCCCACTGCTCGCACCGCGGCGCCAGCTCGAACGCATCCTGGCCGGGCTCCCGCCAGCTACCGCCCCCGGTGTGTGCGGCGGGAACGCTGCGACTCTCTACTTTGGATTGCCATCCGAATGACTGACCCATCACAGGAAAGCGTCAGGCTCTTCGTTGCCTGCGAAATCCCCGACGACGTGAAAGACGCCATCCGCGGCGTCATCGAAGACCTCCGCGCCCGCTCCGGCACCGCCGTGCGCTGGGTGCGGCCCGAAGGCGTCCATATCACCCTCAAGTTCCTCGGCGAAGTCCCCGCCCGCAAACTCCCTCACGTCAAGCTCGCCATCCAGGAGGCCGTCGTCGGTCACTCCCCCTTCGAGCTCGAGTTCTCCACCATCGGAACCTTCGGCGGCCGCGAAGGTCTCCGCCTCATGTGGGTCGGCGTCGCCGGCGATGTCCTCCGCCTCGAAGCCCTCGTCCGTTCAGTGAATGCCGCCCTCGGCGTCGTCGGCTTCGAACCCGAGCGCCGGCCCTTCCGCCCCCACCTCACCCTCGGCCGCGTCCGCGACGATGTCTCGACCCGCCAGCGCGCCGAGATCGAGGTCGCCGTGGGCAAGGTCGAAGTGCCGCAGGTCAGCTGGCGAACCTCCCACGTCTCGCTCATGCGCAGCCGCCTCGGCCCCGGCGGCGCAACCTACGAACTGCTCGCCAGCTTCCCCCTGCGCGTCGTCCAGCAGCCGGTCTGAGCCGGGGGTTCAGCCGGCCAGTCTCGGCTCCAGCAGGACCACCGTCAGGTCGGCCGGCAGTGCGCTCCGGGTTACCTGGTAGCGCTGCAGCGGCTCCGCCTTCGTGCCCGTCTCCTTCAGGAATTTCTCGAGCGTGTCGAGCTCGAGCGTCTCCGGCCCCGCCCGGTAGTGCATCGGAATCGCCACACGCGGCTCGATTCGCGTCATCACATCCGCCGCCGTGACCGCAGAGAGCGAACCATCCCCCCCGACCGGCAGCAGCAGGATGTCCACGTCCTTGAACTCCCCCACGTTCCCGCTCGTTGGCAGCCCTAGGTGCCCCACCCGGATGCCGTCGACCTCCACCACGAACGACACGTTCCGCGTCCCATCGCCCCGTCGCGTCGCCGTCCCGGTCACCAGCACCCCGCCGATTTCGTACTCGCCCGGTGCGTCCAGCACCTTGAACTCCCCGTTTACCGCCTCAACGTAGCTGTAGCGCGGGTCATCCCGCCGCGAAAGCGTCACAATGTCCGCCGATTGCTTGCCCAGCGCAAAGCCCGAATCCGGCGGGCACGGGTCCGTCAGCACCGTCCCATCGCGGCCCCGCAGCCGAAAGCACGTCCGCCCCAGGTAGACAATCTCCAGCGCCATACCACCATCCTACCGTCCATCGAACGCAGGCGAAAGAAACCGCGCAACGCCCTGAACAATTTACTCCCGCGTCAGCAGAAGCCCGGCCGCAATGCCCCCCGTGCCCAGCGAGGTCACCATCGCGCAATCGACCTTCGCCGATTTCGCAGCGCGAACGAACGCCAGCTCCAGCCCCTCGATCGGCTCCGAGAGCCCCCCTATCGGCCACACCTCGCTGCGTTCCATCGCCTCCAGCGCCAGGACCACCGCCGCCGGCCCGCTTGCCGCCAGCAGCTGCCCGAGCGAGCCTGCCGCGGCCGTCACGTCGGCATAGTAGGCATGCCGCCCGAAGGTGCGCAGCGCCCCGAACCCATCGGCCACGTCCATCGCCGGGCGCCCATCCGCGCACGAAACGTGCAGGTCGACCTGGTTCTGGAGGTAGCCCCCGTCCCCCAGGATCGCCTGCATCGCCCGCCCGGCCTCGGTGGCCCCCGGCAGCGCGGTCGGCTCGGTCGTCGGGTCGAAAATCTCCGCCGCCCCTGCGATTCGCGCCCGAATGCGCGCGCCGCGTGAACGTGCGTGCTCCTCCGATTCCACGATGACGTACGCTGCGCCCTCGGCCGGGACCATCCCCGCATGCTGCCGGTCGAAGGGGAGTGCGCGCTCGCCCAACTGCCCGGAAAGGTGCTCCAGAAGCGGCCGCTGCAGCGCCTGCGCCGCCCCGGCAATGACCACGTCCGCATCGCCGCGCGCCACCAGCCGGGCCGCGGCCACGAGCGCGGCCATCCCGCTCGCCTCGCACCCCCCGACCGCCACGACCGGGCCGCGCACCCCGAAGGTCCGCGCGATCAGGTACCCATACGGCACGAACAGCGCCGGTTGCCCCGGCGCCCGGTAGGCGAGCCCATCCGCGACCGCGAAGCGCCGCGCATCCCCCGCGCCCGGGCCCAGCCCCGCCGATTCGAGGGCGCGGAACGCCGCATCCAGAGCCAGCACCGAACCGCGGTCGAGAAAGTGCACCACATTGCGCGGGATGCCCTCGTGCGGCCGGTACTCCTCCGGCAGCCCGATCGCCGCGAACGCCGTGCCGCCCTCGTCCGGCGAAAACGTCCCCCGGGCGGGCTCGCCGCGCCGCGCCGCCACCCACGGGTCGCCCCCGCGGGCGGCCGCCGCTACCAGCCCGCCGCCGGTGATGACCGGCCGAATCCTCTCGCCCGCCAGTTAGTCCAGCTCCTCGTCGAGGAACTCGTCATCCTCCTGCCGGCGCTTCCAGAACATCACCGCGCCGACCACGGCGCCCAGCAGCGCAAAAATGCCGAGCAACTTCTTCATCAGAGGGAACCTCCCGTGTGCCGCCGTTTGCTGCACGCCGCAGCCGGTTGGCCAACCAAGAGTATACGCAGCCCCCTGACCAGTGAACCACGCGCCCTGCCGCTCCCACGCGGCTCCCGGTGTCCCGCCCGAGAACGATTCCAGTTGTGGAATGCACATCGAACCGTCCCGCGCCACGGCTTGAAGCCGCTCCCGACCTCCCCCAAACTGAATACACGATGAGCTCCGCGCGCCCCGCCAGCGAACTCCTCGCCATGCTCGCCGAGCACGGCCTTGCCGCCACCAGCCAGCGGCTCGCGCTCCTCGCTGCCGTCCTCGATGCCCACGGCCGGCACCCGTCCGCCGAGGACCTCTACCGCGAACTCTCCGCCCGGTTCCCCACCCTGAGCCGCGCTACCGTCTACAACAACCTCGCCGTCCTCGGCAACGCCGGGCTCATCGAAAAGCTTGAAACTCCCGAGGGCTCCCGCTTCGGACCCGTCGCAGCGCCGCACGTGAACCTCGTCTGCAACGCCTGCGGCGCCATCGCCGACGTCCTCGTCGGCGACCCCGACCTTGAGGCCCTCATCCGCCGCGCCACCAGCGCCGGCAGCTTCACGCCGCGCTCCGTCTCCCTCAGCGTCAACGGCCTCTGCGCCGCCTGCAGCCAGGCCCAGGCCTGACCCCTCCGCCTGTACGCCCGCCTGCCGCCGCGCTACCCTGAACCAGCCATGTCCGCCGCCCTTATCTTCGATGCCACCCGCACCCCGTGGGGGAAATTCGGCGGCGCCCTCAAAGAACACTCCGCCAGCGACCTCGCTGCCATCTGCATCCGCGCCCTCATCGAACGAAACCGCCTCGAACCCGGCGCCATCGACAACGTCATCCTCGGGCAGGTGCTCCAGGCTGGAGCCGGCCAGCTGCCGTCCCGCCAGGCCCTGATCGCCGCCGGGCTCCCGGCCACCACCCCCAGCACCCTCGTGAACAAGGTGTGCGGCAGCGGCATGCGAGCCGTCACCCTCGCCGCATCGCTCATCCGCCTCGGCGAAGCCGACCTCGTCATCGCCGGCGGCATGGAATCCATGTCCAACGTCCCCTACTACGACACCCACACCCGCTGGGGCGCCCGCATGGGTAACAAGGCCCTCATCGACGGCATGGTCTACGACGGCCTCTGGTGCGCCTTCGATAACGTCCACATGGCCAACCAGGCCGATGACATGGCCGCCCGCCGCGAAGTGTCCCGCGAGGAGATGGACGAGTGGTCCGTCCTCAGCCAGCAGCGCTGGGGCCGCGCCCAGGAAGCCGGCTGCTTCGCCCGCGAAATCACCCCCGTGCCCAACAAGCGCGACCCCAACCACGTCGCCCTCGCCCGCGACGAAAGCCCCCGCCCCAACTCCACCGTCGAGCGCCTCGCCCGCATCCCCACCGTCTGGGGCACCCGCGCCATCACCGCCGGCAACGCCCCCGGCATCAACGATGGCGCCGCCGTCCTGCTCATCGGGAGCGAAGCGGCCGCCCGCCGCTACAACCTCGAGCCCATCGCCCGCATCGCCGGCTGGGCCGAATCCGCCGGGCTCCCCGCCGAGTTCCCCGTCGCCTCAGCCCGCGCCCTCGAGAGGCTCACCGCCCGCCACGGCCTCGCCATCGACGACCTCGACATCATCGAAGTCAACGAGGCCTTCGCCTGCGTCCCCCTCATCTGCGGCCGCGAACTGCACTGGGACCCTGCCCGCGTCAACCGCTGGGGCGGCTCCGTCGCCATG
This sequence comes from Tepidiforma sp., assembly GCF_034433535.1. Lineage (GTDB taxonomy): Bacteria > Chloroflexota > Dehalococcoidia > Tepidiformales > Tepidiformaceae > Tepidiforma. The sequence continues at coordinate 16,510 of NZ_DAOUAO010000111.1, forward strand.
GGTCACCCCATCGGCGCCAGCGGCGCCCGCCTGGTGCTCACCAGCGCCTACCAGCTCCAGGAAGCCAACGCCCGCTACGCCGCCGCCGCCATCTGCTCCGGCACCGGCCAGGGTGATGCCATCCTCCTCGAACGCCCCTGAACAACGCTCGAACGCGCTGTGCTGAAACCGTCTCGCGCGCTACCCCGCGTCAGCGAGCGCCCGGCTCGCCCATCGCCCCCGCCATCAGCCCCTGTAGCGCCTTCAGCTGCGCCATCGGCGCGGCCTCCTCGCCCAGCAGGAGGTGCATCAGCCGCGCGCCCCAGTAGAACGAATGCAGCGCCTGCGCCAGCGCATGCACGTCATAGCCTTCCAGGCGCTCACCGAACGACCGCCGCAGCAACGTCCCGATCCCCTCGATGAGCTGCCCGTACTCCTCCCGGAACTCCTTCAGAGCCGTGGCGTCGCCCTCCCGCACGGCCGTCAGCACCTGCTCGAGCCAGAGCCGCGTGTCCATTGCGGCCTCCGGGCGCTCCAGCGCGGCAAACGTCGCCTCGCTGAGCTCCGTGAAGCCCATCTCCACCAGCTCCGGGTGAAGCCACGCCTTATTCACGGCCTCCGCCGAGGCGTCGAGACAGCCCCGGGCGAGGTCCTCCTTGCTGGCGAAGTACCGGTAAATCGCCCCGGCCGATAGCCCGGCCTCGCGCGCAATCTCCGCCATCGTCGCGCCGGCAACACCCTTCTCCGAAAACACCCGCGACGCAGCATCCAGGATGCTCCGCCGGCGCGCCTCCAGGTGCGCCTCCGTCACCTTCGCCATCGGCCGTTCGCCTCCGTCAGTGGACCTTCGCCAGGTTCGGCAGCACCTGCAGTGTAGCGCGCGCCTTCTTCAGCGCACGCTCCAGCCGCTCCACCTTCAGGATCTGCTCCCAGGTCATCCGCTGG
>NZ_DAOUAO010000112.1:0-10305 GCF_034433535.1 Tepidiforma sp.
ACCCGCCGCGAGGCTCCCGCATGTCCGACCCAGCACAGCTCACCATCGCCGAGGCCGCTCGCCGCATTCAGCGCCGCCAACTCTCCCCGGTCGAACTGACCCGCGCCTGCATCGAACGCATTGAACGCCTCAACCCCCGGCTCAACGCCTTCGTGACCGTGACGCCGGAGCGCGCCCTCGACGATGCGGCCCGCGCCGAGCAGGAGCTGCTCGCCGGGCAGTACCGCGGCCCGCTCCACGGCATCCCGATCGCCCTCAAGGATCTCTATGACACCGCCGGCATCGAGACCTTCGCCGGCGCCGATGTCCTGCGCGGGCGCGTACCGGCTGTCGACTCTGCCGTCGCCCGCCGCCTGCGCGAAGCGGGCACCGTCCTCCTCGGCAAAACTAACACGCACGAATTCGCCTGGGGCACCACCACCAACAACCCGCACACCGGCCCCACCCGCAACCCGTGGGACCCCGACCGCATCCCCGGCGGTTCCAGCGGCGGGTCCGGCGCTGCCATCGCGGCCCGCCTCGCCCTCGGCACCCTTGGCACCGATACCGGCGGCAGCATCCGCATCCCGGCCGCGCTTTGCGGCTGCGTCGGCCTCAAGCCCACCTTCGGCCTCGTCAGCCGGGCCGGCGTCATCCCCATGTCGCCGCAGTTCGACCACGCCGGCCCCATCGCCCGCACGGTCGAAGACGCCGCCATCGTTCTCGGCGCCATCGCCGGCTACGACCCCGACGACTTCGCCACCGTGCCGCTCCCCGTCCCGGACTACCGGGCGGCGCTCATCCCGGATGTCCGCGGTCTCCGCGTCGGCGTCCCCCGCGACCAGTTCTTCGGCCTCGTCGATCCGGAGGTCCTGGTGGCAGTCGAAGAGGCGCTCGAAACGCTCCGCGGCCTCGGCGCGGAGGTCGTCGACATCGATTCCGGCTTCACCCGGGACCAGATCATCAGCGCCTGGCGCCTGGTCAACGTCGAAGGTCGCCTCTACCACACGCCCCTGCTCGACGAAGCCGCCCACCGCTACAGCGAAGAGCTGCGCAACATCCTCCTCCAGCCCCTGCCGGAACCGCTCGACCTCAGCGCCGCCTACCGCGACAGCTATGCCGTCAAGGAGGCCGTCCGTCGCCTCTTCGAGCAGGTCGACCTCCTCGCCGCCCCCACCACCATGCGCACGGCCTCGCGCATCGGCGAAGACCCCGTCGAGATCGACGGCGTGCAGCTCACCACCGGCGCGGCCTTCGCCTCCCTGACGATGCCCTTCAACATCGCCGGGGTGCCCGCCATCAGCGTCCCCTGCGGCTTCAGTTCGGAGGGGCTGCCCATCGGCCTCCAGCTCGCCGCCGCGCCCTTCGCCGAGCCGACGCTCCTCCGGGCCGCGCACGCATACGAGTGCGCCACCGGCTGGACCGCCCGCGCCCCGGAGCTGTAGCCGCTCAGAGCGTCAGCCGGCCCCGCATCGCCGCCTGCGCCACCCCATCGCCGTCGATGACCACCACCCGGGGCCGTCCCTCCCGCGCCGCCGCCCATTCCGCAGCCTGCCGCGACACCCGCCCGGTCGTCACCAGCAGCGCGACCGTCGCCTCCGTCGCTACGGCCGCACCGTACAGCTCGCGCACCACCGCCGCAGGGACGGTGACCTGCTCCCCGTAGCGCTTGCACTGGACCGCGAGCGTCTCGCCCCGCTTCGTGGCAAGCAGGTCGATGCCCGCATCGCCGGTGCCGCCCCGCCGCTCCACCCGCCAGCCCCCGCGCCGCAGCCAGCGGGCCACTTCCTCTTCGAAGGCCTCGGGCGCCATGGCACGCAGGCCGGCCAGTGTGCGCGCCGACCTCCGACGGTTGAGCGAGCGCGCCAGCTGTAGCAGGAACACCAGGACCAGCACTCCGGCCAGCGCCCACCCCAGCCAGGCCAGGCCGAATGGGTCCCATAAGGCGACGGCCGCCGCGCCGGCGACCGCTAGCAGCAGCGCGCGCCGCATCGGCACCCGGTCCCCGCGGGGGCACGCTCAGGCCCCCGCGTTGGCTCCTCCTCCGCCCATCGGCGCCAGCAGGTTGCGATACCCCGAAGCCTGCTCATAGGCATGCGCGACCTGGATAATGCGCCCCTCATCGAAGAAGTTGCCGATAATCTGCATCCCGACCGGCAGCCCGTCGCTGAACCCGCACGGCACGCTGATCGCCGGCAGCCCCGCCACCGAGGCCGGCAGCGTGTAGATGTCGTTCAGGTACATCGCCAGCGGGTCATCCAGCTTCGCCCCGATCGGGAAGGCAACCGTCGGCGAGGTCGGCGTCACCAGCACGTCGTACGTCCGGAACGCCTCGGCGAACTCCCGGCTGATCACGGTCCGGACCTTCTGCGCCTTGAGGTAGTAGGCGTCGTAGTAGCCCGCGCTGAGCGCGTACGTCCCGAGCATGATGCGGCGCTTCACCTCGGCGCCGAAGCCCAGCGCCCGCGTGCGCTCCATGTCCTCCCACATCGAACCGCCGGAGTGGTCGCTGAAGCCGTACTTCACCCCGTCGTAGCGCGCCAGGTTCGCCGACGCCTCGCTCGGCGCGATGATGTAGTACACCGCCAGCGCATGCTCGGTGCTGGGCAGCGAAACCTCCCGGTCTACCACCGCACCAAGCCCTTCCAGCACCTGCAGCGCCTCCTCGATCCGCGCCCGTACGCCTTCCTCCATCCCCCCGACGAAGTACTCTTTCGGCACCCCGATGCGCATCCCCCGGATCTCCCGCCCGAGGTAGTGGCGCAGGTCAGGCATCGGCTCCGGATTTGTCGTGCTGTCCCGGGGGTCGTGCCCGCCGATGCAATCGAGCATCGTTGCCACATCCTCCACGTCCCGCCCGATCGGCCCCACCTGGTCGAGCGAGCTCCCGAAGGCCACGATCCCGTAGCGGCTCACCCGCCCGTACGTCGGGTCCAGGCCTACCTGCCCGCAGAGCGCCGCGGGCTGCCGAATCGAGCCACCCGTATCACTCCCCAGCGAAACGAGGCACTCGCCCGCCGCCACCGCCGCTGCGGACCCGCCGGAGGAGCCGCCCGGCACCAGCGCCGGGTTCCACGGGTTCCGTGTCGGCCCATAGGCGGAATGCTCCGTCGACGACCCCATGGCGAACTCGTCCATGTTGCACTTCCCCACCATCACCGCCCCCGCCCGGCGTAATTGTTCGTAGACATGGCTGTCGAATGGGGGAATGAAGTTCTCCAGCATCCGCGAGCCCGCAGTCGTGCGGACACCCTTCGTGATGATCAGGTCCTTCACGCCCACCGGGATGCCGGTCAGCGGCGTCGCCGTCCCTGCAGCGAACTTCGCATCGGCCTCCCGCGCCTGCTCCAGCGCCAGCTCGGCGGTCACCGTGATGTACGCGTGCACGGTCGGCTCGACCTCCGCCAGCCGCTCCAGCACCGACTGCGTCAGCTCGACGCTGGTGAACTCCCGCCGCCGGAGGCCCTCATGCGCTTCGTGAGCCGTCAGACGCCACAGCTCGCTCATTCCAGCACCGCCCGCACCCGGATGTACCCGTCCTCGGTCATCGGCGCGTTCGCCAGCACCTCATCGCGGCTCAGCGACGGCTGCACCTCATCGGCCCGCATTACGTTGGCCAGCGGAAGCGGGTGTGCCGTCGGCTCCACACCCTCGGTGTCAACCGCCGCCAGCGCCGCAAAGTGGTCGAGAATGCCCGAAAGCTGGACCGTCAGCCGCGCAACCTCGTCGTCGGTCACCGCGATGCGCGCCAGCCGGGCGATGTGCAACACGTCGTCTCGGGTCAGTGCCATGCGGAAAAGAATACGGGAAGCCCTTCTTACCCGCGCCCGTGTCCCGTCCACCCGCCCTTTGCTACCCTCACGAGCGATGCCCCGCTTCGAAACCCCCGCACCGGGGCCAGCGTCATGAGCAGTCTCGTCGTTCGCCGCCGCCTCCGCGAACGCCGCCGCAACGGGCACGGCGGTTCAGCGCGCATCCTCCTGATCGGCCTCTTCGGCCTGCTTTCGCTCGCGGCCATCGGCGGCGCCGCGGCCTTCGGCGCCCTCTTCACCATCTACAACTCTTACGCGAAGGACTACGTCCCCATCGAGGAAAAGCTCCGCCAGGTCTCCAGCGTTCCGACGGAAATCTACGACCGCAACGGCCCCGACAACGGCGTCCTGCTGGCTACCCTTGCCAACCCCAATGCGCAGCTCCTGAACCCCGTACGCCTCGAAGACATCTCACCCTGGATGATCGAGGCGACCGTCTCCACCGAGGACAACTCGTTCTGGACGCATCCCGGCGTCAACCTGAGAGGCCTCGTCCGCGCCGCCTACGAAAACTACATCCTCAACGACTTCGGCTCCGGGTCCGGAGGCTCCTCCATCACCCAGCAGCTCATCAAGAACGTCTACATCTGCCCGTCCATCGGCGAAGACGCCGACACCCGGACCGCCTGCGTAACGGCCGAACGAACGCTCGACCGCAAGCTCCGCGAGATCGCCTACGCCATCGAGCTCGAGCAGGACTACACCAAGGAGGAGATCCTCACCTGGTACCTCAACCAGATTTCGTACGCGGACCGCTACATCGGCGTCGAAGCCGCCGCACAGGGCTACTTCCGCAAGCCTGCGAAAGACCTCACCCTCGCCGAGGCCGCCCTGCTCGCCGGCATCCCCCAGGCGCCGACTCTCTACCACCCGCGCCTGAACTGCCTGAAGGATGATGCCGGCCAGTGCATCGTCGATGAGCTCGGCCGGGGCATCGTCGGGGGCGAGGCCAAAGCCCGCCAGGAGGCCGTCCTCGACCTGATGGTCCGCCACGGCCGCGCGACCGCGGAGCAGGTCGCCGCCGCCAAGGCCGAAGAGGTCCGCGTCTACCTGGGCTCCAATCCCCAGCGCGCCGAGGCCTTCGTCGATAACCAGGTCGAACCGCGCCTCGTCCGCATGTGCGAGGCCGGCATCCTGCCGAAGCTCCCCGGCGCCGCCGATTGCAAGGCCAGCGTCCACCAGGCCGGCTACAAGGTCACCACCACCCTCGATTGGGAACTGACCGCCCAGGCCATGGAGATGGCCCGCGGCTTCATCGCGACCGGCCTCGAAAACGGCTGCGAATGCCACAATGCCGCCATCGTCACCATTGAGCCCTCCCCCGGCCGGGTAATCGTTTATGCCCCGAACCGCGACCCCTCCTACCGTTCCGACCGCCGCGTGGCCGGGGATATTGACCAGCTGGTCGAGATCAACCAGCCCGGCTCCTCGTTCAAGCCGGCGGTCTACCTGGCCTGGTTCGATACCCTCAACAAAGCCCCGATGAGCATCTTCTGGGATACCAGCCCGCTCACCGTCGAGGGCACCGCCATCGAAAACCCCCGTCGCGATGCCGACAAGACCGAGGGGCTCATCTCCGCCCGCGCCGCGCTCGGCGGCTCCCAGAACGTCGCAGCCTTCCGTGCCGCCCAGGAGGCCGGCATCGACAACGTCATCAGGGTCGCCAAGGCGCTCGGCATCACCACGCTCGAGCAGCGCTTCGACCCCACCTTCCGCTCCCACCCCGATGTCACCTACGGCGCCTCCATCGCCACCGGCGGCGCCAACATCCGCGCTATCGACATGGCCTACATGGACGCCACCATCGCCAATATGGGCAGGATGGTCGGCGTTCCCCACCTGGCGCGCTACGTGAAGGTGAGTGACCTGAAGAGCACCGCGCTCGACACCGGCGCCGACTACGAGCTCGCCCTGGAACAGAAGGCCCTCTTCCAGAAGGGCTACATCCGCCTCGAAGGGACCCGTGAGCTCGACCCCGTCGTCGTCCTCGAGGTCCGCGACAAGGATGGCAACGTCATCTTCCGCCAGGGCGAGCCCGAGACCCGCCAGGTCATCGATGCCGGCTCCGTCTGGCTGCTCCACTCCATCATGTCCGATTGCACCGCCCGCTTCATCATCTGGGGCTGCGGCGGCAGCAACAGCGACCTCGGGCTCGACTTCTACGCCAACGGCCAGCGCATCCCGTCCGGCGTCAAGACCGGCACCCAGCAGGGTCCCCTCTCCGCGGCCGATACCCTCGAAACCTGGATGACCGGCTACTCACGCCACGCGGCCACCGCCGTCTGGGTCGGCAACGCCACCAACGAACTGGTCAACGATCGCCAGTTCGCCGCCGCCAACACCACCGTCCGCCTCTGGAAGACCTGGATGGGCACCTACCACGAAGCGCTCACCGCCCGCGGCGTTCCCGATGTGGGCAAGGGCTTCGACGACATTCGCCCGGCGAACGTTGCCCTGCGGCCCTTCGAAACCCCCGCCACCGACCGCAACCTCGGCCCCGATTTCAAGTACTGCGACCAGGTCGTCACCGCCTGGGTCCGCACCGACGTCACCTACGAATCCGACTGCGAGGAGAAGGAGATCGACTCGCGCAACGGCCTCCTCGCCACCGAACAGACGCCGGCCGAGTTCCGCAAGGTGCAGAAGTTCGTGAAGCTCCCGGCGTTCAAGCCCGAGCTCGCCGAGGAGCTCGCCCAGAAACGCAATATCCCAATCGCGCCGAAAGAGAAGAGCACGGGGCTCGCGGCCATCGCCATCAACAACCTCACCACCGGCCGCACCATCTCCGGCGACACCGAGGTCATCGGCACGGTCAACCCGCCGAACCTGAAGAACTGGAAGCTCGAAATCGGCCAGGGTTCCGCGCCGACCGAGTGGATCACCATCGGCTCGGGCACCGCGAAGGTCGAAAACGGCCCGCTCGGGACTATCCGCCTGGCCGACCTCCAGAACGGCGTCTATGCCGTCCGGCTCTCCACCAACGATGGCAAGGGGCTCTCCCTCACCATCTACATCAATGTCCGGAAGGGCGGACCGCCGAACTTCCCGGGGCTCACACCGACGCCAACCCCCGGCAACGCCACACCGACGCCGACGCCCACGCCCTGACGCTGGCGGCTCTCGCGGAGCACGCCCCGCCGGCGTACACTCCGCCCACCACCCCGGAGGGATAATCGCCATGGGCTACGCCCGCCCGGAACTCCTTGCCGAACCCGACTGGCTCGCGCAACACCTCGACGACCCCGGCGTCCGCGTCATCGATTGCGCCGTCCTCGAAGCCTACCGGCGCGCTCACATCCCGGGCGCTGTCCACCTCCCGGTGCACTACTACATCAAGGAGCCGGGTCCGCCCGGGGCCGACCACGGCACGTTTGTCATGCCGCCCGACCAGTTCGAGCAGCTTATGGGCCGCCTCGGCGTCTCCAATGACACCCTCGTCGTCACCTACGACGACAACAACGCCCTCGTCGCGGCACGGCTCTGGTGGGTGCTCAACTACTACGGCCACACCCGGGTGAAGGTCCTCAACGGCGGCTGGCACCGCTGGCTCACCGAAGGACGGCCCATCACCTTTCACGCTACCCGCCCTGCACCTGCGACCTTCACCGCCCGGCCGAACCCGGACCTCATTGCCGATGCGGAGTACCTGAAAGCCCGCCTGGGCGACCCCTCCTGCCAAATCCTCGATGCTCGCACCGATGCGGAATGGAACGGCACCAACGACCGCGGCAACCGCCGGGTCGGCCGGGTCCCGGGGGCCCGCCACCTCGAATGGATCCGCTTCGTCGAGACCGCCGATACGCGCCGCTTTCTCCCGGCGGAGGAAATCGAGCGACTCCTCGCCGGGGCCGGCATCACCAGAGACCGTGCCACCATCACCTACTGCCAGGGCGGCATCCGCGCCGCCCACGCAGCCTTCGCGATGACGCTCGTCGGCTTCGACAACGTCCGCGTCTACGACGGCTCCATGCGCGACTGGGCCAACCGCGACGATACGCCGCTGACCCTGGAGTGACAGCTCACACAGCGCAAACGCCCCGGCGGGATATGCCGGGGCGTTCGACCGTCACCTTTCGTGGCCCGACGATTACTTCGCCGGCGCCGGGGCCTCTTCTTCCGCGGGTGCCACGCGCTCCCAGCGGAGCAGCGCCTCGACCGTGAACCCCAGGTCGGCCTTTTCGCAGAGCGAGGAGCAGTAGGTCATCTTCATCCCGCTCGGCGACTTCCGCCAGTCGTAGCGCAGGCCGCAGCGCGCGCACACTTTGATATTGTTCAGATTCATCCCGGTTGGGCCGGGCCCGATCGGTGTTTCCACCTGTCGCCTCCTGGCCGGCTTCACCGCCTCGCGGGGTCGGTTGCCAGTTCCACTTCCAGCGTAGCTGCCGCGAATGGGTTTCGCAAAGCGACTTACTCAAATCGCGGTTGCCGCGCTTACCTCAACGCCCGGCAGCCAGCCTCAGGCCGCCAGCAGCGCCCGCCACGCCGGCTGCACCACCTCGAACTCTCGCAGCAGGGCCTCGATCGTGAACCCCAGGTCGGCCTTCTCGCACAGGCTGCCGCAGTAGGTCATCTTCAGCGAGCTGCTCGGCGAGCGCCGCCAGTCGTACGTCATCCCGCATCGCTGGCAAATCCGAATGTGGTCCTGCATCAGTCCCTCCCCGGCGGCCCCCGGCCTCGAAGCCCACCGCCTGTACCAATATTCGGCCGGCCGCTACCGGCCGTGCACTCCTCGAAACCCCGAATTGCCACCGGCGAACCCGCTGTACTCGAACACCGCGCTGCCGATTTCACCGGTAGTGAACGACCCCGAGCCCGACCTTCTCCCCATCCGCCGGGACCGGCCGAAGCCCCGCCTGGCAGCGCCGCGTCGGCCGCGCTTCTTCCCCCGCCAACTCGTGGTCGTCATCGGCGAGACCGTGCTGCCCTTGCCCGCACATCACGGGCCTGACGCTCCCCCGCACCTCCGGTATCGTTAGTCCATCCCCCGCCGGAGGAGCCGGTGATCCCTCCCCAGCTCGCCGAAGCCACGCGCGCGCAGCTCGCCGCGCTCCAGGCACACCGGGTCGTCGAACGCATTTGGGCCGGCGACCACACGGTCTGGCAGCCGCACCCCGCCGAGTGCGCTGACCGCCTCGGCTGGCTGACGGTCCACCAGGCGATGTTTCCGAACCTCCCGGTCATGGCCGCCCTCCGCGAGCGGCTGCGGCAGGAGGGCGTCGAGCACGCCGTCCTCCTCGGCATGGGCGGCTCCAGCCTGGCCCCCGAGGTCCTCGCGACCTCCTTCGGCCCGGCCGGCGATGCCCTCCGCCTGCACGTGCTCGATTCCACCGACCCACGCCAGGTGCGCGCCACCCTCGATGCCACCGACCTCGACCGGACCGTCGTCATCGTGTCCAGCAAATCGGGCACCACGGTCGAAACGCTGAGCCACTTTGCCCTCTTCCGCGAACGCATCGCCGACCCGGCCCGCTTCTTCGTGGTCACCGACCCCGGCACGCCCCTCGAACAGGAGGCCCACCGGCTCGGCACGCCCCACCTCTTCCTCAATCCCCCGGATATCGGCGGCCGGTTCTCTGCCCTGTCGTGGTTCGGGCTGCTCCCCGCCACCCTCGCCGGTGTCGACGTCCCCGGGCTGTTCGGCCGCCTCGGTCCCATGGTCCAGGCCTGCCGCCGCGCCGATGACCTGGAAGCCAACCCGGGCGCCCAGCTCGGTGCGCTCATGGGGGCGGCGGCACTCGCCGGCCGCGACAAGCTCACCCTCTTCTTGCCCCAGCAGGTCGAAACGCTCGGCCACTGGATCGAACAGCTCGTTGCCGAATCCACCGGTAAGCACGGTCGCGGCATCCTCCCGGTCGAAGCCGAGCGCATCGGCCCTCCGTCCGTGTACGGCGGCGACCGGCTCTTCATCGCCTACGGCGAACCCGACGGCCTCGCCGACCTCGAAGCCGCCGGCCACCCGGTGCTCCGCCTTCCCGCCATCGGCCCCCTCGATCTCGCCGCCGAGTTCTTCCGCTGGGAGTTCGCCACCGCCGTGGCCGGGCACCTCCTCGGCATCAACCCGTTCGACCAGCCAAACGTCGAAGAGACCAAGCGCCACACCCGGGCTCTCCTCGCCGGCCAGCCGGTCGATGACGCCACCGCGCCGGCTGCAGAGGTCCTCGCTACCGCCCGCCCCGGCGACTACCTCGCCATCCTCGCCTACCTCCCCCGCGACCGCGCAACCACTGACCGGCTCGAGCGCATCCGCCACCGCTTCCGCGACCGCCTCCGCATCGCCACCACCCTCGGCTTTGGCCCCCGCTACCTCCACTCCACCGGGCAGCTGCACAAGGGCGGCCCCAACACCGGCATCTTCCTCGTGGTTGCCGATGAGCCCGGCGTCGACCTGCCGGTCCCCGGCCAGCCCTACACCTTTGGCCAGCTCGAACGCGCCCAGCTTCGCGGCGATATCGCAGCCCTCCGCCAGCACGGCCGCCGCGTCGCCCGGGTGACCCCGGAGGAGCTGCAGGCCCTC
>NZ_DAOUAO010000113.1:0-4710 GCF_034433535.1 Tepidiforma sp.
CTTCCTCAACGCCGCCGTCCTCGCCGAGACCGACCTCCCCCCGCACGACCTCCTCGCCCTGCTCAAGCGCATCGAGCACGACCTCGGGCGCCGCCCGGGCCGCCGCTGGGGTCCCCGCCCCATCGACCTCGACATCCTCTTCTACGGCGACCTCCGCCTCGACGCGGAGGACCTCACCATCCCCCACCCGCGCATCGCCGAGCGCGCCTTCGTCCTCGCGCCCCTCGCCGAAGTTCTCCCTGGTCCCCTGCCCGTCCTTGGCCAAACAGCCGCCGACCTCCTCGCCCAAACCGGCCTGCAGGGCGCCGTTCGCCGCTTCCCGCTCTGACCGCTGGCCGTGACGCTATCCCTCGATCTCGGCGCCCTCGGGGACCACCACCAGCCGCGCAAAGCCCCGCACCAGGAACGACCCGCCCCGCACCGCCTCGGCCACCCGGTACCGCCCGAAGCGGGCCAGCACCTCCCGCACCGCCTCGGAGAGCTCCGCCCGCGCGAGGGGCGCCCCGAGGCAGAAGTGGGACCCCACCCCGAAGCTCAGGTGCCGGCGCTCGGGCCGCTCCAGCCGGAACTCGCCCGGCGCCTCGAACCGCTCCGGGTCCCGGTTGGCTGCTCCAACCATCACCAGCACCTGCTGTCCGGCCCGGATGCGCCGCCCGCCGAGCTCCGTCTCACTCACGGCGAAGCGGGGAACCGCGTGGGTCGGGCTGTCCCACCGCAGCGCCTCTTCCACGGCTTCGCCAGCCAGCAAGGGATGCTGCAGCACCGCTTCCCGCGCTTCGGGGAACCGCGCGAGCGCCTCGAGCGCCGTCCCCAGCGCCATCGCCGTGGGGATATTCCCGGCCAGCGCAATGTGGACCGCCAGCATAACCGCCTCCTCCGGGGTCACCTCGCCCCCATCGACCGCCTGCCCAATCGTCCCCAGCAGCGTGTCTCCATCCGCGTCCGCCAGCAGCCCCAGAAGGAACCGCCCGGCCGCAACGGCCTCCTCCGCGGCTCCCGGCGCATCGAGCCCATCCACCCGCGCCCGCATCACCGCGTTCGCTGCCGCAAAGTACGCCGGCCCCTGTTCGCGCGGCACCCCGAACTGCGCCAGCGCTGTCAGCACCGCCAGCGGCCTTGCCAGCCCCTCCATCACCTCGAGCGGTGCTCCCGGGCGCACGCCCTCCAGCAGCTCGCGGACCAGTCCGGCCGCCATCTCGCGCCGGGCGGCCACTGCCCGCGCCGAGAACGCCCGGTTCACCACCGCGCGCAGGCGGGCGTGCTCCGCCCCGTCCGCGTGCCCCAGGATTGCAGCCCCTCCGAACGGCATCGCCCGGCGGTGCGCTGCCACCCGTCTCCCCAGCTCCGCGCCCTCCCGCTCCGGGTCCGCCGAGAAGCGTTCCGTGTCCTGCAGCACCGCCGCGCAGTCCGCCTGGCGCACTACCACCCACGCCCCGAGCGCTGTGCTCCAGTGGACCGGCTCTTCCCGCCGCAGCCGCTCCAGCGAAGGGTAGGGGTCCTCCGCGTACCCCCTTCGCGCCGGGTCGAAAAACGCCACCGCAACAGTCTAGGCGACGGCGATAGTTGACGACTACAAAATGGTTATTCAGCCAAAAAGAGAGGCGGGCGGCCCTCCCTCCACGGACCGCCCGCCCCCGGGACCTGTCGCGCCGCCACGGCGGTGCGGCGGCCCCTCCCCTGGAGCGGCGTTCCCTCCGCGGAGGATACGCCGGCAGCCCCGCCGCGGGATCTCCCGTCCCCTCCCCGCGCAATCCGAATCCCGGCTGCCCCAAATAGGGGAATCCCGCATCGTCAGTCCGGCCACCCCCGTCCTACCGTGAACCCGTGGACCGTATTCACCGGGATTCCCACCCCGCCGACCCCAACGCCGTCCTCGGCCGCCTCCTGAGGCCGGCTTACGCCCTCCCGGCGGCTGTCGTCATCGCCGCGCTCCTCCTCGCCTTCGTCATCCAGCCGGGCGGGACCCCCTCCCACGCCGGCCAGGACGTGCGCACCACCGCCATCCCGGCGGAGCCATCGGCCACCCCGACCCCCCTGCAGCCGACCCCGACGCCGACCGTCGCCCCGGAGACCCTGGTGACCGGCGTCGCCGGGGCCCGCGCCACCCCTGAGCCCTCCCCGACCGTCGACCCCGCGCTCCTCGAGCAGCCCACCCAGTGCGGCACCCTCCGCGAGACAATCACCGCGCTCGCCGTCGAGCAGACCATCTCCGGCATCTCCGTAAAAGCCACCCGCGCGGCCGTCTACCCCATCGACTACTTCGCCTGCATCCTCATGGCCACCGGAGGCAGCGAAGCCGTCTCCCTCGCCGCCGCCGTCCGCAAGCAGGAAACCGCCGGCATGACGCACCTCGTCCTGGTCGACCTCTGGGTCGCCAACAGCTCTCGCCAGTTCGGGCAGGTCAACCTCCGCACCGCATTGCTGGCTGCCGCTGGCCAGGTCTTCCCGGCCGTCGCCACCCTCGGCGGCCGCTCTGAAGTCGTCATCTCCTCCGGCCAGGGCCGCCAGCTCACCATCGCCGTCGCTGTCCGCAACACCGTTGGCGAAACCATCGGCCCCATGACGCTCGTGATCGAACCGCCGCTCTCCGCCGGCACCCCCGTCGCCGGCCGCTACCAGCTCTTCCTGCCCACCCCCTGACCCCTTCCCCGGAGCCCGGCCCTGCCCCATCCTTGGGAGCCATGGCCACCTACGACGACATCTCCATTGGCGATTCCGCCACCTTCTCCAAGACCATCACCGAAACCGACGTCTACCTCTTCGCCGGCATCACCGGCGACCTGAACCCCGCCCACGTCGATGCTGTCGCTGCGGGGCAGGGCATGTTCAAGCAGCGCATCGCCCATGGCATCCTGAGCGGCTCGCTCATCTCCACCGTCCTCGCGATGCGGCTCCCCGGCCCCGGCACCATCTATGTCAGCCAGACCTTCAACTTCCGGGCGCCTGTCTACTTCGGCGATACCCTCACCGCCCGCGTCGAGGCCATCGAAAAGCTCGAACAGCGCCGCTGGGTCAAGTTCCGCACCACCGTCGCCAACCAGGACGGTAAGACGGTCGTCGAAGGCGAAGCGGTCGTTATCCCGCCTTCGGCCTGAACTCCTCCGCCGCGGCCCCTGCGCTCAGCGCCGCGTGCCGGGCTTCAGCGGCAGTCAGCGACCGTTCCGGCCGGCGCGCGAGCCACGCCAGGGCCGTCGCCTCGTCGAACACCACCGTTGCCCGCCGCCGCAGCCCGGCGTACCGGACGATCCGCTGCACCGCCGGCGCCTGCCTCGGCTGGGCCACCACCGCCAGCCGCAGGGGCTCGTGCGCGCCGTGTCCCAGCAGCGCCGCGATCACCATCCACTGCCCCGGCGCCCGCTCCACCTCCCGCACGTCGGCCAGCACCTCCGTGATCGCCCCGGCCTCGGCCAGCGCCAGCCCCTGCGAGACCATGCGCATCGCTTCCTCGGCCGTCAGCCGGCCCCACGCAGTCACCAGCAGGCGAGACTCGGGCGTCACCCGGATGCTGTACACGCGCGCAGCATGCCACAATTCCTCCCGCCACGCCCTCAGGGACTACCCTGATCGCGGTCAGCCGCCCCCCTGCCCCGCCCTCACCCCACAACCACCTCTGCCGCCACCCCGAAGTGGTCGCTCGCGAACAGCGTCGCGTCCCATGCCGCGGGTTCGGTCCCGACCAGCCACGCCGACTCCGCCCGCGCCCGGCCGCGCAGCCAGATATAGTCGAGGCACCCCGGCTCGCCATCAGTATCCATCCCCTCTGCCCGGATGCCCGATGGCCACGTCACCGCCGGCTCCTCGCCGTGTACCGCTGCGTACGCCGAAACGAATCCCGCCGCCGTCATCGCCCGGTAGGCCGGCTCGACCGGCCTGGCGTTGAAATCGCCCGCCGCCACCTCTGCATCCGCCCGCGGCGCCTCATTCAGCCAGGCGATAAGCCGCCGCGCCTGCTCCGCCCTCTCCTCAGACGCGCCAGGCGGGTGGTGCAGGTGCGTGTTCACGAACCACACCGCCAGCCCGCCGGGCAGCGCCACCAGCGCCCGCTGCGCCACCCGCCCGAGACCGAGTTCAACCACATCGTGCGCCAGCACCTCGCCCCGCGCGGCGATGATCGCGTTGCCAAACCCCGGAAACCGCGGGCTTTCAGCCGCCAGCTGCCGCGGGTGACCGCCCAGCGTGGCCGCCAGCAGGTCGTCCTGGCGCTCGCCGCGCAGCGCCACCTCCTGCAGCCCGCACAGCTCCGGCGCCAGCGCCCGAAACGCCTCCACCAGCACCGGGCGCCGCTCCGGCCAGCGGTCGGCAACGTTCCGCAGGTTCCACGTCGCGACCCGCAGGTGTAGCCCGCTCACGCCACTCCCGCCGCCCGTAGCGCCGCCACGATGCGTTCCCCCACCTCCGGGGGCGGGTCCATCTCGAACGTCATCACCGCCACGCCCTGCACCGCTCCAGAGTCCGCCAGCGCCGCCACCGTGTCCGCAAAAAACCCCCACGCCGCCTGCTCTGCGCCGGCGGCCAGCACGTCCCGCAGCCGCGCCGGCAGCTCCACCCCAATCCGCCGCGCCACCCGTTCACCCGCCTCCGCCGAGACCAGCGGCATCACCATCGCCACCACCGCCGTATCCGGCGCCTCGCTCCGGACTTCCGCCGCCGCCCGCTCCAGCGGACCGGCCTCGAACGTGGGCTGCGTCTGGATGTAGGTCGCCCCCGCCC
>NZ_DAOUAO010000114.1:0-2919 GCF_034433535.1 Tepidiforma sp.
TCGCCGCTTCCGTCCCGCTCGCGACCGCCACCGCCAGCCCCGCCTCCCGGAACATCGGCACATCCACTTCCGAATCCCCTACCGCCACCACCTCCCCCGGCGCGATGCCCAGCGCCGAGCACAGCGCATGCAGCCCCCAGCCCTTATCCACCCCCTTCGCCGTCGCCGAGACCATCCCATCGCCGGTGAACGCCAGCGCCTCGAATAGCTCCACCCGGTCCGCCCAGCCCCGCAGCTCCGCCAGCGCCGCATCGTCCGCGCCCGGCTCGGCCAGCACCGCCAGCACCCCGTCGCCCTCCAGCTCCCGCAGGGAGGTCACCGGCCGCAGCCACTCCGGCGCGTTCGCGGCCCACGGGGGCAGCTCGTTCGACCTGCAGTAGGCGAAGCCCGGCGTCGCCACCGTCGCCAGCCAGCCAGCCCGGTCACACAGCTCAGCCACGAACCGTACAAAGTCCGGCGGAAGAAACCGCTGCGCTACCACCCTTCCTCCCGGCCCCCGCACATCCGCGCCCGCCGACCCAATCGCGGCCACCTCCAGCCCCATCGCTGCGAACGGGCGCACCGCTGCCTGGTACCACCGCGCCGTCGCCGGTGCGACCACCATCCCGGCCTCCGCCGCCATGCGCAGCGCCGCCGCCGTCCGGGGCGAAACCCCGCCCGCCCCGTCCAGCAGCGTCCCATCCAGGTCCATCGCCAGCAGCCGGTACCGCACCCCGCCTACCCGCGCGGCAGCCCAAGGCCGCGGGTTGCGATGATCCCGCGCTGGATTTCGCTCGTACCCGCCGCAATCGTCGCGCTCACCGCCTGCAGGTACCCCGAGGCCTGGTCCACCACCTGGTGCTTGCTCCCGTCCCGCAGCTGTCCCGCCATCCCCAGCAAATGCATCCCCGTCAGCGCAATCCGCTGGCTCATCTCGCTCCCGAACAGCTTCGAGGCCGAAGCCTCCGTATTCGGCACCAGCCCCCGCGCCTGCATCGTCGCCACCCGGTAGGCCAGGAACGTCCCCACCTGCACCTCCACCGCCCGATCCGCCAGCTCGTGGCGAATCGACGGGCGCGCCGCCACCAGCGCCGGCCTCGACTTCGCCAGCTCCACCAGTCGCTCCACCGACCTTCGCCCGCCCGCGAACGCCTGGATCCCCGAGCGCTCGAAGTCCAGCGCCACCGCCATGTGATACCAGCCGCGATTCACCTCTCCCACCACCTGCGAGGCCGGCACCCGCACATCCTCGAAGAACACCTCATTGAACCCGTGGCGGTTCGCCATATTGATCAGCGGCCGCACCGTCACGCCCGGGCTCTTCATGTTCACCATGAACATCGTGATGCCCTTATGCTTCGGCGCATCCGGGTCCGTGCGGGCCGCCAGCCACCCCCAGTCCGCCAGGTGCCCGCCCGAAGTCCAAATCTTCTGCCCGTTGATCACCCACTCGTCGCCATCCTTCACCGCCCGCGGCTGCAGCGCTGCCAGGTCCGAACCCGCGCCCGGCTCGCTATACAGCGTGCACCACCAGTCGATCGCCTGCGCAATCCGCGGGATGAACTCCCGCTTCTGCTCCTCCGTCCCGTAGAGCATCAGGCTCGGGCCCACCCACGCGATGCCCATATTGCCCACCGGCGCCTGCGCGTAGGCCATCTCCTCGTTGAACACCAGCTGCTGCATATGCGAGGCCCCGCCGCCGCCGTACTCCTTCGGCCACGCCATCGCCAGCCAGCCGCGCGCCGCCAGCTTCCGCTGGAAGCCCATCACATACTCCCGCTCCTCCTCGTACGAAGCGAAGCCGCCCTCCATCCCCTGCCGCAGCCGCAGCTCCTCCGGCGGCAGGTGGTCCCGCAGGAACGCCCGCACCTCCGCTCGAAACGCCTCGACCTCCGCGTCGTATCGAAACCGCATGGCGATCGCCTCCAGTCCTTCGCTGCCTCCGAACTATACCCGCTCGCGCCCCGCCCGGCGCGCCCACCTGCCCCCGTTCGAAGGCCTCCTACCCGCCGAATCCGGCGCCCTTCTCAAGGTTGTGGTGCGCGCAGAGCAATTGGATGTTCTCGGGGTCGCTACTCGAGCCGCCTTTCGAAAACGGGAGGATGTGGTCGAAGTGCAGGTTCTTGGTTTCCCCGCACTTCACGCACCGGCCGCGGTCCCGCTTGTAGACCAGGGCCTGGACCCACCCAGGAATCCGTCGCTCGAACTCGACGTCCCCACTCCGTTCCGGCATCCAGGAAGCCTTGTCAGTTTCAAAGGCCGGCTCCAGAAAAAACCGAAAGACATTCCGCCCTTCCCGGGTCGACCACTCAAAACGATAGTCCGTGAGAAGGTAGGCTCCCCGGAAGACCCAGATTCCGTCGCGGACCTTCTCGTAGACGTGGAATCGGGCCGGAGGTGCCAGTCCCTCCCGGTACTTTTCAACCGATTCCGCGAACTTCCCGTTCTCGGTCAGTCGTCCGGCACGGTTGGTGCGCGGTTGGTCGACGACCTTCGGATTCGGGTGTTCCACCGACCTCGGGACGTCGTGTCCCTCATACCAAATGGTCCCATCCGCGTTGGCCGAATCGGCGTAGGGAGCTCCAGGCCTCAGCGACATCAAAATGATGCCGTGAGCCGGCGGCGCCCGGAACTGCATCCCACGCTGCAGCATCCCAACGCCCTCCGCCTGGCACATCTCTGCGTGGGTCAGAATATCCCCGGGGCGCATCCTGGCATGCCAGGATACCCATCCCCAGGCCCCCCGCAACCCCCTCCCCACACCCCGTGCTACACTATCCCCACCACCCCCTTAGCACTCCGGGATAAAGAGTGCTAAGCTGGCAGCGCAGGGTTGATAATGACATTGTCAGAGCGCCGCGCCCGCATCCTCGCACTCATCGTCGACGACTTCGTCGGCTCGGCTCAACCCGTCGGCTCCCAGGCGCTCGTCGAACGCCA
>NZ_DAOUAO010000115.1:0-1650 GCF_034433535.1 Tepidiforma sp.
CATGCCCCGCACCAGGATACGGCGACACCGCAGTCTACTGACGGTGTTGCGCTCCTGTCAACTCGCGCGAGAGCCGGAACAGGTGTCGGCGCAAAACGTTGCGTCGCCCACCGAGCGTCCGCCGACCGCTCGTGCCAGGGGTGAGCTGGTCCAGATAGATCCCGTACAAGCGGCGTAATGCCTCAAAAGTGATGGTTACCCAAGGGGAGGCGATGCCTCAGAACCCCGGTTACCCAACACGTCGCCGTTCCTCCCGCTCACTGCACGCCCAGAGGGCGCGCAGGGCGGCGTCGATTCCCCGTCGCAGCTCCGCCGGGTTGAGCGCCTCCGCCACGTCTCGCAGAGCGGCGCTGGTCGCCTCGTCGAGGGTCCCCGACGCGAGCGCCCGCTCGTACGGCGTCCGCGGGGTGTCGTAGCGCTTCCGCACCCTGGCGCCGTGGCGCTCCTTGCCCACCAGCTTCCGCACCGGCCGCAGGAAGTTCATCTGGAGTTCGAGGAGGGCGTACAGGCGCTGCAGGGCGGCCATGGCCGCCTTCGAGCTGTAGCGGTCGTAGCCCACGCTGCGGCGCACCGCCAGCCAGTTCCGCTGCTCGACGTAGGCCTGGTCGTTCTTCCGGTAGCTGCGTCCTCGCGTGAGCCGCACACCTCGGCGACGGCACCAGTCGTACAGGCCGCGGTTGATGAACTCGCTGCCGTTGTCCGTATGCAGTTCCCGCAGAGGGAACGGCAGGCGTCGCGCCGCCATCTCCAACCCCCCGCCAACCCGGCTCATGCCTACGCCCCACACCGGCTGCAAGGCGATCCAGCCGGTGGCCACATCGACCACCGTCAACGTCGTCAAAAAGAAGCCCTCCGTCCGCTCGCCGCAGTGGAGAACGAGGTCGGCCTGCACGCATCCGGGCCGCACGCCCTGCCATTCGCTCCACGTGCGCAGCGGCACCTGGGCCTTCACGCCGCTCGCCGGAGACGACGCCCGCCGGGGCTGCCGCCCCAGCCACCAGCGCCGGCGCCGCAACCGGCGGTCGATGGTCGACGCGCTCATGGACAAGAGGGCGGCCCGCACGTCGGGCGACAGGCGCAGCTCCCCGTGGCGCTCCAGACCGTCCACCAACACCGGCATCACCGCCACCAAGAGCTTCCCGCACATCCGGTCCGCCGCCTCCCACACCGCCACCAGCGCCTCGGTCACCTCCGGACCGTACCGCACCGGCCGGCCCGCCTTCCTGGCCGGCCCAGGCCGCTGGCGCCGGCGCAGCAACCTGATGGCTGCCTTCCGGTGCAGCCCCGTCGTCTCGCAGAACTCGTCGAGTATCCTGCCCTTCTCCTGCTTCCTCGCCCGCTCGTACCGTGGCCGTACCGCAGCCGCGTACTCCTCCAGGGTTACCCGGGTCACATCGCCTCCTTTCGGTAACCCTGATTCTGAGGCAACGCTCCCCGTTCGGTAACCCTTTCAATGAGGCAGATCGCCCGATAGCCCCCGTTCTCGCCCCTGCGGTAGAATCCAGTAGACCGGCGCGCTCCTTCGTGCGGGAGAGGCCGGCGGGAGTGCGATGCTCAAGTTTCTGACGAACATCCTCGGCGATAGCAACGAGAAGGAACTCAAGAAGCTCTACCCCATCGTCGACGCCGTCAACGCCCTCGAGCCCGAAA
>NZ_DAOUAO010000116.1:0-2734 GCF_034433535.1 Tepidiforma sp.
TTCGGGTAGAATCTGCGGCCGCAAGGGTGTTCCTACGTTTTCGGTTCTGGAGATTGCATGAATACGGTTGAGTTCCTGCAGATCACGTCGTCGGTCGTGCCCGACCGGGAGGCGCTGGTCGATTTCGATGGCAACGGCGGCGGGAAGCGGGTCCTGTATGCGGAGATGTACCCGCTGGTCTGCAAGCTGGCGAATGCGCTGCAGGGGCTCGGGGTTCAGCAGCGAGACCACGTCGCGATTATGGCGGTGAACAGCTCGGACTTCGTCATCGCGTACTACGCGACGGCGATGCTGGGGGCGACCTTCGTGCCGCTGAACTACCGGGCGAAGGACGAGGAGCTCACGTACATGATCAACGTGAGCGAGACGAAGGTGCTGTTCGTTTCGGACCGCTACCGGGAGCTGGTTGAGCGCATCCGGCCGACGCTGACCACGGTGCAGACGTTCGTGAGCATGGGCGAGGCGGCTCCGGGCTACGAGCGGTACGAGGACCTGCTGGCCGCGGCGCCGGAAGACGAGATCTGGACGGAGATCGACGAGAAGGATTCGACGATCATCATCTTCACCTCGGGGACGACGGCGCAGCCGAAGGGTGTGCAGCTGACCTTCCAGGACATGACGGCGTATGTGACGAACCAGCCGCCGGCCGACCCGGAGGTGCATGAGAAGCTGCTCGTTTCGGCGCCGTTCTTCCACGTGGCCGGGGCGACTTCGATGATGCTGGCGGTTTGGATGGGGCGAACGCTGGTCATCCTGCCGCAGTTCCAGCCCGAGCTCTGGCTGCAGGCGGTGCAGCAGGAGCGGGCGACGCACGCGTTTGTGGTGCCGACGATGCTGAAGCGCATCATGGAGGTGCCGGACTTCGACACGTACGACATTTCGTCGCTGAAGCAGATCACCTATGGCGCGGCGCCGATGCCGTACGAGGTGGTGCGCAAGGCGTGCGACATCTTCCCGCCGAAGGGCATCGGGCTGATCAACGCCTACGGGCAGACGGAATCGACCGCGACGCTGACGTTCCTCGGGCCGGAGGACCACGACCTGAGCACGGACACGGAGATCAAGGAGCAGCGGCTCCGCTCGGTGGGGAAGCCGATGCCGGACGTGGAGCTGGCGATTATGGACGAGCGGAACCGCCCGCTGCCTCCGGGCGAGGAGGGCGAGATTTGCGTGCGCTCGGAGCGGGTGATGAAGGGGTACTACAAGCAGGAGGACGCGACGAGCACCGCGATCATCGACGGCTGGCTGCACACGGGCGACGTGGGCAAGCTGGACGAGGGCGGCTACCTGTACATCACCGGCCGGAAGAAGGACCTGATCATCCGCGGCGGGGAGAACATCTCGCCCGGGGAGATCGAGAACGTGCTCGAGGAGCACCCCTCGGTGGACGAGGCGGCGGTCATCGGCGTGCCGGATGTCGAGTGGGGCGAGGTGGTGAAGGCTGTCATCGTGCTGAAGCCGGGCGCTTCGGTGACGCCAGAGGAGATCACGGCGTACGCGAAGTCGCGGCTGGCTTCGTTCAAGGCGCCGCAGTACATCGCGATCGTGGATGAGCTGCCGCGGAACGTGATGGGCAAGGTGCTGAAGACGGACCTGCGGAAGCTGTACGGGACGCCAACGAACGACATCCCGGCCGGGAAGGCGTAAGCCGGGCACCGCCTGGTTCGAAGCTGGATGCCGCCCCGGCTGACACCCGGGGCGGCGCTGCTTTTGGGATACTTGCGGCACCCTTCGGGGGCGCGAATCGGGTTCGCGCCGAAGGTGCTGCTCGGGTAGGATGCGGCTACACCGGGCGCGTGCGGCCGAACGCGCGGGCCCCTGAGAACCCTGGAACAGGTTAGGTTCGTATGGCGATTGGTTCACAGACCGGCAGTGGGGGAGCAGGCCGGAAGGGTACGCGCCTGCGGGGCAGCTGGGGCGGGATCGTCGTCCCGGTGGCGATCCTGGCGGCGATCTCGGCGTTCGAAACAGCCCGGACGACGGACGCCTCGCGCGAGGTGTTCTTCAACATCAAGACGCCGTGGCTGATGTACTTCGTCTTCACGATTTCGATGGCCGTCATCTTCGGGGCGCTGCTGCTCCGGGCGCGCATCTGGCGGCTGGGCAAGCCGCACCGCGTGAACCAATCGATGAGCGCGCGGATCACGAACCTGCTGACGCTGGGGGCGGGGACGAGCCGCGTGAAGAACGACCGGTTCGCGGGGGTGATGCACGGCTGCATCTACAGCAGCTTCGTGGTGCTGACGATCGTGACCATCCTGCTGGCGCTGGATGACTACCTGCCGATCATCTTCGGCACGGGCGAGGAGCACCTGTTCCTGACGGGCCCGACGTACCTGGTGTACTCGCTGGTGGGCGACGTGTTCGGCGTGATCGGGCTGATTGGCATCGGGATGGCGGTCTACCGGCGGTACATTGCGCCGCCTTCGAAGCTGACCTGGGACCGGCGCGGGACGGAAGACGCGATCATCGTGGGGCTGCTGGGCTTTGTGCTGTTCAGCGGCATCATCGTGGAGGGCCTCCGGCTCGGCGGCGACGAGATCCCGGCGGGGAACGAAGACTGGTCGCGCTGGTCGCCGGCGGGCTACGTGGTGGCGAAGGCGCTGGGCGGGGTGAGCCCGGAGACACTGCTGGACTTCCACGTGGCGTGGTGGTGGTTCCACGTGGTGGCGGCCTTCGGGCTGCTGACGCTGATGGCGCTGACCAAGTTCCGGCACATCGCGCTGGCGCCGGT
>NZ_DAOUAO010000117.1:0-3773 GCF_034433535.1 Tepidiforma sp.
CCAGAGCGCCCTCGATACCATCCCCGGCATCGGCCCCCGCCGCAAGAAGGCCCTGCTCACGAAGTTCGGCAGCGTCAAGGCGATCCGCGAAGCCGACGTCGACGAGATCGCGGCCACCGTCGGCTTCACCCGCGCCCTCGCCGAGCGCGTGAAGGCCGAGCTCTAACCGCCGCGTCCGTCGCTACCGGAACAGCGCCCCGACCAGCTGGAAGAACGCCAGCACAGCCCCGCCGAGAAACAGGATCGCCAAGATCCGCAGGATTGCTCCAATGGGCCATAATCCAATGGCGTACATGGCGTCTCCCGCCAGGGTGACAAGCCACCACGCCAGCACGGCAACGATGACCTGCGCCAGCGCCGTGCCCGCGCCCGGTCGGTCCCCGTCCATCGTGCTCCCCTTTCCTCACGCGAGTGACCCGCATCTTTGTTCAACCCGGCGACAGCTCCTGTCGGATTCGTTACCGTGCCCCTGTGCACCGTTCTTTCCTGGCCCTGGGCGATTCCTACACCATCGGTGAAGCCGTCGAGCCCGCCGAAGGCTGGCCCGTTCGCCTCGCCGCCCGCCTTCGCGCCCGCGGCATTCCTGTCGCCGATCCCGAGATCATCGCCCGCACCGGCTGGACGACCGCCGAGCTCGCCGCCGCCCTGGAGACGGCCACCCTTCGACCCCCGTACCGCCTCGTGACCCTCCTCATCGGCGTCAACGACCAGTACCGCGGCCTCCCGCCCGATGACGCCTACCGCCGCCGCTTCCAGGCCCTCCTCGACCGCGCCATCGACCTGGCGGGTGACGACCCTGCCCGGGTCCTCGTCCTCTCCATCCCCGATTGGAGCGTGACACCCTTCGCCGCCGGCCGCGACCGCCTCCGCGTGGCGGCCGAAATCGATGCCTTCAACGCCATCAACGAAGCCGCCGCCCGGGCTGCCGGGGCCGCCTGGCTCGATGTCACCCCCATCTCCCGCGAGGCAGCCCGCGACCCCGCCCTCATCGCCCCCGACGGCCTCCATCCCTCGGCCGCCATGTACGAACGCTGGGTCGAACGTGCCCGCCCCCTCGCCGAGGCCATCCTCCGCCGCGCACCTGCCCAACCCTGAACCGACCCCCTATCGACGCGCGCCCGCGAATGTCCTACGGTGAAACCGTCATGGCCGACCGCATCGAGCGCGAAATCGAAGAGCTGCTGGCGAAGC
This sequence comes from Tepidiforma sp., assembly GCF_034433535.1. Taxonomy (GTDB): domain Bacteria; phylum Chloroflexota; class Dehalococcoidia; order Tepidiformales; family Tepidiformaceae; genus Tepidiforma. Next base: position 1,192 of record NZ_DAOUAO010000117.1, read on the forward strand.
TCGACACCGAGCTTCCGCCGGACGGCCGCCAGCCCATCTCCCTCGAGGAGCGCCGCCGCAAGCGGCAGGCGTCACGACGGGTTTCGGCCCCCCGCTTTCCGTCCATCCAGCTCAACCCGCCGTCCCTCTTGCTGTCCGGCGCCGGCATCATGGTCGGCGGCCTGTTCCTCTCAATGTTCTGGCAGCCGCTCATCTGGCTCTCCTTCGCAGGCGTCGTCATCTTCATCGCGGCGTTCCTGCTCTCGTTCCGCAGCCGGCCGCCCGCGGCACCAGGACGCCCGCGCGGCGTCTACTGGCGCGACCGTTACATCGAATACGAGCCGCCGCGCCCGGCCAGTCGCTTCCGCAACCCCTTCCGCCGGCGCTAGCCTTCCCGGCGCGTAACCATCCCGGCCGTACCCTCGTACCGTGCACCCAGCCCGTCCGCTTCTTGCCCCGCTCCTCGCGCTCTTCCTCGCTGCCGCGGCCTGCTCCGATACCGCGCCCGCACCGGCCGGTCCCGCGCCCTCACCCGTCGCGCCATCTCCCTCCGTGGCGCTCACCCCGTCCCCCACGCCCCCCTCAGCCCGCGCGCCCACCGGCACAGCCGCCGGGCCGGCATCCCACGAAGTCGACCGCGCGCTCGAACACCTGCTCGCCCTGGCCGCCAGCCCCCGCGTGGCCGGCACCCCCGGCGAGCTCCGCGCCGCCGAGTACGCCATCGCCCAGCTCCGCGCGTTCGGCTACGAAACCGAGCTCATGCCGTTCGAGTTCGACGGCGACCGCTTCCGCGCTGGCGAAGTCCGCCACGCCGGGCAGGCCATCGAAGCCCTCACCATGGCCGGCAGCCCCGGCGGCACGGTCGAGGCGCCTTCGGCATACGTCGGCCTCGCCGACCCCGCCGGTATCGCCGGGCGCGACCTCTCCGGCCGCATCGCCGTCGCCGAGCGCGGCGGTCTCACCTTTGCCGCCAAGTACGAAAACGTCCGGGCAGCGGGGGCAATCGGGCTCGTCGTCGTCAACAACCAGCCCGGTCCCTTCTCCGGGAACCTTACCCTCGCCGCGGCCTTCCCTGTCGTGTCCGTCTCTCAGGAGGATGGCCAGTCCCTTCTCGATGCCGCCCGCGCCGGCGACACGCTCGCGATCACCTCTCCCGGCACTACGTCGCTCACCACCGCCTACAACGTCATCGCCCGGCGCCCTGGGGATACCCGCTGCAGCGTCATCGTTGGCGGCCACTACGATTCCGTCCCCGGGACCCCCGGCGCCAACGACAACGCCAGCGGCTCCGCCAACGTCCTCGAGCTCGCCCGCGCGCTGGCAGTCGACGGGCCCCGCCCGGGGCTGTGCTTGGCCCTGTTCGGCGCCGAAGAGTCCGGTCTCTACGGCAGCAAGGCGCTGGCCGAGCGCCTCGCCGCCGCGTCCGCCCTCCCCCGCTACATGATCAACCTCGACGTCACCGGCATCGGCTCCCGCGTCGAGGTCATCGGCGAGAGTGCCGCTGCGGCCCGCGCCATCGAACTGGCCACAGCAGCCGGCATCGAAGCTGTCCCGTCATCGCTTCCTCCGAACACCGGCAGCGACCACATGAGCTTCGCCGACCTCGGCGTCGAGACCGTCTTCTTCACCTCCGGCGACTTCTCTACCATCCATTCGCCCCTCGATACCCCCGATGCCATCCAGCCCGCCATCCTCGATGCAATCGGCGACGCTGCCCTCCTGCTCATCCTCGACCTCCTCCCGCAGGCTGGCCGCCAGTGAGGCAGCGTCCTAGCATGACTCCCATGGCACGTACGCTCCTCGCCCTCGGCCTGGGACTCGCCGTTCTCTCCGGGCTCGTCGCCGCAGCCTGCGGAGGCGGCAGCCCCGAACCCGCCTCCGGCGAGCGCATCACCGACCCCGCCCGCGTCCCGACGGCCACCCCGATGCAGAATCCCGTGCTCTATCGCATCCAGGGCAACCAGGTGTCGCTCCAGGGCGGCGACCCCGCGGCCCTCACCCCGGTCGCCTCACCGACCTCCGCCGCACGCAAGACGTACACCGTGAAATCCGGCGATACCTGTTCCGGCATCGCCGCCGCCGAAGGCATTTCGCTCGACGCGCTCATCCGCGCCAACCCCACGGCCTGCGACAACCTGCGCGTCGGCGACACGATCATCATCCCCGCCCCCACCCCGACCCCTGCGGCTGGCTCGGGCGGCCTCACCTCGAACCCCACCGTTCGCCCCACGCCCACCATCCCCCGCGCGAACGGCACCGCCGGCTCCGGGAAGGTCTACGTGGTCCAGGCGGGCGATACCTGCGCCGACATCGCGGCCAGCTACGGCGTGGCCATCGCCGCGCTCATCGCGGCCAACGGCCTCACGCAGGATTGCCTCCTCCAGGTCGGGCAGGAAATCCGTATTCCCTGAGGCCCACGACCCCTATCGGGGCGCCACCGGCTGGCTCCCGGCCTCCCAGCCCAGCGCCGCCAGCAGCCGCTCGGGCGCGACCCCGGCGCGCTTCGCCGCTACCCGCACCGGCGCGCCCAGGTCCTCACTGCGCAGGCCCAGGGCTGAAAGCCCACGAACCGTCGCATGCCGTGCCCGGACCAGTTCGTACAC
>NZ_DAOUAO010000118.1:0-21940 GCF_034433535.1 Tepidiforma sp.
TCCAGCCGGCGGGCCCGGGCGATGAGGCGGTCGCGCTCGCGGGCGTGTTCGATCTGCCGCTGGACGGCTGCCGGCGACGGCGGGCGCCGGGGTACGCCGGGGTACGCCCGGATCCGGCCCTCCTCGGCGAGCTGCTGGAGGTGACTGCGGACGTTGTTGTCGGCGGCGCGGCGGAGGCGGGGGTCGATGTCGGGATAGAGGCGGAGCATGATCTCCCAGCTGGTGAGCGGGCCGCCGCCTTCGAGCACCTGGAGGATCTGCCGCTCGCGGATGTTGCGGTGCTCGATGTACATGCGGAGGCGTTCGCGCGGGTCGTGGACGATTTTGCCGTGGCCGGGGCAGATGACGCGGAGGTTGGGCAGTTCGAGCAGGCGCTGGAGGGTGCGGCGGTATTCGGCGAGGTTCCAGACCGTTGTGGTGGAGGAGCCGAGGAGGGTATCGCCGGTGAAGAGCACCCCTTCCTCTTCGAGGTAGAAGCAGAGCGAATCGACAGAGTGACCCGGTGTTGCGAGCACCTGGACACGGATGCCGCCATCGAGTTCGATGACCTGGCCGTCGTGAAGGAGCGTCACTTCGCGGGGGATACGGCCCTTGAGCAGGGGTTTGCCGTTGGCCGGGATGGCCACTTCGGCGCGGAGTTCCTCGCGGGCCCATTTGAGGTTGCCGCAGTGGTCCGGGTGATGGTGGGTGATGGCGGCGATGCTGATCTCTGTGCGCTCGACAGCGGCGAGGTAGCCGCGGAGGAACCACTGGTAGCGGTCGATGGCCTCGCCAGAGTCGATGGTGAGCGCCTGGCGGCCGGGGGCGCCGACGAGATAGATACACGTGTAATCGGGGTGCATCGGGTTCTCATCAGGAACGAGCGCGGCGCGGACGGAGGGGGAAATTTGCACGGCGGGCCCCGGGAAGCTGGGATACTGCGGTCGGTGGCGCCCCCGGCAGGATTCGAACCTGCGGCCAAGCGCTTAGAAGGCGCCTGCTCTGTCCCCTGAGCTACGGGGGCGCGGCAGGCTCATTGTAGCCGTGCGGAGGATGGCAGCGTGGCGGGGCGGGGGCTGCGGGCGTATGCTCCCGGCGCAAGTTTCGGGCAGCGGAGGCACAGGCAATGGCGCTGGAGCAGTACCTGGCGGCGAAGCCAGAGGACATCGGGGTTGACAGCGAGAAGCTGAAAGCGGTCTTCGCGCGGGCGAAGCGGGACGTGGACGATGGGACGCTGAAGAGCGCTCAGGTAGCGGTCGCACGGCGCGGGCGGCTGGCCGGCGTGCGCACCTTTGGGACGGTGCAGCACGAGGGCCGGGGCGAGGAGGTGCCCGCAACGAATGACACGCTCTATGCGATTTTCAGCTGCACGAAGGCCATCGTGGGGGCGGCGACCTGGGCGCTCTGCGAGGAGGGGCTGCTCGATATCGGCGAGCGGGTGGCCGAGATCATCCCGGAGTTCGGGACGAATGGGAAAGAGGGGATCACGGCCGAGCAGGTGATGCTGCATATTGCGGGGTTCCCGTATGCGCCGTTTTCGCCGCTGGACTGGGACGACCGGGAGCGGCGGCTGCAGCGGTTCGCGAGCTGGCGGCTGAACTGGGAGCCTGGGACGCGCTTCGAGTACCACGCGACGAGCGCGCACTGGGTGCTGGCGGAGATCATCGAGCGGCGGACGGGGATGGACTTCCGGCGGTATGTGCGGGAGCGGATCCTCGAGCCGGCGGGGGTGGACGAGCTGTACCTGGGGCTGCCGGCGGAGCTGAACGGGCGGGTGGCGGACGTGCGGCACCTGGCGCCGCCGACCCCGCCGCCGGGCGGATGGGGCGAGGTGACGCCGGAGGCGATCCTGGCGTTCAACCGGCCGGAGGTGCGGGCCGTGGGGGTGCCGGGCGGGGGCGGGATCGGCGGGGCGGCCCAGCTCGCGCTGTTCTACCAGGCGCTGGTGAACGGCGGGGAAGGCCCGAGCGGGAAGCGCATCCTGAAGCCGGAGACGATCGAATGGGCAACGCAGGTGCGAACCAGGGAGTACCACCGGGTGCCGATCCTGGACTACCCGGTGAACCGGGCGCTGACGGTGGTGGTGGCAGGAGACGACGGGAACATGCACCTGCGCGGCTTCGGGCGGACCTGTTCGCCGCGTGCGTTCGGGCATGGCGGCGCCGGCGGGCAGATCGGCTGGTGCGACCCGGAGACCGGCATCTCGGTCGGGTACTGCACGGAGGGCTTCCTGGACGAAATCCAGCAGGGCCGGCGGATTACGGCAATCAGCTCGCTGGCGGCGCAGTGTGCGCTGTGAGCTCTTCGGCGGAGGCGCCCCCGGCATCTGCCTGCGGCCAGAATCGCGGCTCGCGCTTTTCGAGGAGGGCGGCGACCCCTTCGCGGTATTCGGGGCCGCGCGCCATCCGGTCGAGGAGATCACGGGCGTGTTCGACCGATGCGCGGACATCGCGGTGGAGGTCGGTGTAGACCTGGCGGCGAGTTTCGCGCAGGGATGAGGGCGCGATGGCGCGGATGAGTCCGGCGGCGTACTCGTAGACCGCGGGCATGAGCGCCTCGGGCGGGAGCACCCGGTGGACAAGCCCGAGGCGCTCGGCTTCCTCGGCGAGGAAGATGCGGCTGGAGAGGAGGAGCTCCATTGCGGGAGCAAGCCCAATGAGGCGCGGGAGCAGCCAGGAGAGCCCGTACTCAGCGGGGAGGGCGAGGCGGCCGTGGGCGGTGGTGAGTTTCGCGCCGGCTGCGGCGAAGCGGATGTCGCAGAAACAGGCGAGCACAAGCCCCACGCCGGCGGCGGGGCCGTTGATCGCGGCGATGGTGGGCTTGGAGAGCCCGAAGTGGAAGGCGAAGTCGGCGTCGAACTCGGGGCGGATGCCGTAGCCGGGGTTGGGGAGCTCGGCGGGTGTGCCCGGGTCGTAGCCGCCCTTTTCGATGTGGCCTTCGAGTGCGCGGGCATCTGCACCGGCGCAGAAGCCGCGGCCGGCCCCGGTGATGACGATGGCGCGAACGGCGGGGTCGGCATCGGCCTGCTGAAGGCACCAGCGGTATTCGGTGTGCATGCGGCCGGTCCAGGCGTTGAGGCGGTCCGGGCGGTTGAGGGTGATCGTGGCGATGCCGTCGGCGACATCGAGGCGGGTGACTTTCAGGTCCATGGGGGCGATTCTAGTCGGTCCGGTAACGTGCAGGCCGGTACACTGGGAGCGATGGGGGACTCGACCGGCGCCGAGCGCACCATTGGCGGAGTTCGCGCGGGAGGTTTCGCGGCCGGCGGAGCGCTTCGTTACTGGGGCTGGAGGGCGGCCGCCGCGACCGTGGGGCGCGCCCCGCGGCCGGTGGCGTACACGGCGGCAGCGGCGATTGGCCACGGGGCCTACTGGCTGTGGCCGCGGGGCCGCCGCGCGATGCGGGAGAATTTTGCGCGCGTGCTGGGGACGCGGGAGCGGGCCGTGCTGGACCGGGCGGGTCGGCGTTCCCTGGCGGGGTATCTGCGATATGTCGTGGATTTTATGGCGCTGCAGCGTCACGGCTGGCGGCCGCCGCGGCTGGTGGGCGAAGACGCGTTCGCGCAGCTCGACCTGCTGCTGGCGCGCGGGAAGGGGGCGGTGGTGGTGTGCATGCATTATGGCAACTGGGATGCGGGCGCCGCTGCGGCCGCGGCCCGGGGCTACCCGGTAGCGGTGGTCGCGGAGAGCCTGGGCGACCCGCGGCTGGATGAGGAAGTGCTCGGGACACGCGAGCAGCTGGGGATGCAGGTGATCCGGCTGGAGCGGGCCGGGCCGTCGATGGTCCGGGCGCTGCGGCGGAACGGGCTGCTGGCGCTGCTCATCGACCGGCCGGTGCCGGGGGAAGGGGTGGCGGTGGAGTTCTTCGGCGAGCGGGTGGAAGTGCCGGCGGGCCCGGCGCGGCTGGCGCTGGCCACGGGGGCGGCACTGGTGCCGGTCGCGTTTCGGCGGCTGAATGAGGCCGGGGACGCGTTCGCCATCGACGGCGACTTTTCGATCCTGCCGTGCGACAACGGGACCGAAGCGTGCGTGCGTGAGCTGACGCAGCGGGTGATGCAGGCCCACGAGCGGTTCATCCGGGCGGAGCCGACCCAGTGGTACATGTTCCGGGAGCTGTGGACACGGCGGGAGAACGGGGCGGTGCCGGTGTGAGCCTGCGGGCGGTCTCGATGGGAGCGGCCTACCACACGGCCGGGCGAGTCCCGGGGCCGTTCTACCGGCTGGCGCCTGTGGTGGCCTGGACGGTGTGGAACCTGAACCCGGCGTGGCGGCGCCGGCTCACCCGCACGATGCTGCCGCTCTGCGAGGGCGACCGGGCTCGCGCCCGGAGGGCGGCCCGCCGGGCGCTGCAGCATGTGCTGGAGTATTACCTGGACCTGGTGACGCTGCCGCGACGCGACATGTCCCGCTTCGAGCGGGACCACCTCGAGATTTTTCACAACGAGCGGCTTGACCTGCTGCGTTCGAACGGGCCGGTGTTGCTGGTGAGTGCCCATACGGGCAACGCGGAGATGGCGATCCAGGCACTGACCTTCCGGGGGCGCTCGTTCGTGGCGCTGGTGGAGCGGCTGGAGCCGCGCGACTGGGCGGAGTATATGCTGCGGTTGCGCTCTTCGGCGGGCGGGACATTCCTCGAAGCGAATTTCGCCGGGGTGCGCTCCTGTATCGAGGCGCTGCGGCGGGGTGGGGTAGTCGGGGTGATGGGGGACCGCGACATCCAGCACACGGGGGTCTGCACCAGCTTCTTTGGGCGCAGGGTTCGCCTGCCGCGCGGACCGTGGGAGCTGGCGCGCCGGACGGGCGCGACGGTCATCCCGATTTTTTCGAGCCGGAAGCGAGGCGACCAGTTCCGGGTGTACGTGGAGGAGCCCTTCGTGGTGGAGGAGAGCGAGGACGCCGAGCGGGACATCCGGGCGGCGGTCGAACGGTACGTCGTCCTGCTGGAGCGGCACCTCCGGCGCGACCCGGGGCAGTGGGCGGTGCTGGAGGACTTCTGGAAGGTGCACGCCTGTGGGGAAGGCTGACCTCCACCTGCATTCGCGCGCGAGCGATGGGCTGGCGAGCATCGAGCAGCTGCTCGAGTACGTGGAGCACTGCACCGACCTCGATGTGATCGCGGTGACCGACCACGAGGATGTACGGGGCGGGCTGCGGGCGCAGGAGCTGGCGGCGCGCCGGGGCTACCGGTTCGAGGTCATCCCGGGGGCGGAGGTGACCACACTCCAGGGCCACGTACTTGCGCTGTTCATCGAGCGGGACCCTCCGAGCTTCCGGGGCGTAGAATTCACGCTTGGGATGATTCACGACGCGGGTGGGCTGGCGATTGCCCCGCACCCCCTGAGCTGGCTGACGCGGTCGATCGGCGAGCGGACGCTGAACACGCTGGCCGAGCGGAGCGAGGCAGGGGTTGGGTTCGACGCCATCGAGGTGGCGAACGCGAGCCCGGCGGGGCGGCGCACGGCGCAGCGGGCGGCGCGGCTCAACGCCGAGCGCTGGGGGCTGGCGACGGTGGGGAGCTCGGACGCGCACCACCTCGAGCACGTGGGCGCGGGCTGGACGGAATTCCCCGGGCGGTCGGCCGCCGACCTGCGGGCGGCGCTGCTGTCGGGGACGACGCGCGGGGCGATGCTCCCGGCCGCGAAGGCTGTGCCGGCGGGCCGGGCTGCGCTCGGTCTGGCGTGGGGCTATACGGCGACCCCGCGGAAGGCGCTGCAGATGGCGCGGAGGTGGCGGTGAAGATCGCCCTGGTGAGTCCCTACGACTGGTGCGTGGAGGGCGGCGTCAAGACGCACATCCGGCACCTGGCGGAATACTTCCGCGACTGGGGCCATGAGGTGGTGATCTTTGCGCCGGCATCGGAGCCGGAGCGGGTGCGCGACGAGATCCACGTGATGGGTCGGCCGTTCTCGATGCGGGTGAGCGGCTCGGTAGCGCGGATCACGTTCGCGTGGAAGTCGCCGGAGGTGAAGCGGGTGCTGGCGGAGCACCGGTTCGATGTGGTGCACCTGCACGAGCCGCTGATGCCGCTGCTGCCGTACCACTTCCTGCGCTATTCGCGGGCGGTGAACGTGGGGACGTTCCATGCGGCCAAGGAGGGCGGCAACCGGTTCTACGGCTACACGACGCCACTAACGCGCCGCTGGTTCCGGAAGATTGAAGGCAAGATCGCGGTGTCGCCGGCGGCGGCGAAGCTGGTGAGCCGCTACTTCCCGGGGTATTTCAATATCATCCCGAACGGGATCGATTACGGGCACTTTGCCGGGCCGGCGGAGCCGTTCCCGGAATTCATGGATGGGCGGCAGAACATCCTCTTTGTGGGCCGGCCCGAGAAGCGGAAAGGGCTGAAATACCTGCTGCGGGCCTACCTGCGCATCCGGGAGATGGAGCCGAACACGCGGCTGATCGTGGTGGGGGCGGGGGATTTCAGCCGTTATGAGCGGGTGATGGCGCCGTTCCCGGACGTGGTCTTTCGGCCGAACGTGCCCTACGCGGACCTGCCGCGGTATCACCGTAGCTCGACCGTGTTCTGCGCGCCCAATACGGGCAATGAAAGCCAGGGCTACGTGCTGCTGGAGGCGCTGGCGGCCGGCGATGCAGTGGTGGCAAGCAACATCGAGGGCTTCGCCGGGGTGATGACGCACGAGATGGAAGGGCTCCTGGTGCGACCGAAAGATCCCGAGGCGCTCGCCGCGGCGGTGGTGCGGCTGCTGCGGAATCCGATGCTGAGGGAGGAGCTGAGCGCGCGCGGCCGGGAGCTGGCCCGGCACTACAGCTGGGACAACGTGGCGCACCGGGTGCTTTGGTACTACGAGCGACTGCTCTACGAGCGGCAGCAGGTTGCCGAGACGCGCGCCCGGCGCGCAGCCCTGGCGGCGGGCCGCTGATGCCGGTCACGCTGCTGCCGACCCGCCTGCCGCAGGGGGTGCAGGACGCGATTGGGCGGGGGGTGGGACGGCTTGGCATCACCCCGAACATGATTTCGCTGACGGGCGCGGCCGGGAATGTCGGCGCGGCGTACCTGGTGACGCAGGGCTGGCTGCTGGCAGCCGGGCTGGTCTACCTGGCATTTTCGGCACTCGACCTGGTGGATGGCGCCGTGGCACGTGCGACGGGGAAGGCGAGCCCCTACGGTGCGGTGTTCGATGCCGTGCTCGACCGGCTCTCGGAGGCCGTGGTCCTGGCGGCCTGCGCGTGGTGGTTCGCGGACCGGGAGGAGCACTGGCAGGTTGCGGCGACGTTTGCGGCGCTCGTCGGGAGCGTGGCGGTGAGCTACCTGCGGGCGCGGGCGGAGGTGGAAGGGTTCGCGATGCGGGAAGGGCTGTTTCGCCGGCAGGAGCGGGTCGCGGTGCTGGGGCTGGGGCTCGTGCTGGGCTGGCTGACCGCTGCCATGGCGGTGCTGGCGGTGCTTTCGAACCTGACGGCGCTGCAGCGGTTCTGGATGCTGGCGCGTGACGTGCGCACCCTCGATCGTCGGGCGTGAGCGTGCGAGGATGGAGCTATGAACGAACTGCAGGCGCGCGCACACGAGCTTTCGGACCGTATCTCTGACCTCCTGGTGCGACTTTGACATCGCCCGGGACGAAGCTCGGATAGCTGAACTCGAACAGGAATCGGCGGCGCCCGGCTTCTGGGACGATGCGGCCCGGGCGCGGCAGGTGATGCAGGAATTGGCCCAGCGGCGCGACCGGGTGGAGTCGTGGCGCGGGCTGGAGCGCCGCGCGCGGGATGCCGCGGAGCTCATCGACCTTGCGCTGGAGGAGCGGGACGAGGCGACGGCCGAGGAGGCGGCGCGCGAACTGGACGCCATCGAGGCGGAGCTGCGCAAGCGGGAGTTCGAACTACAGCTTTCCGGCGAGTACGACGCGCGCAATGCGATCCTGGCGGTGCACGCGGGCGCGGGCGGCACGGACTCGCAGGACTGGGCCGAGATGCTGCTGCGGATGTACCTCCGCTGGGCGGAGCGGCGCGGGTTCGAGGCGCTGGTGCTGGATGTCACCGAGGGCGAAGAGGCGGGCATCAAGAGCGCGACGGTGGAGATCCGGGGGCCGTATGCCTACGGCTACCTGAAGGGCGAGCGCGGGGTGCACCGGCTGGTGCGGCTCTCCCCGTTCAACTCCGCAGCGACCCGGCAGACGAGCTTCGCGAAGGTGGAGGTGATGCCGGAGGTCGATGCGGTGGGCGAAATCGAAATCAACCCGGACGACCTGCGCATCGACGTGTTTCGCTCGAGCGGGGCCGGCGGTCAGAACGTCCAAAAGAACTCGACGGCCGTCCGGATTACCCACCTGCCGACGGGCATTGTGGTGACCTGCCAGAACGAGCGGTCGCAGGCGCAGAATAAAGAGAGCGCGCTGAAGGTGCTGCAGTCGCGGCTGCTGGAGCTGGAGCTGAACCGGCAGGAGGAGGAGAAGGCGCGGTTGAAGGGCGAGCACGTTGACGTTTCGTTTGGGAGCCAGGTCCGAAACTATGTGCTGCACCCGTATAAGCTGGTGAAGGACCTGCGCACGGGCTACGAAACCAGCGATACGACGTCGGTGCTCGACGGGGAGATCGACCCGTTCATCGAGGCGTACTTGAAGGCGCAGGTCGGGCAGGAGGTCGCATGAGGGGCCGGGCGAAGTCGGCGGTGTGGCTGGCGGTGATGACGGCCGCGCTGCTCTGGCCCGCGGGGGAGCGTGCACGGGCGGCGACGGTGTTCGAATCGCTGACGGTGGAGAACGGCTACCCGCAGACGCTGACGTTCCGGGTGACGGTACGGGCCGATGCGGACATCACGGATGCCACGCTCTACTATCGCATCAAGGGTCGCGGGGCCTCTGCGTTCGACAAGCCGGAGGAGCTCAAGCCGGGGCGGCTGGTGACGGCTGAGGTGGTGATGCAGGTGAACTCGGGACAGGTCTACATCCCGGTCGGTTCGGAGTTCACGTACTCATGGGAGGTAACCACGGCGGACGGGCAAGTGGCGCGCAGCGAGGAGCGGGAATTCCTCTACCTGCCGCCGGACCGGGAATGGAAGTCGGTTTCGAATGACTTCATGACGATGTACTACCACGGCGACCGCGAGACGCTGGCGCGGGCCTACCTGGATGCCGGGCAGGACACGTACGAACGCATCGGCAGGCAGCTCTACGGCGTCACGCTGACGACGCTGCCGGTGAAGGTCATCCTGTTCGCGAGCGAGGCGGAGATGACCCCGGCGCGGCCGGGCTCGGGCGGGCGGTTCGATGCGGCGGTAACGACCTGCGGGACGAAGGTGACGAACGACATCCTGCTGATGAACCCGACGCCCTGCGGCTCGACGGATCGGACGGACACGCTGCGGCATGAGCTGGGGCACATCCTGAACGACGTGGCCGGGCAGGGCACGCTGGCCAAGCTGCCGGCGTGGATGGACGAGGGCGCGGCGGTTTACGCGCAGAGTTCGCCGGGGGATTATGAAGGCGCCTTCCGGGCAGCGGTGCGGGCTGACCGGCTGATCCCCTTCAACCAGATGACGGTCCCGACGAGCAACCCGCAGCTGGTCGGGGTGTTCTACGGGCAGGCCTACTTCATGGTGAAGTTCCTGATCGACCGGGAGGGCCCGGCCCGGTTCGCGGAGCTGATGCGGACCATCAAGTCCGGGACGCGGTTCGACCAGGCGATCGAGCGGGTGTACGGGCTTTCGATGGCGGAATTCGAAGACGCCTTCCGGGCGGAGCACGGGCTGGCGCCGCGGTCGCAGCCGACGGCGGCGCCCACTGCCGCACCCACCCAGCGCCCACAGCAGACGCAGCCGACGGCGACGCCCACCCGGGCGGCGGCTCAGCAGGCGAGCGACGGCGGCGGCGATGCCGGGCTCGACCGGGGGATGGTGCTTATCTTCGGGGTGGCCGTGCTGCTGGCGCTGGCGGGCGTGTTCAGCTGGCTGGTTTCGATGATGCTGGCGAACCGGCGCGAGCAGGGCGGCGGCGGAGCGGGTCCGGGGGCGGCCGGCGGCCCCCCGGCGGGCTGAGCCCGGCCAGCGCGTCCCGGTCGGCCCGGGGTTTCCGGGGTACGCAGACAACGAAAGGGCCGCCCCCTCGCGAGGGCGGCCCTGCTGGTTTGGCGATCGAGGCCGGATGCTTCAGGCGCGCGGGAGCCCGAGGCCGCGGGTAGCGATGATGTTGCGCTGGATCTCGCTCGTGCCGCCCTCGATGGTGTTGGCGATCGAGCGGAGGTACATGTACTTGATGCGGCCGCGCATGGGCGGGGTGGGGCCGGCGGTCTTCGCGTCGAGCTGGCCGTAGAGGCCGAGGACCTTCATGCCGGTGCGGTAGATGCGCTGGTTCAGCTCGGTGCCGTAGAGCTTGGCGACCGCGGCCTCATGGCCGGGGGCGACGCCCTCCTTGGCCTGGATGGACACGATCTTGAAGCTCATCATCTGGGCGACGCCGGCTTCGACGTAGCGCTCGACGAGCTCGTGGCGGATGGCCGGGTTGTGGGCGAGGGTGCTCTGGCCGTTGGTGGTGTTCTCGCGGGCGAACTTGATGAGGTCCTCGACGGCCTGGCGGGCGCCGACGGAGCCGCCGATGTTGGACCGCTCGAAGGAGAGGGTCGTCTGGGCGAGATACCAGCCGCGGTTCTCCTCGCCGATGATGTTTTCGCGGGGGACGCGGACGTCTTCGAAGAAGACCTCGTTGAACTCGTGGGTGTAGGCGGCATTGATGAGCGGGCGCACGGTGACGCCCGGTGACTTCATATCGACGATGAAGTAGGTGATGCCGCGATGCTTGGGGGCATCGGGGTCGGTGCGGGCGAGGAGGATCATCCACTTGGCGAGGTGCCCGCCGGAGGTCCAGATCTTCTGGCCGTTGATGATGTAGTCGTCGCCATCGCGGACGGCGCGGGTCTGGAGGGAGGCGAGGTCGGAGCCGGCGCCGGGTTCGGAGTAGCCCTGGCACCAGATGTCCTCGCCGCTAAGGATGCCGGGGAGGTACTTCTTCTTCTGCTCTTCGGTGCCGTGGACGATGAGGGTGGGGCCGGCGAAGCCGACGGCGATGCCGCCCGGCCGGGGGAGGCGGGCCTCGGCGAGCTCCCAGTTGAAGATGAACTGCTCCATGACGGAGAGGCCGGCGCCGCCGTACTCCTTCGGCCAGGCAGGGGCGATCCAGCGGCGGGCGGCGAGGGCCTTGGTCCACTCTTTGCTGCCGCCGAAGAAGCCGCGCTCGCCGTCGTCATCGCGCTGGCGGGCCTTGTGGCCTTCTTCGGCGATGAACTTGCGGACTTCGGCGCGGAACGCGGCCTCCTCCGGGGTGTCTCGGAAGTCCATGGGGTACCTCGGTGTTCGGGATGTGCCCTGATTGTACACGCGTGTCGAAACTGGCGCTGCGAGCGCGGCGGGCGACGGTTGGGGCGGCGGCCGATAGGATACGCGGCATGGCGACGACTTCTTCCCTGCAACCACCGACGCGCGTGCTGATGGGCCCGGGCCCGAGCGGGGCGAACCCGCGGGTGCTGGCGGCGATGACGAAGCCGCTGCTGGGCCACCTCGACCCGGACTTCCTGCGGGTGATGGACCGCTGCCGGGAGATGCTGCGGCGGGTGATGGTGACCGAGAACCAGGTCACGCTGGCCACGCCGGGGACGGGCACGAGCGGGATGGAAGCCGGCGTGATGAACGTGGTGGAGCCCGGCGACCGGGTGGTGGTGGGGATTTGCGGGTACTTCGGCGAGCGGATCGCGCAGATGGCCGAGCGGGCAGGCGGGGTGGTCACACGGGTGCAGTCCCCGTGGGGCGAACCGGTCGACGCGGCGGCGGTTGAGGCAGCGATCAGGGCGGCGGGCAAGGTGAAGCTGCTGGCGATCGTCCATGCAGAAACTTCGACCGGCGCTGAGACGCCGGTCGAGCCGTTCGCGCGCATCGCCCGCGAGGCCGGGGCGCTGCTGCTGGTGGACTGCGTGACCTCGCTCGGCGGGGTGCCAGTGCGGGTCGATGACTGGGGCGCCGACGTGGTGTATTCGGGGACGCAGAAGTGCCTGAGCGCGCCGCCGGGGGCGGCGCCGATCACGCTGTCGGCGCGGGCGTGGGAGGCAGTGCGTGCGCGAGAGACGCCGGTCAATACCTGGTACCTCGACCTTGGACTGCTCGAGGCGTACTGGGATGAGCGCCGGGTGTACCACCACACGGCACCGATTTCGATGGTGTATGCGCTGCACGAGGCGCTGGCCCTGGTCCTGGAGGAGGGGCTCGAGGCACGCTGGGCCCGGCACGAGCGAAACGGAAGAGCGCTGCAGGCCGGGCTGGAGGCGCTTGGGCTGACGCTGCATGCGCAGGCGGGGTATCGTCTGCCGGTGCTGACGACGGTGCGCATCCCCGAGGGGGTGGAGGATGCCGCAGTGCGAGGCGCGCTGCTCAACCGGTTCGGGATCGAAATCGGCGGGGGACTCGGCGAGCTGCGCGGCAGGGTGTGGCGCATCGGGCTGATGGGCGAGAGCTCGACAGCGGGGAACGTGCTGCTGTTGCTGAATGCGCTGGGCCGGCTGTTGCGGGAGCAGGGGTTCCCGGCGGACATCCGGGCCGCCGTCAGTGCTGCTTCAGAGCGGCTGCGGAGCTAAAGCCAGGGCGTCGGGGGACGGCCAACGCCGAGGTAGCGGGCGCCGGCGGCCTCGACCGCGGACCGGTCGAGGGCGTTGCGGGCGTCGACAATGATGGGCGCGAGTCTGCCCCATTCGAGCCCGGCGTAGGATGCGTGATAGCTGTGGACGATGGCCGCGTCGTAGCGGGGCAGGGGCTCAGGGGCGCGTTCGAAGCCGAGCGATGCGATGCCTTCCGGGCTGAGGAGCGGGTCGTGGCCGTGGACGGCGGCGCCGAGGGCTTCGAGCTCGCGCTTGAGGTCGAGGGCGTTGGTGTGGAAGGTGACGGCCACGTTGGGGCGGAAGGTGAGGCCGAGCACGAGCACACGGCGCCCTTCGAGCCCGCCGAGGAGTGCGGCGAGGCGGCGGACGACGTAGCCGGGCATGGCGTCGTTGACGGCGCGGCCCAGGGCGGAAAGGGCGCTCGGGCCTTCGCCCTGCATGAGGAAGCGGGGGTAGACGGGGATGCAGTGACCGCCGACGCCGGTGCCGGGGACGTGGATGTGGGAATAGGGCTGGGAGTTCGCGGCGCGGATGACCTCTTCGATATCGAGGCCGTGGACATCGGCGACCATGGCGAGCTCGTTGGCGAGGGCGATATTGAGGTCGCGGTAGGCACCCTCGGCGAGCTTGGAGAGTTCGGCGGCCTCGGCGGAGGAGAGGAGGATGACCTCGCCACCGAAGGTCTGGCGGTAGAAATCGGCCGCGAGCTCGCCGCCGCGGGGGTCGACGCCGCCGACGATCTTGGGGTATTTCGTCAGGTCTTCGATGACGCGGCCCATAAGCAGGCGCTCGGGGCTGAAGGCGACGTGGAGGTCGTGCCCGAGCCGGCGGCCGGCGGCTTCGAGGCGGGGAACGAGGACGCGGCGTGTGGTGCCGACGGGCAGGGTGGTATCGAAGATGCAGAGGGCGCCGGGCTGGAGCGCGCCGGCGACAGTCTCGGCGGCGGCGAGGAGGTGGGAGAGGTCGGCGCGGCCTTCGGGGTCGATGTCGACGCGGACGGCGAAGAGAATCACCTGCGCGGACGCGACGGCTCCCCGGGTGTCGGTGGTGGCGCGGAAGGTGCCGTCGGCGATGACACGTGCGAGCAGCTCTCCGAGACCGGCCTCATCGGGGAGGGGGTTTTTGGCGAGGTTGATGCGCTGGACATGGGCGGCATCGATATCGCAGCCGGTGACCCGGTGGCCGCGGGAGGCGATGGTGACCGCGAGCGGGAGGCCGATCCGGCCGATGCCGACGACGGCGACGTTCATGGAAGGCGCGAGACCTCGGCAAGGTCGACGGGCTGGCCGGATTGCCCCGAGCGGACGAGGGCCTCGGCGATGGCGAGGGCGGCCATGCCGTCGCTGGCGGGAACGGGCGGCGGGCCGCCGGCGAGGATGGCATCGCGGAAGGCTTCGAGCTCAACGCGCAGCGGTTCGCGGTTCGGGATGGGGTAGCGCGTCATGGGGCCTTCGGTGACGGAGGCGTAGACGCCATCGCGCGCCGCCGCGGCGTAGTTTTCGTAGAAGCAGAGGACCTGGGCGGCGTAGTCGACGGTGAACATGCCTTTTTCGCAGAGGATGGTGAGGGTGCGCTCCTTGGTGGGGGTGAGCCAGTTGATATCGAGGAGGCCCATGGCGCCGTTGCGGAAGGTGAGCATGCCGGCGAAGAGGTCTTCGTTGTCGGTGGCGATGTGGGCGCGGGATTCGGCGTAAACGCGCACGACTTCGTCGTCGAGGAGGTAGCGCATGATGTCGATGTCGTGCGGACCGAGGTCGTGGATGACGCCGACATCGCGGATGCGGTGGGGGAAGGGTCCGACGCGGCGGGCGCGCAGCTGGAGGACGCGGCCGCCCTGCCCTTCGCGGAGGCGGCGCGCGAGTTCACGGATGGCGGGGTTAAAGCGCTCGATGTGGCCGACGGTGAGGAGCACGCCGGCATCCTCGGCGGCGCGGGCGATGCGCGCGGCAGCTTCGAGGGTGGCGGCGATGGGCTTTTCGACGAGCACGTGGGCGCCGGCTTCGATGCAGGCGACAGCGACCTCCTCATGGAGGCCGGTGGGGACGACCACGGAGACGAAATCGGGGCGGCTCTCGGCGAGGAGGGCCGAGGTGCTGGCGAAGCCGGGGATGCTGCGGCCAGCAATGGCGCGCTGCACGCGCTCGGGGTCGGGGTCGGCGACGGCGACGAGTTCGACGCCGGGAGTATCGGCGAGGACGCGGACGTGGTTGGCTCCCATGGAGCCGAGTCCGATGACGGCGGCGCGGAGGGTGCTCACGGGTTCGAGGGTACCGCCGGAAGGTGGAAGGTGGAAGGTGGAAGGTGGGAGGTGGGAGGTTGGAGGTGGGAGGTTAGGGGCGGAGGCGGTTGAGGGTTTCGGCGATGTAGTCGACGTCCTCGGGCGAGAGGGCGGGGTGGACGGGCAGGGAGAGCACGTGCTGCGCTGCGGCCTCGGCGTTGGGTAGCGAGACATCGCCAAAGCCGAGCTCGCGGATGATGGGCTGCTGATGGATGGGGATGGGGTAGTGCACGGCGGTGCCGATGCCGGCTTCGTGGAGCTGCTGCTGGAGCGCATCGCGGCCGGAGGGGACGCGGATGGTGTACTGGTGGAAGACGTGGCGGTCGCCGGGGCGGACGCGCGGGGTTTCGACGCCGCGGAGCTGGCTCGAGAGGCGCTCGGCGTTGGCGATGCGGGCGCGCGTCCAGTCCTCGAGCTGCTCCAGCTGGGCGAGTCCGATGGCAGCGTTGAGGTCCTGCATCCGCCAGTTGAGGCCGAAGAGGTCGTGGCGGTAGCGGACCTCCTGGCCATGGCTGCGGATGATTCGGGCGCGGCGGGCGACCTCATCGTCGTTGGTGGTGATGATGCCGCCTTCGCCGGTGGTCATGTTCTTGGTGGGGTAGAAGCTGAAGCAGCCGGTGCCGAAGGTGCCGACGCGGCGGCCCTGGTGCTCGGCGCCGTGGGCCTGTGCGGCATCCTCGATGAGGGCGAGGCCGAAGTCCTCGGCGAGTTCGGCCAGTTCGGCGATGCGGGCCGGGTGACCGTAGAGATGGACCGGGAGGATGGCGCGGGTGCGCTCGGTGATGGCGTCCTCGACGAGGGCGGGGTCGAGGTTGAGGTCGAAGGGGTCGATATCAATGAACACCGGCCTGGCGCCGCAGGCGATGATGGAGGTGGCGGTCGCGATGAAGCTGAACGGGGTGGTAATGACCTCATCGCCGGGGCCGATACCGTGGGCCTGGAGGGCAACGATGAGGGCGGCGGTGCCGCTGTTGACCGCGATGGCGTGCCGTGCACCGACGTATTCGGCGAAGCGGGCCTCGAAGGCCTCGGTGCGGGGCCCCATGGCGAGCTGGCCGGATTCGAGGACCTCCATGACGGCGGCTTTTTCGCGCTCGCCGACCTGGGGGCGGGCGACAGGGATGAAGGGGCGGTTGACGGCGGTCATGCGGGCTCCGTGGCGGGGATCGGTTCGAGGATGGGGGCGCCCTCGCCGGCGAGGCGGTAGGCGCGGTGACAGGCGGGGCAGCGGAGGTCGGAGGCGAGCGGGCGGGCGCAGACGCAGGCCCAGCCGACCTGGCGGGCGGGGTTCCCGGCGACGAGGGCATGGTCGGGGACATCCCGGGTGACCACGGAGCCGGCGGCGACGAGCGCCCAGCGGCCGATGGTGAGCCCCGGGAGGATGACCGAGCGGGCGCCGATGGCGGCGCCGTATCGGACGACGGAGCCGGAGAGCTCCCAATCGCTGGCGCCCTTGAGGGTGCCGTCGGGATTGATGGCCCGCGGGTAGCGGTCGTTGGTGAAGACGACTTCGGGGCCGACGAAGACGCCATCCTCGAGGGTGTTGCCTTCGTAAACGCAGGAGTAGTTCTGAACCTTGCAGTTGGCGCCAATGGCGACCCCGGCGCCGACGTAGACGCCTTTGCCGATGATGCTGCCGGCGCCGATGGAGGCGCGCTCGCGGACCTGCGCGTGGTGCCAGACGCTGGCGCCGGGGCCGATGACAGCGGCGGGGCTAACCTCTGCGGTGGGATGGATGCGGGGCTCGGCGGTCATGAGGGGAGGGCTTCGCTTTCTGGCTCGTCGGCGGACTCGGCATCGCGCGAGAAGCGGCGGGCGACGAGGTGGATGCGGCGGCGCACCTCCTCGGGGTCGCCCCACATGACATCGCGGATCTCTTCGATGAGCCGGGTGATTTCGCGTTCGGTAACTTCGACCGAGGCGGTGAGGCGCATGACCTTCGGGTGGCCGGTTGGGGCCATGCGTTCGAAATCGGCGACGAGCTCTTCGCGGAGCTTCTCGCCCGGGCGCGGGCCGGTGAAGACGACTTCGATGTCTTCGCCGGGGCGGAGGCCGCGGAGGCGGATCATGCGCTCGGCGAGTTCGAGGATGTTGATCTCCTCGCCCATATCGAGCATGTAGATTTCGCCGTTGCCGCCGAACGCCCCGGCCTGAATGACGAGCGAGACGGCCTCGGGGATCGAGATGAAGTAGCGCTGCATCTCCGGGTGCATGACGGTGACGGGGCCGCCGCGCTCGATCTGCTTCATGAAGGTGGGCACCACCGAGCCGCGGGACCCCATGACGTTGCCGAAGCGCACGGCGGCGAAGCCGGTGCGGGCGGATTCGCGGGCGAGGGCGAGGATGAGCAGCTCGGCGATGCGCTTGGTGGCGCCCATGACGCTGCTGGGGCGCACGGCCTTATCGGTTGAAATGAGGACGAACATGCCGGCGCCGAATTCGCGGGCGGCGCGGGCGCAGTGGAGGGTGCCGAGGACGTTGACGCGAAAGGCCTCGGCGGGGTGCTCCTCCATGAGCGGGACGTGCTTGAGGGCGGCTGCGTGGTAGACGAGGCCGGGCCGGGCGCGGCTGAAGATTTCGCGGACGCGGGGCTCGTCGGTGATGCTGGCGACCCAGAGCCGGATGGTCGTTTCCGGTGAGATGCCGGCGAGTTCGAGGCTGAGGTCGTGCAGGCCGGTCTCGTTGTTGTCGACGAGGTGGAGTTCGCGCGGGCGGAAGGTGAGCACCTGCCGGCAGAGCTCGGAGCCGATCGAGCCGGCGGCGCCGGTGACGAGGACGACGCGGTCTTTGACCGACTGGCTGCAGGCGGCGAAATCGACCTGGACCGGCTCGCGGCCGAGGAGGTCATCGAGCGTGATTTCGCGCAGGGCATCGTGGCCGTGGCCAAGCACCCAGTTATCGACACCCGGGACGATGCGGACGGGGATGTTGAGCCGCTGGCAGGTGGCGACGATGCGGCGGACAAGGTGGCCGGGGGGCCTATCGAGGGCGATGGCGACGACCTCGGCGTCCATGCGCCGGGCGACCTGCTCGAGCTCGTCGATGGTGCCGTGCACTTTGAGCCCGTGGATGCGGTGGTGGAGCCGGCGAGGGTCGTCGTCGACGTAGCCGACGGGCTGGTAGGGGAGCTCGGGGTTGGCCTGGAGTTCGCGGGCGAGGAGCTGACCGGTGTTGCCGGCACCCACGATGAGGAGGCGGCGTTCGCTGGTGCCGACCCACGGCAGGCGGACGAGCAGGCGGGTGCGCATCTTGACCACGGCCATGCCGGGGAAGGCGAGGGCGCCGGTGATGAGGATGACCGAGAGGGGCAGGACGCGTTCTTCGAACCAGAACGCGACGGCGAAGATGAGCATCGTGACGAGAAAGACCGGGCGGAAGAGGCCGATGATGTCGCCGATGCTGCCGTAGGTCCAGACGGTTCGGTACACCCCGAAGAGGAGGTTCCCGGCGACGTAGGCGGCGGCGATGAGGGGGAAGATGCGCGCGACGAATTCGGCGTTGCGGCGCGGGACCTCGGCATCGAAGCGGAGGAGCAGGGCGCAGGCGAGGGCAACACCAACCACGGCGACATCGAGGGCGATGGCCAGCAGGGTGGAGAGGGGGTCGCCGGGGGCGAGCCGGCGGAGGGCGGCAAGCGGGGAGGATGGACGGTTCACCGGGCGCCACTCCCGCGGATTACTGCCAGTACTGTCTTCAGGAGGATGGCGATATCGGTGCGGAGTGAGTGGTCATCCACGTAGGCGAGATCGTAGGTAACGGTTTCGTCATAGGTCAAATCCGAACGGCCGTTGAGCTGGGCGAGGCCGGCGATGCCGGGGAGCACCTCGTGGCGGCGGTGGTAGTGCGGCGGGTACTGCGCGACGATCTCCGGGATCTCGGGGCGCGGCCCGACGAGGCTCATCTCGCCGCGGAGGACGTTGATGAGGTTGGGGAGCTCGTCGATGGACGTCTTGCGGAAGAAGGCGCCGAACCGGGTGATGCGCGGGTTGGGGCGGTCGGGCGGGGAGAAGACGAAGGTAGAGAAGTCGTCGACCCGGTACTGTTCGGTCTCGCCGGGCCGGGGGTGGCGCATGGTGCGGAGCTTGATCATGGTGAACGGGCGGCCGCGGAGGCCGATGCGCCGCTGGAGGAAGAACGGGTTGCCGCGGAGTTCGATTGCGAGGATGGCCGTCGCGACCAGCATGATCGGCAGCCAGAGCGGCAGCGTAACCAGGGTCAGCGTGACATCGAAGAGGCGCTTGCCCACGTTTCCAGCCTAGCCGGGGCCACCGGTACGGGCACCGGTGGCGGGGCAGTCACTGTTCGAGGAGGACCACGGCGATAGCGGCCATGGCCTCGCCGCGGCCCACGGCATCGAGGCCTTCGCCCGACTTGGCCTTCACGCTGACCGCCCCGGGTTCGATGCCGCAGATCTCGGCGATGCGGGCGCGGATGTGGGGGAGGTAGGGCGCCAGGCGAGGTCGCTCGGCCCGGACGGTGGCATCGATATTGACGAGGCTCCAGCCGGCCTCGCGCGCGAGGCGGAGGGCGGTGCGGAGAAAATCGGCGCTATCGGCGTGGGCGTAGCGAGGGTCGCTCGGGGGGAAATAGTGGCCGATATCGCCAAGAGCCGCGGCGCCGAGGACGGCATCGGTGATGGCGTGGAGCAGGACGTCGGCATCGGAGTGGCCGCGGAGGCCCGGGCCTTCTTCGATGATGACGCCGCCGAGGACGAGGGTGCGGGCGTCGTCCGTGGGGTGGAGGTCTTCGCCGATACCGATGCGATTCATGGGCTTCCCTGGCGCTGCGCGAGGATGAGTCGGGCGATTTCGAGGTCGAGTGGGCGGGTGAGTTTGAGGTTTTCGGGCGTGGACTGGACAACCGCGCACTCGAGGCCGAGCCGGCTGAGCATGGCGGCGTCGTCGGTTTCATCGTTGTCGCTCATGGCGGCGGCATCGAGCCAGGCCTGGCGGAGGACCACCTGGGGCGTCTGGGCGGCCCACAGCCGGGAACGGTCGGGGTGGCCGGTGATGACGCCGTCCGCCACCTCTTTGATGGTGTCGGTGACGGGGATCGCGGCGATCGCGCCGGGACGGCCCCCGGCGGCGGCGATGACGGCCTCGATGAGGGCCGCGGTGACCAGGGAGCGGGCGCCGTCGTGGATGGCGACGTAGCGGGTCGAGCAGGCGCGCAGGCCGGCCTCGACGCTGTCGCGGCGGCGGGGGCCGCCGGGGACGACGCGGTAGCAGGCCCGGGGGCAGGCATCGCGGGCGATGGCTTCGAACTCCTGCTCGCGGCCGGGGGCGGCCACGATGACGAGACAGCCGAGGTCGCGCACGGCTCCGAAGGCAGCCAGCGACCAGGCGATGGCCGGCCGGCCGAGGAGGTCGGCGGTGAGCTTGTCGGCGGGTCCGAAGCGGGTCGACGCGCCGGCGGCGACGATGACGGCATCGGTGGGCACGGGGAGAGGCTACCGCATCGGAGTAGTGCGGTCAGGGGGCGGGGAGGGAGCAAGCTGCTACCATGGAATCCTGCCTGCGGTGTCGCTCACCCACTGCAAGGAGGTATCCATGACGACGGTGCAGATCGACCATCTGCTGGCGCGCGTTTCGAAGCCTGCCCGCTATACGGGCGGCGAATGGAATTCGGTGACGAAGGACTGGGCCGCAGCGCCGGTCCGCTTTGTGCTGGCCTACCCGGACGCCTACGACGTTGGGATGTCGAACATGGGGCTGGGCATCCTGTACGACATCCTGAACCGGATGGAGGACGTGGCCTGCGAGCGCGTCTTCGCACCCTGGGACGACATGGAGGCGGAGATGCGGCGGGAGGGGGTACTGCTCTGGAGCCTGGAGACGCGGCACCGGGTGAAGGATTTCGACGTCCTCGGCTTCACGTTCCAGTACGAGATGACGTACACGAACGTGCTCAACATGCTTGACCTCGCGGGCATCCCGGTGTTTTCGAAGGACCGGGGCGAGGACGACCCGCTGGTCATCGCGGGCGGGAGCGGCGCGTTCAACCCGGAGCCGATGGCGCTGTTCATCGATGCGTTCGTGCTGGGCGAGGGCGAGGATGCGGTGGTCGAGCTGGCCGAACTGGTGCGCACGTGGAAGCGCGAAGGCACGCCGCGCGCGCAACGGCTGCGCGACCTGCTGCGCGTGCCGGGCGTGTACGTGCCGGCGTTCTATGAGGCGCGGTACGACGAGGCGGGGCATTTCGCGGCGCTGGAGCCGACGGTGGCGGAGGCGCCGCGCGTCATCCGGCGGCGCATTGTGGAGCGGCTGCCGGAGCCGCTGGTGCGGCCGATCGTGCCGTTCCTGCAAACGGTGCATGACCGCGCGGCGGTGGAGATCCAGCGCGGCTGCACGCAGGGGTGCCGCTTCTGCCAGGCGGGGATGATCTACCGGCCAACGCGCGAGCGGACCCCGGCGGAGGTGGTGGAAGCGGCCCGGCGGCTCATGGAAAACACGGGCTACGACGAGCTTTCACTGCTCTCGCTGAGCACGACGGACCACAGCGAGATCGTCCCGATGGTCCGTGCGCTGACGGAGCAGTTCCCGAATTTGAAGGTGAGCCTGCCCAGCACGCGCGTCGATACGTTTTCGGTCGATGTGGCGAACGCGGTGGCGAAGGGGAAGAAGCATACGCTGACGCTGGCTCCGGAGGCAGGTTCGCAGCGGCTGCGCAACGCAATCAATAAGCTGGTGAGCGACGCCGACCTGCTGGGCGCGGCGGAGAACGCGTTCCAGCGCGGCTGGACGGGCATCAAGATGTACTTCATGGTCGGGCTGCCGACCGAGACGATGGAGGATGTGGCGGGGATCGTGGAGCTCGGCCGGCAGGTGAAGGCGATCGGGAAGAAGTACGTCGGCGGGCGCGCCCGGGTGCGGGTGAGCACGAGCAATCTGGTGCCGAAACCGCACACGCCGTTCCAGTGGGCGCGGCAGGACACGGCGGAAGAGCTGGAGCCGAAGCACTTCCTGCTGAAGGATGGCTGCAGGGCCGCGGGCGTAGAGTTCAGCTGGAATGACCCGCGCGACAGCTTCATCGAGGCGGTACTTTCGCGCGGGGACCGGCGGGTGGCGGAGGCGGTGTACGCGGCCTGGCG
>NZ_DAOUAO010000119.1:0-5000 GCF_034433535.1 Tepidiforma sp.
CCGCGACGACCACCGCGACGATGACCGCCGCCACGACGATGACGATGACGACGACCACGATGACGGCAGGAAGAAAGACAACAGGAAGGACCGGGACTGACCGCCATGGCCGTAAAGAAGCCCTCCTCAGGTCTCCCTCGCTTCCTGCTCACGAAGGTCGGCATCGGCGCCTCCGCTGCCGCCACCCTCGTCGCCACCTGGAACGGCATCGCCGCCACGAACGCGCCGGCCGCTGAGGAACCCCCCGCCGACCCGCCGGCCGAGGCGGCCGCGGCCGTCGTGCCCCCCGGCTTCTCCAGTCCTCAGACCGACGCGGCGGCGCAGCGCCCGGCGCCCCAGGGCCCCGTCATCGTCGTCCAGCGCCAGCCCGTTTACTACGTCATCGAATACGTGACCGCCCCGGGGTCCGCAGCGCCGGGCACCGCCGGCTCCGCCCAACCCCCGGCCGATAGCTCACCCGCACCGGGTGCAGCGTCAGTCCCGGCCGCCGGCGATACCGGCAGCGCCCCTGCCCCCCCGCCGGCTCCCGTTGCGGCCCCCGCACCAGCGCTTCCTGGACTCCCGGCGGTTCCCGCTGCAACTCCGCCGCCATCCCTCCCCGCACCGGCACCGGCCGCGCCCCCTGCTGTCGCCCAGCCCGCGCCCGCCGCACCGCCGCACCAGCCGACCCAGGCAGCAAAGCCCAGGAAGTCGAAGGGATCCTGAACCGTGAAGACCCTCGTGCTTACCGTCTCCGTGAGCGTCGCGGTCGGCCTTATCGCCGGTGCTGCGGTGCCGCTCGTTCTCTCCTTCAGCCTGCCTTCAGCCGGCGAACACGGCGCCTGGTATGCCTCCCGCGCCGCCGGGCTCGTCGCCTACCTCGCGCTCTGGCTCTCCCTCGCCGGCGGCCTCCTCATGTCCTCCGCCTGGTTCGATGGCATCGTCAATCGCGCACGCCTCCTGGCCGCGCACCAGGCGCTCGGCGTGGTCGGCGTCGCCCTCGGCCTCGGCCACGCCCTCGTCCTCATCCCCGATGGCTGGACCACCTTCACCCTCGGCGACCTCTTCGTCCCCTTCGCCTCCTACTACCGCCCCGCAGAGTCCGCACTCGGCACCATCAGCCTCTACCTCGCCGCACTCGTCACGTTCTCCTTCTGGTTCCGCAACGCCATCGGACCCACCACCTGGCGCTGGGTCCACCGGGCTTCGGTGGTCGCGTATGTCGCCGCCCTCTGGCACGGGCTCACCATCGGCAGCGATGCCGGCTCGCTCCCCGTACGCGTCCTCTACATCGCCACATCCTTCCTCCTCATCGCGGCGCTCACCATCCGCCTGACCTACGCCCGGCCCCGCAAGTCTGCGCCGGCGCGCGTGCCTCCGTCCCGCGCGCCGACTGCGACTGCCGGGTGAGTCCCTGCCCCCGGGTCCGCGCCTCAATCCTCCCCGTTGCCGGCGCCGGACCCGGGGGCCGCCTTCGCCGGGATCTCCTGCCCGATCTCCCGCATCTTCTCCAGCACCCCATTCTGCACCGAATCGCGCGCCGCCCGGAGCGCGTTATAGATCGCCCGTGCGTTCGAACGCCCGTGCCCGATCACTACCACGCCGTCCACCCCCACCAGCTGCGCCCCGCCGTACTCCGCATAATCCAGCCGCCGCCGCACCTTGCGCAGCTCCGACATCAGGATCAGCCCGGCCGCCTTGTTCCACGGCGTCAGCTCCACCGCCTTCCGCAGCTCGCCGAACAGCATCTCCGCGATCCCCTCGGCCGTCTTCAACACCACGTTCCCCGTGAACCCGTCCATCACCACCACATCGGCCATGCCCCGCGTCAGGTCCTTCCCCTCCACGTTCCCCACGAAATTCAGCCGGCTCGCCCGCAGCATCTGGTTCACTTCGATGGTCAGCTGGTTCCCCTTCGAATCCTCCTCCCCGATCGACAGCAGCCCCACCCGCGCCCGCTGCACCCCGAACATCCGCTCCATGTAGGCCGCGCCCATGTGCGCGAACTGGAACAGCTGCACCGGGCGGCAATCAGCGTTCGCCCCGACATCCAGCAGCATCGTCAGCTTCCCATCAGCCACCGGGAAGACCGTTGCCAGCGCGGGCCGCGAAATCCCCTTCACCCGTCCCAGCGTCAGCAGCGCTGCCGCCATCGTCGCCCCCGTGTTGCCCGCCGTCACGAATGCGTCTGCCTCACCGTTCTTCACCATCCGCAGCCCCACCGCGATCGAGCTTTCCGGCTTCGCCTTCACCGCGTCGGTCGCGTGTTCGTCCATCTCGATGACGTCGCGGGCATCCACCACTCGCACGTCCCGGATGTTCGACGTGCCCTGCAGCTCTGCCCCGATCACCTCCTTCCGCCCCACCAGGATCAGCTCTACCCCCAGCACGCCGGCGGCCATCAGCGCTCCCGCGACCGGCTCTCCCGGCGCGTTATCCCCGCCCATGGCATCGAGCACGATTCGAACCGGTTTCATCCCGTGAGCCTCCGCGCAATCGCAATCATCCGCTCGCTCGAACCCGTGAGCGGGCCCGCATCATAGTCCCCGAACAGGTCGACCAGCTCCAGCCCGGCAGCCTCCAGCAGGTACTCCAGCTCCCAGCGCCCCACGTACCGCAGCAGGTGCTCGCTTACCCGCCGCCGAAGCAGCCCGTCGTCCCCAATCACGTCGTACGCAACCCGCAGCCTCCGCGTCTGTTCCGCGAGGTCGTCCTCGTGCACGTGCCAGCATTCGAACCGCAGCCCTTCGTCCGTAACCCCAGAAAACGCCAGCAGCGGCTGCCCGTTCGTCGCCGGGTCGAGCCACTGCGCTGGGCCCGGCAGGTCGAGCGCCAGCACGCCGTCGAACGCCAGCGCACCCGCCAGCGCCGCCAGCGTCCCCCGCTGCTCTTCACCGTCCCGGCAGTAGAGAAAAACATCGAGCGGCAGCAGCACCAGCCCATACCGCTCCGTTTCCAGCTTCAGCTCCAGCGCGCGCCCCTCGATGAAGTGGACGGCCACCCCCCGCTCCTCCGCCCGTCGCCGCGCACGCGCCAGCATCGCCGGCGAGGGGTCGATCCCGGTCACCTCATGCCCGGCCGCAGCCAGCTCTACCGCGATCCGCCCCGTCCCGCAGCCCACCTCCAGCACCGGCCGCACCGTCCGCCCCGCGTAGGCAAGCCACAGCCCGATGTCGTCCCGGAAGCCGTCGTGGATGGCGTCGTAAAACGCCGCATCCTCGCCGTACCCATCCGCGTGCACCCTCTCGATTCTGCACGCCGCCATGCTCGTCGTCGAACCCGCTACCGTCCCCGCTCCCTCGCCAGCAGCCGCGAAAGCACCAGGTAATCCGGGTCGGCGTGCGTCACATAGCCGGGGACCAGCGCCTCCGCCAGCGCGTTGCAGGTGCTCTTGGTCACCGCCAGCGCCACCAGGTCCTTGGACAGCAGCTGGGCGGCCAGCGCCCGCCCCGCCGCGAGCAGCTCGCCATCCGGCACCACCCGGTTCACCAGCCCCCAGCTTGCGGCCTGCTCGGCCGTAAACCGGTCGCAGGTCATCACCAGCTCCTTCGTCCGCGCTGGCCCGAGCTCGCGCATCAGCCGCGGCAGCGCGTTCCACGTCAGCGGGATTTCGAGGTCAACCTCCGGGATCGAAAACCACGCGCTCGCCGCCGCCAGACGCAGGTCGAGACAGGCCAGCAGCACCACCGCGCCCCCGATCGCCAGCCCGTTGACCAGCCCGATCGTCACCTGTGGCAGACCCTCCAGCGCCGCGGCCGTCCGGTTGCCCGTCCCCGCCCGCAGCCGCTCCCGCAGCGGCGACCCGTCCGCCGTCGCCGAAACCAGCGCCGGCCGGTTCGGGTCCGAAGTGCTCCCGCCGAGGTCCGCGCCCGCAGAGAATGCCCGCCCCGAGCCCGTGAGCAGCACGACGCGGGCCTCCGGATCGTCCGCCAGCTGCCGGCACACCTCCTGCAGCTCCGCGTGCATGCGGAAGCTAATCGCGTTCAGCTTCTCCGGCCGGTCCAGCGTCACCGAGACCAGCCCGGGCAGCTCCGCGTCGCGCTCGACGATGAGCGTCTCGAACGTACCGGCCATCAGTACGGCCGAACCTCGCGGGCGTAATCCCGGCCGCCGCGCACCGTTACCCGCATGATGGCGCCGGCGCGCGACTCATCCTCGATGAGCTCGATCACCCCGGCCGCCACGTCCTCCGGCTGCAGAATGCCCCCGACCAGCTTCGCAACCTCCTCGACCCGCTCATCGCCGCTCCGGCGAACGAGCGGCGTGTCCGTGAACGTCGGGCAGATCGCGTTCACCCGGATGCCGTCCTGTGCAGCCAGGTACCCCAGCGACCGCGTGAAATTCACCACCCCCGCCTTCGACGCCGCATACACCGGCGAATCCGGCATCGGCAACAGCCCCCCCATCGAAGCCGTATTGATAATCACGCCCCCCTTGCCTGCCCGCCGCATCTCCCGCACCGCGATGCGCGTCGCGTCGATCACCGCCACCAGGTTGATCTCGATAATCCGCTGCCACGGCCCCGGGTCATCCGCGAACAGGTCCTCGCCGCCAATCCCCGCGTTGTTGAACACGATATCCAGCTGCCCCCAGTGCTCGAACGCGCACGCCATCGCCCCGGCCAGGTCCTCCGTGTGGGTCACATCGCAGCGCCGGGCGATGACAATACCGCCCTCGCGGCCCGCCAGGTCCGCCGTCTCCTCGGCGCCAGCGAGATTGATATCCGCCGCGATCACGCGCGCGCCGCGCCGCGCCAGCTCCAGCACCGTCGCCCGCCCGATCCCCGAGCCCCCGCCGCTTACCACGGCGACCCTGTCGCGAATCTCCATCGCACACCTCCAGCGGCCCCGCATCAGCATCGGCCGCGCCCCGGCATTGTAGGCCGCGCGCCCCCTTGCGGCATCGACACCCCGGCCGTGCGCGTTCGAAAATCGCCGCATGCCCATCTACGCCGTCGGGGAGAAGATCCCGCGCATCCACCCCTCCGCCTTCATCGCCCCCACCGCCACGGTCGTCGGCGA
>NZ_DAOUAO010000120.1:0-10018 GCF_034433535.1 Tepidiforma sp.
CCGCTCCACCACCCGGACCAGCCCGCGCGCTTCGAGCCGCTCCAGGTGGCGCGGCTCCGCGCCGATCTCCCTCAGCTCTCCCAGCCCCGCCTCCCCGGCCTCCGCCAGCTGCCGAAGAATGCGCGCCTCCACCGAACTCGGCTGCTTCCCGGCCAGGCGATCCGCCTCCGCCCCGGCTTCCTCCGGCTCGACCGCCAGTTCCACGCGCCGCTCTACCCGCGGCCGACCGGCTGGCCGCGCCAGGCCCTGCGCCACGCTCACCATCCCTGCCTCCTGCAGGCGCTGGAGGACCGCCATCGGCACCGGCCCCACGCCCTCGCGCAGCCGCTCCAGCGAGACCCGGCCGTGCTCCGCCAGGAACTGCAGGATGGCCTGCTCCTTCGGCGTGGCGGGCAGCAGCGGCGGCACCTCGACCGGCGAAACCATCGTCACTGGTTTCTGACCAAACCCCGCCGGCAGCATGCAGGCCACACACTCCCAGAGCGGCGCCAGGTACTCCTCCGAAAGCCATCGCGCCAGCGCGATGTGCGCGGCATCGAGCAGCGGCTCCGGGTCCATCACCGCGCTGATCGGCCGCACCGCCTCCACCGGGCTCTCTTCCGCCAGCTCGAGCACGATGCCCTGCAATACCCGCGGTCCGAACGGCACGAACACCGCCATGCCGGGTTCGACTCGCATCCCCTCCGGGATGGCGTAAGTGAACCCGCGTCGGGCCGGCTGCGTCGTGTGCACCGCCACCTCCGCGAACCGCGTCCCGGGTCCGGGGACAATCGCAGCATGCTCCCGAGGCAGGCCCTCTCCCGGCATGCGCATATGGTAGCCGTGCCGGTCAGCGAGCCCCGTCGACCGCCTCTTTCGCGAGGGGGCCGCGCCCGGGCGCGACCGGTTCGGCCACCGCGGCGCCTCGTGTCAGCCACAGGAAGAGCGGCACCCCGGCCGCAATGACGCCTCCGCCGAACATGAAGGCCGCGGCCAGCCCGTACGCGTCGACGATGAGACCTGAGACGAGCGAGCCCGCAACAATGCCGATCCCGTTCGCCGCCGAGCTGATGCCCAGCACCGTCCCCATCCCCGCACGGCGCCCCGCCACCACCTGGATCGCCCCGGCCGCCACCATCGCCAGCGACGTCGATGCCCCCATCCCCAGCAGCACCCCTACCGCCAGCGCGTAGGTTGGCACCACGCCGAGGCTCGCCAGCAGCGCCGCGTAGAGGAGCAGCCCGCCAGCGACCAGCAGCCGCCGGTCGCGGCGGTCCGCCACCCGCCCGAACAGCGGCTGCGCCAGCCCGCCGGTGATGTCCTGCGTGGCGAACGCCACCCCGATCATGATGGGCGTCGCCCCGATGCCCTGCTCCAGCCTCAGCGCGAGGAAGCTCAGCGTGGCGCCAACCGCGATCGCAATCAGCCCCGCATGCAGCGTCACCGCCAGGACGACACGCTCGGTCAGCGCCGACCGGAACGAGCTGTTCTCGCTGGTGACGGTGCCCCCGGCCCGCCGGATGGCCCGCCGCTCCAGCTCGGCCGGGCTGTGCCGCGGCAGCCACATCAGCAGGATGAGCGCCGAGAGCCCCATCATCAGGGCCATCGCCGCAAACACCGACCGGAAGCCCAGCAGCTCGCGCAGCACCCCGGCCACGAGCGGCCCCGTCCCGAACCCAACCACATCGGCGGTCGCGAACACCCCCAGCCACCGCCCCTCCTGCCCGCGCGGCGTGAGATCGCCCACGTGGGCCCGCGCCACCGAGAAGATCAGACTCGTGCCCAGGCCCGAAAACGCCCGGAAGGCGATGACCTGGTAGAAGCTCCCCGCGGTCAGGTAGCCCAGCGCCGCGACCAGGTACACCAGCAGCCCGGCGATGATGAACGGCTTCCGTCCGAACCGGTCGGAGAGCCGCCCCGCGAACGGCCCGACGAAGGTTTGCACGATCGCGAAGACCGAGAACGTCAGCCCCAGCCACACCCCGGTGGCCCCCAGCTCCTCTGCGAACACCGGCAGCAGCGGGCTCACCATCGAAATGCCCATCGTCGCCACGAACACCGAGATGTACAGCGCGACGAACGGACGGGACCGCATCCCAACCATCCTACCCAAGGCCCAGTTAACCCGCTCCGTGAGCCACCACCGGGCCGGTGCTACACTCCGGGGAGCCCCCATGCCCCGGATCGCCGCTCCATGAAGATCTTCGATGTCCACGTCCACTTCCCCCGCAACTGGGAAAACCCCGACGAAGACCAGGCCCCCATGGTCGACCGCCTCGCCGAAATCGCGGTCAGCGTCGGCATCACGAAGGCCTGCATGCTCACCGGCGGCCGCTTCGGCCCCACCTACGAGCGGGGCATGGAAATCCTCCAGAAGTACCGCGATCTCTTCATCCCCGTCGCCGTCATCGACCCTGAGGAGATCGGTCCCGCAGAGGTCCATCACCTGTACGAGATGGGTTATCGTGGCCTGAAGCTCATCGGGGTCCAGCGCCCCTACGACGACCCGGATTACCTGCCCACCTACGCCGCAGCAGAGCGTCTCAACATGCCCATCCTGTTCCACATGGGGGTCATCGGCGGCGGTGTGGACTACTCCATCACGCACCCGCGCCGCAGCGCCGCGGCCGCCCAGCTCTACCAGCGCATGCTCGCGATGCAGGACCGCATGCCTCCCCGCAACGTCTCCGCTGCGCGCATGTCTCCCCTCCACCTCGATACCATCGCCAACCGCTTCCCGAAGCTGAAAATCATCGGCGCGCACATCGGCAACCAGGGCAACTACGATTACGCCGCCTCCGTGGCCCGCTGGCGCCACAACGTCTGGTTCGATATGAGCGGCGGCGAGACCATCGAACGCCACCTCGTCGAACGCAAGCTGCTGGCCGCCAACTCCCAGGGCGAATTCGGCGTCGAAAAGCTCGTCTGGGGCAGCGACTGCGGCATGGACGAAATCGGCGAGCACATTCGCCGCTTCCAGGTCATGTACGAACAGCTCGGCCTCACTGAAGATGAGCAGGAACGCCTCTGGTGGCGCAACGCCGCCGAGATTTACGGCCTCGAACAGCCCACCTTCGCTGTGGAATAGCCC
Organism: Tepidiforma sp.; assembly: GCF_034433535.1. Classification (GTDB taxonomy): domain Bacteria; phylum Chloroflexota; class Dehalococcoidia; order Tepidiformales; family Tepidiformaceae; genus Tepidiforma. The sequence continues at coordinate 3,071 of NZ_DAOUAO010000120.1, forward strand.
TCTGTCCATCGAGCAAACCACCCCGACCTCCGCGCCCGTCGGAATCCTCGCCCGCATCGTCCTCCTCGGCCTTGTCGCCGCGGGCGGCCTCCTCGCCTCCGTCACCCTCCAGCCGCCGCTGCCCTGGCTGCCGTGGCTCACTGCCGCCCTCGTCGGCTTCGCGGGCGACGGCATCGTCCGGCGTCACCCGGAGTGGCCGGAGGGCCGCCCGGTCGATGCCATCGTCTCCGCCATCCTCCCGGCCCTCGCCGCCCTGGGCGCCGCGCTCTTCATCGACCGCTTCGTCGACGGCTACGCCCGCCCTGCCCTTGCCGGGTTCGCCGCGCTCACCGTCGCTGCCGTCACCTTCGGCGCCTACCAGACCGTTGACGTCAGGGCGCGCCTCTACGCCCCTTTCCGCCTCGTCATGGCGGTCGCGACCTACGTGGTCGCCTTTTCGCACGTCCTGGTGCTCGTCGACGGCGACCTCCCCCTCCCCGCTTCGGCTGCGCTCGTCGGCCTCGTCACCGCGCTCCTCGCCATCGAACTGCTCCGCGAAAGCCGCATTACCGGCCCTGCCCCCTTTCTCGTCAGCCTTGCCATCGGCCTCAGCCTCGCCGAACTCCGCCTGGCCCTCTACTACTTCCCGCTCGATGGGCTCCTCGCCGCCGCGCTCCTCATCATCGCCTTCTACCTCGCCACCGGGATCGTCCACCACCTCCTCGACCACGACCTCCAGTGGTCGACCGCCGCCGAGTACGCAGTGGTAACCCTCGTCACCGCTGCCGCCGTCGTGGTCGCTCGCCTTTCAGTCTAGGCAGCCGCCCCGCTGGTGCGCCGGTCATCGGTGCCGCCGGGCACCGGCCAGCCGGCCACGAGCTGCATCCGCTGGATGCCATGGGAACGCATCACATGGCGCTCCAGCCAGGCGCGCTCGGCACCCGCCCCGGCCGCGAAGCGCGCTCCGCAAACTGGACACATCGTCATCTGCCTCACCTCCCTTCTCCCGTGAAGTATCGTCCGCCAACTGTGAACGAACCGATCAGGGGTCGCCCTCGTCTTCCCTCCCGTAGCGCCCGATCTCGCCTTGCTCCACCGTGCCACGCCCGCCAACATTCCCCGGGTGACCACCCTCACCATCTGCTCCTGGAACGTCAATGGCCTGCGCGCCACCCTCAAGGGCGGCTACCTCCAGGACTGGCTCCGCGCCTGGCAGCCCGACATCGTCGGCCTGCAGGAAGTCAAGGCCACGCCTGACCAGCTCGATGACCACCCGTGGATTGAACTGGGCTACCGCGCCTGGTGGCACCCTGCGCAGCGTCCCGGCTACAGCGGCGCGCTCCTGCTCTCCAAACCTGAGCCGCTCGAAGTCCGCCTCGGGCTCGGCGTCGAACGCTTCGACGTCGAGGGCCGGGTGATCCAGGCCGACTACCCGGAGTTCACCCTCTTCACATCCTACTACCCGAACGCCGGCAGAGGCGAGGACCGCCTCCAGTACAAGTTCGATTTTTACCAGGCCTTCCTGGACCGCCTCACCCAACTCCGCGATGCCGGGCGGCCCGTCGTCTTCATGGGCGACTTCAACATCGCCCACACCGAGATGGATGTCGCCCGCCCCCAGGAAGCCCTCAAGGGCACTGGATTCCTTCCCGAAGAGCGGGCCTGGATCACGCGGCTCATCGAGCACGGCTACATCGATACCTTCCGCTACCTCCACCCCAACCTGCGCGACGCCTACACCTACTGGGACCCCTGGCGCGACCGCCGCGCCCGCAACATCGGCTGGCGCATCGACTACGTCTTCATCTCGCCGGACCTCCTCCCGCACCTCCGCCGCGCTTTCATCCAGCCCGAAATCATGGGCTCCGACCACTGCCCCGTCGGCATCGAACTCGAGTTCTGACTCGCTCTTACCTTCGCGTAAAGGTAGAGTTCGCAACCATGGCACCCCGCTTCGTCCCGGGCGCCGATACCACCTTCCGCGCCCTCCGCCATCGCAACTACCGCCTCCTCTGGCTTGGCCAGACCGGACACTCCGCCACCCTCTGGATGGACCAGGTCGCCAGGGCGGTCCTCATCCTCCAGCTGACGGATTCCGCCGTCATGCTCTCGCTCGTCATCGCGACCCGCCTCGCGCCCATCCTCTTCTTCGGCCTCATCGCCGGCGCTGTCGCCGATCGTTACGACAAAAAGCGCATCCTCACCCTCACCCAGTGCGTTTCCACCGCCTGCCACCTCTTTATCGGCAGCATGGCCGTCACCGGGCTTGTCGAGGTCTGGCACGTTTTCGTCACGGCCGCAGTCGCCGGCACCGCGATGGCCTTCAATCAGCCAGTTCGCCAGTCGCTCATCCCCCGCACCGTCCCCCCGGAGGACCTGCTGAACGCCGTGGCCCTCAACTCCACCGCCCTGAGCTTCATGCGCATCGGCGGTGGCTCCCTTGCGGGGGCGCTCCTCATCGTCCTTGATGTCGGCGGCGTCTACCTGGTCACCGCCGGCATCTACGTCCTGGTCATCATCACCACCCTCCTGATGCGCTTCGAAGGCCCCGAGCGGACCCGCCCCCGCCGCGATACCGGCCTCTTCGCCGACCTCGCCGAGGGCTTCCGCTACATCGCCTCCCAGCCCGTCCTCGGCATCGTCACGGCGCTCTCTCTCATCCTGTTCATCCTCGGCTTCCCCTACCAGCAGGTGTTCGTGCCGCTGCTCGCCACCCGCACCCTCGACCTTGGGGACTCCGGCGTCGGCTTCCTGGCCGGGGCGACCGGGGTCGGCGCCTTCGCCGGCTCCCTCTTCGTCGCCTCCCGCTCGAACATCGCCCGCCCCGGCCTCCAGCTGATGATCAACATGCTCATCTTCGGCGGCGCACTCGTCGCCATTTCGCTCCAGTCCACCGTCTGGCTCACCGCCCTGCTGCTCGCCGTGGCCGGCAGCATGACCGTCACCTACATGGCCTTCACCAACGGGATCCTCCTCTCCAACTCCGACCCCGAGATGCACGGCCGCGTCATGTCGCTCCTCAGCCTCGACCGCGGCCTCATCCCGCTCGGCGCAATCTTCGCCGGCTTCCTCGTCCAGGCCATCGGCGTCCGCCCTGGCCTCTTCGCCCTCGGCGCGCTGATCATCTTGCTGAGCTCCACCGTGCTGCTCCTTTTCGGCCGCCGGCTCGCCGCCATCACCTCCGCAGGCGCAGCCCGGGGCCATGGCGCACCCCCGCTGGAGCCGGGCCCCTCGGCCAGCCCATCGCCGGTGGCCGGGCGAGCTCCCAACCTTTGACCCCGCGCCCGTCCCTTCGTATGGTGTAGCGTGGAGCGGCGCCGCGGCAGCCTGGCCGTGGCGCAGGCGCAGGGTCGGGGTGTAGCGCAGCCTGGTAGCGCACTTGAATGGGGTTCAAGAGGTCCCGCGTTCGAATCGCGGCACCCCGACCATCCTCAGCTTCCCGTAGCTTCCCGTGCTGAGCCCCGTACCCTATTCGACGACGATCTTCCCGGTCGTCGCACCGCATTGGTACGTGTACGAAAGCCCGGGCTGGTCGAAGTCCCGCTGGTACTCGCCGGTCGTCTGCTCCGGCGATTTCTGACCCGCCAGCATGATCGCGACCGGGTTGGTGGTGCCCTGCCACTTCCAGACCACGCGCGTCCGCGCCTTCACCGTCACGTTCGCCGGGTCGCAGCCCTGGTCCGTCACCTTGATCTCCTGCACCGGGCGTTCAGCCTCGGGTGTTGGCGTCCCGATGCTCGGGTTGACGTTCTCCAGCTTCACGTCCGTGGAATCGCCGCCCCCGCCGCACGCCGCTCCCGCCAGCGCGCTCGCCAGCACTCCTGCAATCAGCAGCCCGAGCTTTCCCTGTCCTCGCATGCTCACGAACCCCCTTGCGCCGCAAGTATTGATGGCGCCGAATCCTACCATCGGGGAGGACAATGCAAGGGAAGTAGTTCAGGCCGCGTTCGTTAAATCGAAGGGTTGCTGAGCGTTACTCCACCCGGTGCCGCTGCACAAACCGCCCGATGCGCTCCAGCGCGCGCTCGATCTGCTCGAACCCGCTCGCGTAGCACGCCCGCACGTGGCCTTCGCCGCACGCCCCGAACGCGCTGCCCGGCACCACCGCCACCCGCTCCTCCGCGAGCAGCCGCTCGCTGAACTCGAGGCTGCTCATGCCCGTCACCCGGATGTCCGGGAAGGCGTAAAACGCCCCGCGGGGCTCGAAGGTCGGCAATCCCACGGCCCGGAACCCGTCCACGATCAGCCGGCGGCGCCGGTCATACTCGGCCACCATCTCCGCCACGAAGGCTTCGCCCTCGTCCAGCGCCGCGATGGCAGCGTACTGCGAGGCCGTCGGCGCCGACATCATCACGTACTGGTGCACCTTCATAATCGCCTCGGCGATGGGCGCCGGCGCCGCCACCCAGCCCAGCCGCCAGCCGGTCATCGCATACGCCTTGCTGAACCCGCCGAGCAGCACCGTGCGCTCCCACATGCCGGGAATCGCCGCGAAACAGGTGTGCTCGCCGGCGTAGGTCATTCGGTCGTACAGTTCATCGCTGATGACCGCCAGGTCGTGCCGCTCCGCCACCTCCGCGATCCCCTCGAGGTCGGCGCGCTGCATCGTCGCTCCCGTCGGGTTCGCCGGGTACCCCAGCAGCAGCACCCGCGAGCGCGAGGTGATCGCCGCCTCCAGCTCCTTCGGCATCAGCCGGAAGTCATCCGATGCCCGCGTGGGCACCGGCACGAACGTCCCCCCGGCCATCACGGTCACCGGCATGTAGGCAACATAACTGGGGTCAGCGCAGAGGACCTCGTCACCGACATCCACCAGGGCGCGGATCGCCACGTCCAGCCCTTCGCTCGAACCCGACGTGATCACGATTTCCGTTTTCGGGTCGTAGCGGACCCCGTACAGCCGCTCCAGGTGCGCAGAGAGCCGCTCCCGCAGCTCCAGCAGGCCATAGTTTGAGGTGTAGTGGGTGTCGCCCCGCTCGATGCTCGCTATCGCCGCCCGCCTGATCGGCTCCGGCGTGACATAATCGGGCTCGCCCACGCCCAGCGAAATCACATCCTCGATCGTGCTCAGCAGGTCGAAAAACCGCCGGATACCGCTCGGCGGCACCGCCTGCATCCGCCGCGAGACGAACCGACCTGGCGCCCGGGCCGCTGTGACATCGATGCTCATCGTGTCTGCTCCTGTCTGCCCCCGCCAGCCTTCCAGTTCGTCGAAAGGCCGCCCTGGGGGCGGCCTTCGTGTTGAACCTTCGGATCCCTGGCTCCGACCGCCACCCTCACCGGCGCGCACGCGCGGCAGCAGCAGCCGCGGTAGCCAGGAGCGCAGCGAGGGTCGTCACCGGAACCATTCCCCCGTACTCTCCCCGCTCCGAACCATAACGTCAATACTGGCTTTCCCCAAGTTTGCCCTCGCCCACCGCCCCGGCGGGTGCCACACTGGCCCTGCAGTGGCCTCCATCAGCTATAACGACGTGCTCTACGAAGGCACCGCTGTCGAAGCCTCCCACCCGCGCCGCCTCGCCGCGCTCGCCCGCCTCTTCGGGGTGTCGGCGCCCCCGGTCGCCACCGCCCGCGTGCTCGAATTCGGCTCGGCCATCGGCGAAAACCTCGTCCCCATGGCCGCCGCGCTGCCCAGCGCCTGCTTCCTCGGCCTCGATAACGCCGTCCGCCAGGTCGAACGCGCCCGTGCCTTCGCGCGGCGCCTCGGGCTCAGCAACATCGAGTTCGAAGCCCGCGACATCCTCGAGGTGCCCGAATCCCTCGGCCCCTTCGACTACATCATCGCCCACGGCGTGTACTCCTGGGTCGCAGAGCCCGTCCGGCTGCACATGCTCCAACTCTGCGGGCGGCTGCTCGCCCCCGGCGGCGTCGCCTTCGTGAGCTACAACTGCTACCCCGGCTGGTACCTTCGCCAGCCGCTGCGCGAACTGATGCTCTTCGCCACCCGCCAGCTCAACGTGCCCCCGGGCCAGCTCATCGGCCACGCCCGCGCGATGGCCGAGATCGTCGTCCGCACCGCGCTCGACATCGAGGACCGCCTCCCCGGGGGGCCGCTCTACGCCCGCGTCCTCGCCCGGGAGCTCGACATCATCGCCGACCGTCCCGACGACTACATCGCCCACGAGCACCTCGAACCGATCAACACCCCGGTCTATTTCACCGAGTTCATCGCGCAGGCCGAAGCGGCTGGCCTCGACTACCTCGCCGACGCCCTCGTCCAGCGCATGGTCATGCCCGGGCTCGACCCGGCTGTCACCGCTGAGTTCGAACAGCTCGCCCCCGACCGAATCGAACGGGAGCAGCTGCTCGACTTCGTCCATGGCCGCACCTTCCGCGAATCCCTGCTCGTCCGCGCCGGGACCCCCATCGACCGGAATCCCGCGCCGGGCGCGCTCCGCGGGCTCGCGCTCCGCCTCCTCGGCGAGTTCATCGCCCCCGGCGAAGAGCGCTACGACCCCGGCCTGCCGAAGGTCCGCCATCCCGGCGGGATCCTCACCCTCCGCGACCCCGACCTCCTCGAGGCCATCCGCCTGCTCGACGCCGCCCGCCCGCGCGCGCTCCCTGTCGAACAACTCGCCGAGCGCATCGACCCGCGCCGCTTCTGGGACCGCACCGCGCCCAAGCTCCTCCGCCTGTTCTGGCTCGGCGCCATCCGCCTCGAAGCGGAGCCTGCCGCGCCTGCGGCGGCGCCCGGCCCGCTCCCGCGCGCCTTCGCCCCGGCCCGCGACCAGGCCGCGCGTGACGGCATCCCGGTTTCCATGCTGCACACCGTCGAAGATGTCCCGCCGCTCGCCCTCCGCCTGCTGCCGTTCCTCGATGGCACCCGCACCATCGATGACCTCGCCCGCATCGTCCACGAGCAGCTCGCCCCCAGGGCCGAGGATGAGGCCATCCGCGCGGCCGGGCTCTCCCTCGCCACCGCACGGGTCGCGGTGGTCGCCGCCCTCCAGTGGCTCGCCCGCCACGCCT
>NZ_DAOUAO010000121.1:0-1760 GCF_034433535.1 Tepidiforma sp.
GCCGGCGAGCTCCAGGTCGTCGAATTCAGTTTCGAACTCGTCGTCCCCGGCCCCGGCGGCCCCCGCGTGCTCGGCATCGCGGTCATCGCCCCCGCCGAAGGTGCGCTCTCCGTGGATGAGCGCCTCCGGCACGCCCGCGACGCCGTTCTCGCCGCCGTCCCCGGTGCCATCCCGCTCCCGCACGCGGAGGCGTCCGCCGCCTTCGTCCTCGATGGCGTCCGCTGGCCCGACCCGGCCGGCATCCCCTGGCGCTACAACCCCGCCGGCGCACCCGCCCACCTCGACCCCGCCGCGGCCTTCAGCGCCATCGCCGCCGGCGCCGAGGGCTGGACCGGCGTCGCCGGCACCTCCGTCAGCTTCGCCTTCCAGGGCGAAACCCCGATCCCCACGGGCTGCGCCGGCGACCCGGCGGTGGTCGGCTACGCCCCCGATGGCGAGAACGTGGTCGGCTGGGGCGCCATTGCCGGCGGCTACCTCGGCTACGCCTGCTGGTGGCGTTCGGCCAGCCTCGTCCCCGGGACCCCGTACTTCGAACTGCAGGAGTTCGACCTCGTCTTCTCGCCCTTCTACCCCTACACCCTCGAGTCCCTCCAGGCCCTCGCCCTCCACGAATTCGGCCACGCCCTCGGCCTCGGGCACTCGGATGCCTGCCCCGGCGCCGCCATGTGCGAAGCGGCCGGTGCGATGGTCTACCGCACGCCCCAGCCCGACGACGTCGCGGGGGTCGTGGCCCTCTATGGCCGCCTCGCCGACCTCTTCCCGCCCGCCAACCGCCGCATCCTCCCCTCCCTCGCGCGCGACTGACCCCGCCCGCGGCGCGCTACACTCCCGCCATGACCATCGTCCAGGTCGATGAATGGCTCCGGCTCGCCGGCCTCGCGCCGTCGGCCCTCAACACCCAGCCCTGGCGATTCCGTGTTACCCCGGCCGCCATCGACCTCTTCGCCGACCCCGCTCGCGCCCTCCCCGTGAGCGACCCGCAGGGCCGCGAACGCGCCATCGCCTGCGGCTGTGCGCTGCTCAACCTCCGCGCAGCCGGCGCCGCCGATAGCTGCGTCGAAACGATCGACCTCCTCCCCGACCCGGCCGCGCCCGACCACCTCGCCCGCGTCCGCCTCGAAGACGGCCCCGCCGATGCCGCCCTCGCAGCCCTGGCCCCCGCCATCGAGCTCCGCCGCTCCACCCGCCATGCCTTCGAACCAGGCTCCTTCCCGGCTGCCCTGCGCGACCAGCTTGCCGCTGCCGCAGCCGCCGAAGGCGCGACCCTCCGCTGGGTCGATGCGCGCCCCGAGCGCCAGCGCCTCGCCGACCTCGTGGCCGAAGCCGACCGCCGCCTGCGCCGCGACCCCGCCTACCGCCACGAACTTGCCCACTGGATCCATCCCGGCCGCTCCGTCGACGGCCTCCCCGCCTCGCGCATCGTCGGCCGGGGCCTGCGCTTCCTCGTCGACCACCTCGATCTCGGCCGAACCGCCGCCGCCCGCGACGAGGTTTACGCCCTCCACGCCCCCGCCCTCGCCCTCCTCGCCACCCCCGGCGACACCCCCGCCGATTGGCTCGCCGCAGGCCAGGCACTTGAACGTCTCCTCCTCCGCGCCGCCCTCGATGGCATCCACGCCGGCTACCTCAATCAGCCCTGCCAGCTCCCGGACCTCCGCGAACAGCTCGCCGATGCCGTCACCCCGGGCCTGTTCCCGCAGCTTTGCCTCCGCCTCGGCCGCCCCGCCCAGCCCCCGCCCCCGCAGCGCCGGCGACCGGTC
>NZ_DAOUAO010000122.1:0-74122 GCF_034433535.1 Tepidiforma sp.
CAGCCCATCACCACCAGCGGCGCCGTGGCGAAGCCGTACTCCTCAGCGCCGAGGAGCGCGCCGATGATGACGTCGCGGCCGGTCTTCATCTGGCCGTCGACCTGCACAACGATGCGGTCGCGCAGGCGGTTCATCACAAGCGTCTGCTGGGTCTCGGCGAGGCCGAGCTCCCACGGCAGACCGGCGTGCTTAATCGACGTGAGCGGGCTCGCGCCGGTGCCGCCGTCGTGACCGGAAATCAGGACGTGGTCGGATTTGGCCTTAGCGACGCCGGCCGCGACCGTGCCCACGCCGACCTCCGCGACGAGCTTCACGCTGATGCGGGCCCGCGGGTTGGCGTTCTTGAGGTCGTGGATGAGCTGGGCGAGGTCCTCGATCGAGTAGATATCGTGGTGCGGCGGCGGGCTGATCAGGCCCACGCCCGGGGTGGCGTGGCGGACCTCCGCGATCCACGGGTACACCTTTTTGCCGGGCAGCTGGCCGCCTTCGCCGGGCTTGGCGCCCTGGGCCATCTTTATCTGGATCTCGTCGGCGTTGACGAGGTACTCGCTGGTGACGCCAAAGCGGCCGGAGGCGACCTGCTTGATGGCGCTGCGGCGGGAGTCGCCGTTGGGGTCGGGCGTGTAGCGCCGGCGGTCCTCGCCGCCCTCGCCGGTGTTGCTCTTGCCGCCGATGCGGTTCATGGCGATGGCGAGCGTCTCGTGGGCCTCGGCGCTGATGGAGCCGAAGGACATGGCGCCGGTCGCGAACCGCTTGAAGATGTTCTCCGCCGGTTCGACTTCCTCGATTGGGATTGGGGGCCGGTCGGACTTCAGCTCGAAGAGGCCGCGCAGGGTGGCCATCCGGCGGCTCTGGTCGTCCACGAGGCGGGTGTACTCGCGGAAGATTTCGAACTGGCCGGTGCGGGTGGAGTGCTGGAGGCGGAAGACCGTCTCCGGGTTGAAGAGGTGGTACTCGCCGTCGCGGCGCCACTGGTACTGGCCGCCCCAGGCAAGCTCGCGCAGGCCGCCGTCGCGTTCGGGGAACGCCCGCTGGTGATGCGCGAGCACCTCCATGGCAACCTCGTGGATGCCGATGCCGCCGATGCGGGAGACCGTGTTGGTGAAGTAGCGGTCGATGAACTCCTCGGAGAGGCCGACCGCCTCGAAGATCTGGGCGCCGCGATAGCTGTGGATGGTCGAGATGCCCATCTTGGACATGACCTTTACGACGCCCTTCTTGATCGCCTTGAGGTAGTTGGCGCGGAGCTTCTCGATGGGGTAGTTGGCGGTGATGTAGCCGTCTTCGCGCACCTGCTCGAGGGAATCCAGCGCGAGGTACGGGTTCACCGCGCCGGCGCCGTAGCCGATGAGCAGGGCGAAATGGTGCACCTCGCGGGCGTCTCCGGTCTCCACGATGAGCCCGACGCGGGTGCGCTTTTTCTCGCGCACGAGGTGGTTGTGGAGGCCCGCCACCGCCAGGAGCGACGGGATCGGGGCATGCTCGGCATCGACGCCGCGGTCCGAGAGGATGAGGATTTTCGCGCCCTCGTCGATGGCGCGGTCGGCGGCGCGGCAGAGCTCCTCCATCGCGGCTTCGAGGCCGGCCGGGCCGGCCTTCGCCGGGAAGAGCATCGGAATCACGGTGGCGCGCAGGGCGTGGTCCTTGAGCGCCTTGAACTTGGCCAGCTGCTCGTTGTCGATGAACGGGCTTTCGAGGCTGACCAGGTGGCAGCTCTCCGGCTCGGGGTCGAGCAGGTTGCCCTCAGGGCCGATGACCGTCTTGACCGAGGTGACCAGCTCCTCGCGGATGGCGTCGAGCGGCGGATTCGTCACCTGTGCGAACAGCTGGTGGAAGTAGTTGTAGAGCGGCTGCGGCCGGTCGCTGAGCACCGCGAGCGGGGTATCGGTGCCCATGGAGCCAACCGCTTCCTCGCCGTTCTCCGCCATCGGCCCGAGGTGGTATTTCTCGTCCTCGATGGTGTAGCCGAAGGCCATCTGCTGCTGCAGGAGCACGTCAGGCGGCGGGGGCGGCGGCGTCTCGGTGGCGGGGATGTCGTCGATGCTGATGAGGTTCTGCTTCAGCCATTCGGCGTAGGGCCGCTCGTTGGCGAGCTTCATCTTGAGCTCGGTGTCGTCGATGATGCGGCCCTCTTCGAGGCTGATGAGGAACATCTTGCCCGGCTGGAGGCGGCCCTTGTGGAGCACGCGCTCCGGCTCGATGGGGAGCACGCCCACCTCGGACGCCATGATGACGAGGTCGTCTTTGGTGACGTAGTAGCGGGACGGCCGGAGGCCGTTGCGGTCGAGCACCGCGCCGATGCTCCGCCCGTCGGTGAAGGCGACGGACGCGGGGCCATCCCACGGCTCCATCAGGCAGGAGTGGTACTCGTAGAAGGCCTTCTTGGCGGGGTCCATGGACGCGTGGCCCTGCCAGGCCTCGGGGATGAGCATCATCATCGCGTGGGGCAGGCTGCGCCCGGCCATCACGAGCAGCTCCAGCGCTTCGTCGAGGCTGGCCGTGTCGCTCCCGTGTTCGTTGATGACCGGGAGGATCTTGTTGATGTCCTCGAAGAGCGGCGAGGCGAACAGCGCCTCGCGGGCGGCCATCCAGTTGCGGTTCCCGCGGAGGGTGTTGATTTCGCCGTTGTGGGCGATCATCCGGTAGGGATGGGCCAGCTCCCAGCTCGGGAAGGTGTTGGTGCTGAAGCGCGAATGGAACATCGCGAGGGCGCTGATGAGGTGCCGGTCGCTGAGGTCCGGGAAGTACTCCCGCAGCTGGGTGGCAGTCAGCATGCCCTTGTAGACGATGGTGCGCGAGGAGAGGCTGGGGAAGTAGAACCATTCGGCGTCGCGGATGCCCCAGCGCTGGATGGCCTTTTCGAAGCGCTTGCGGATGACGTAGAGGCGCCGCTCGAAGGCATCATCATCGGCGATGTTGGAACCGCGGCCGATGAACACCTGCCAGATGTCCGGCTCGGCGGCGAGGGCGGTAGCGCCGAGCGAGGCGTTGTTGGTCGGGACGCGGCGCCAGCCGAGGAGGTGCTGCCCTTCTTCCTCCACAATGGCCGCGAAGAGCGCCCTGGCCTGGTCGGTGGCGCGCTGGTCGCGGGAGGCGAAGAAGAGGCCGGCGCCGTAGTGGCCGGCCTCGGGCAGGCGGATGCCGAGATGGGCGCACTCACGGCGGAAAAACTCGTGGGGCATCTGGATGAGGATGCCCGCACCATCGCCGGTGTTCGGTTCACTGCCCGAGGCACCGCGATGGTGGAGGTTCTCCAGCGCGGTCAGGCCGTCGAGCACGAGCTGGTGGGAGCGGTGCCCCTTCAGGTGGACGATGAAACCGACACCGCATGCGTCGTGTTCGAATCCCGGCCGGTAGAGCCCTCGCTGGGTGCGCCTGTCGGGTTGCTGCATCCTGTCCCCTCGCTGTGCGACTCACGATCGCGGGTCGATTACGAAAATGGAATGCCCGCCGGCGCGTACCGCAGGGGCGGGCGCCACTTGTGAAATACTTCGCAATCTCACGCGATGAAGTGGGTGAGCTTGAAGTATAACAGTTCGGGCTGGGGCGGTGTCGAGACCCTCGCGCGGGCCCGCGGTTTCGGCAGGATGCCGGCGTATAATCGCGCAAACGCAGCAGGAGGCCGCCCGTGTCTGAACCGTACTGGACGCCGGAGCGCCTGGAGGAACTGGTCAGCGCGCGGGCGAAGATTCTCGGCCCGCAGGTGTGGGCAGCCGCCACGCCCGACCCACGTCACCTGATTTCGTTCGCCGGGGGCCTTCCTGATATTCCCTCGCTCCCAGCCGAGCAGCTCCTGCGTGCAGCACACGCGGTGCTGGAACGCGAACGCAAGGAGGCGCTCGAATACGGCGGCACCTTCGGTCCCCTGCCGCTGCGAGAGGCCATCGCCGAGCGTGCCAACCGCCTCGAAGGGATCCCGGTGACGAAAGACCACGTCATCATCGCCAGCGGTTCGGCGCACGCCATCGGCATGGTCTGCGAGACGCTGCTGGACCCCGGCGATGTCGTGATGGTGGAAAGTCCCAATTTCCCCGGCTCGATGCGGACGATCCGGTCGTTCGGCGCCGAGCAGGTGGCCATCCCGCTGGACGAGGAGGGCATGCGCACCGATGTCCTCGCCGAGCGGCTGGCAGAGGTCGCGGAACGGGGGAAGCGGGCCAAGTTCATCTACTGCATCCCGAATCACCAAAACCCCGCAGGGTGCACGATGAGCCTCCGCCGCCGGGAGCACCTCCTTGAGCTGGCGCGCGACCACGGGACGTTCATCCTGGAGGACGACGCCTACGGCGAGCTGTGGTTCGAGGAGCCGCCCCCGCCGTCCCTTTTCGCCCTGAGCGGCGGGGAGCACGGCGTGAAGGTGGCGAGCTTTTCGAAGACCATCGCCACGGGGCTGCGGATGGGCTGGATCCAGGGGCCGCCGGCCTTGATCTCCCGCATCGCCGCCCTCCGGTACGACATGGGGACCAGCCCGTTCCTGGGCCGGGTCGTCGCCGAGATGATTCGCAACGGCGACCTCGACCGCCACATCGAGCGGCTGCGCGAGATCTACCGGCGGAAGCTGGAGCGGGTGGAGGCGGCCATCGCCCGCTACTGCGCGCCCTATGTTTCGTACACGCGGCCGAAGGGCGGGTTCTTCCTCTGGCTGGCGCTGCGGCCGGGGTTGAGCTCGCGCGAGGTGCAGCTGGCCGCCAACGAACGCGGGGTCATTGTGGGTCAGGGCCCCCAGTTCTTCGCGGATGGCCAGGCGACCAACCACCTGCGCCTCGCGTTCAGTTATGTCCCAATGGAGGAGATCGAGGAGGGCATCCAGCGCCTCGGGGAGGCGATGGCGGAGGTCGCGGAACGCGCCGGCGGCAAGTAGCCCACTGCTCCCCGGCGTAGAATGCGGCGCACCATGCCGCCCGGGGGGAACCGATGGCCGTTCTGCAACTTGGCTCGGTAGAAATCCAGCCGCTGCTCGATGCGCCGGTGCTGATGGACCCGCACCGGTTCATGCCCCAGCACGCATCCCGCATCCTCGAGGAGTTCGGGCACCAGGCCGACGCGCGCGGCCTGTTCACCATGGCGGTGACGTGCTACCTGGTGCGTTCCGCCGGGAAGACGATCCTCATCGACACCGGGCTTGGGAGCCGCAGGCGGCCGGGCTTCCCGGTCGGGCGGCTCGATGGCGCGCTCGCGGATGCCGGGGTCGCCCCCGGGGATATCGACCTCGTGGTGCACACGCACCTCCACATCGACCACGTGGGCTGGAACACGGTGGACCGCCAGGGCGGCGCGCGGGAGGTGTTCTTCCCGCGCGCCGAGTTCGTCATCCAGCGGGCCGAATGGGACTACTGGATGCAGCCGGAGCGCATGCACGAGCCCGGCAACGAGCACCTGGTCGAGTGCGTCGAGCCGCTCCGCCACACCGGCCGCATCCGCTTCGTGGAGGGTGAGGATGCGATCGACGAGCACCTGGTCTTCGTCCCGACACCGGGCCACACGCCGGGGCACGTCGCGATCGGCATCGTCGATGGTCCGGAGCGCGGGATCATCATCGGCGACGCCTCGCACCACCCGATGCAGCTGCTGCACCCTGACTGGTCGCCGGCCTTCGACGTCGACCCGGTCCTCTCGGCGAAGACGCGCGACGCGCTCTTCGACCGGGTCATCGCCGAAGGGCGGACGCTGCTTGCCGGGCACTGGCCGTTCCCCGGCATCGGCCGCCTGGTGCGCCGGGACGGCGTGCGCGTTTTCGAGCCGCTCGGCTGAGCGGTTGCCGCGGACGCGCGCCGGGGCTAGCGTTGCGCCATGCGGCGGGTCGCATGGTTCGTGCTCCTGGCGTTCCTCCTTGGTGCCGACTCCGGGTTGAGCGGGTCCCCGGCACTTGCTGCGGGGTCGATCGTCGTGACCTCGACCGCTGACACTGCGGGCACCTGCCCCCACCCGACCCAGTGCACGCTGCGGGCAGCGATCCAGGCCGTCAACGACGGCAGCGATGGTGACCCGGCGACCATCAGCTTTGCGCCCGGCATCTTTGAACCGGAAGCGCCGGGGGTCATCGAGATCGGCACCACGCCGCTGCCGGCCCTCTCACGAGCGGGGGGCGTGATCGACGCCACCGGGCGCGGCGTGGTGCTGCGGCGGGCCGGGGTCAGCATCAGCGGGTCGCACGATGGGCTGCGGCTGACCGGCGCCGGGGCGACCGTGCTGGGGCTGACCATCGAGGGCTTCGGCGGCACCTGCCTGGCCGCCAGCGGAGAGGGGGCGCGGATCGGCGGTCCGGGCGCCGGCAACCGCTTCGTCGATTGCGGCGTGGCGGTGCTGGCAGATGGCCCCGGCGCCCAGGTGGAGGGCAACGTCATCACCGTCAGCTCACCGAACGACACGCAACGGGTCGGCGTGGCGGTGACCGCCTCCAACGTGCAGGTCGGCGGACCGCCGGGCAGCGGGCGCGGGAATATCATCAGCGGCCCCTCGGTGGGGGTGCGGATTGCCGGCCCGGCCGCCCCGCCGGTCACGGGCGTTACGGTAGAAGGCAACGAACTCCGCGACGGCGATGGCCCGGGACAGGCGATGGAGCGGTGCATCGAACTCAGCGGGGCGGTCGGCCCGGCGCTCGTGCGGCTGAACGCGGTCGGCCCCTGCGGTGCGGGGGTGGTGCTCACGCCGGCGGAGGAGGACTCGCGTGCCCCGCGGGGGGTCACCATCAGGTCGAACGAATTTTCCGGGTTGCGCGGACCGGCGATCGACCTCGGCGCGGATGGGGCTGGCACGCCGGGTAGCGCGGAGCCACCCGGGCCGAACGACTGGGCTCAGGCGCCGAACATCACGCGGGCCGTCGGCACGGCGGTCGAGGGGAGCGCCTGCGCCGGCTGCCTCATCGAGCTCTACCTCGCGTTCCACACGCCGGGCGGGGTCGGCGATTACGGCACGGTGTCGCTGGGTTCGCCCGTGCCTGCCGACGAGAGCGGGCGTTTTTCGGCGGCCGTCGCGGGGCTGAGCCCCGGGCAGTGGCTGGTCGCAACGGCGACCGACAGCCAGGGCAATACGAGTGAGTTCAGCGCCCCGGCGCGGGTCGGCGCGGGCGCGATCCCGTGCGGGGCAATGATGCTGCGCCCGGGGTGGAACCACGTGGCCTACTTCGGGGCGCAGCCGCTGGCTCTCGGGAACAGCTTCCCGCCGGGACAGCCGGGCGCCGTCACGGCCATCTACCGGTACGTCGATGGGACGGGCGGCTACGAGCGCTGGCTGGCCGGCACGACCATCGGAAGGACGCTGACCGCGCTGGAGCCGGGCGAGGAGTACTGGGTGCTCGCAACCGCGCCGGCCACGGTCGAGGGCGGGTTCTCGGTGAGCTTCCCGGTGCCGGTGGCCCTCCAGGCCGGCTGGAACGACTTCACCTACCTCGGGGCCTCGGCCGACCCGCGCGACGCACTGGCTTCGCTCGCAGGAAGGGTTCGAACGCTCGCCCGCTGGGATGCGGACCGGCAGGCGTGGCTTCGCTATGGCAACGAGACTATCCCCGCGTGGGCCCAGGAGCTGACGGAGGTTACCGCCTGCGCGGTCTACCAGATCGAAGTGGCGGAGCCGGCGACCCTGGCACCGCTCCAGCCCTGAGCGCGTATACTCGGCCGCCATGACGATCGAGATTCGCCCCTGCGCCGACCGGGAGGAGCTTCAGGAGTACGCCCGGATCGTGTCGTATGTCTTCGCCTCGTCCGAGGGCATGGACGAAGAGCTTGCCAGCACCCAGCCCGACTGGACGGTCTGCGCGTTCGTCGATGGGCGGATGGCTTCGACCCTGGGCATGTTCCCGTTCACGGTGCGCCTGAATGGCGCGCCAGTGCCGATGGCGGGGGTGACCGCGGTCGGGACGCTGCCGAACTACCGACGCCGCGGCCTGCTGCGGATGACGATGCGCCGCGCGTTCGAGGTGATGCGGGAGCGCCGCCAGCCGCTGGCGATCCTCTGGGCGAGCATGGGCGCGATCTACCAGCGCTTCGGGTACGGCCTGGCTTCGACGCACGTCTCGTATCGTTTCGACCCCCGGCTGGCCGGCTTCGCGAACCCGGCGCCCCCGGCATCAGGCCGCGTGGAGCTCCTGACGCCCGAAGAGGCACTGCCGGAGCTGAAACGGATCTACATCGCGTGGGCGACGCCGAGAAACCTGTGCATCCACCGCTCGACCGAGCTGTGGCGGGTCTCGACCCTTCGGCCGCGGAAGAAGGGCCTGCCGGTCCACGTCGGGCTCTACCGGAGCGCGGACGGCGAACCGACAGGTTATGTCGTTTACACGGCCGAGAACGTCGACCACCAGCCCGACGAGGGGGAGCAGGAGCTGCGCGTGGCCGATTTCGTGGCGCTCGACCCGGAGGCCTACGGCGCGCTCTGGCAGTTCCTGCGATCGCACGACCTGGCGCGGCGGATTGAGTTCGCGCGGGTGGCGCCGGACGACCCGGCACCGGCGCTGCTGCTCGAGCCGCGCGCGCTGAACCGGCGGACCGCCGACGCCATCTGGATGCGTGTGGTGGATGCGGACGCCGCGCTGGCTGCCCGGCCCTACGGTGCACGCGGAGAGCTGGTAATTCGCATCGACGGCGACGAATTCTGCCCGTGGAATGAGGGCACCTGGCTGCTGGAAACCGATGGGGCCGCGACTGAAGCACGTCGGACGGAGCGCGAGCCGGACATTACGCTCCGCCCGGCGGTGCTGGCGTCGCTGCTGGCCGGGCACCGGAGCGCAACCTTCCACGCGCGCGCAGGTCAGCTCGTCGCACGTGACGCTGGGGTCCTGCGGCGGGCGGACGACCTGTTCCGGGCCGAGTACGAACCGTACTGCCCGAACAGCTTCTAGCGGTCGGCCGAGCCGACCAGCCCGAGGTAGCGGTCGCGGTCAACGGCGCGCGCCGGGCGATGCTTCACATCATCAGGGCCCATGGCGCGCAGCCAGGTCGCGAACTCGAGCAAGATGCCGTCCGGGTCCTGGAAGTAGAACGACCGGATGAAGACGCCGTCGTGGAGTTCGCGGGAGACCTGCCGGGGGCTGTCATCGTGGTTGATGATGGGCGTGACGTGGACGCCCTTTGCCTTCAGCTTCGCGTGGTACTCCTCGAACTTATCGGCCGGGACGTTGAACGCGACGTGGTTCATCGAGCCGTGCGCGCTCACCATTTCGCCTTCCCCGGGCATGCCAGCCGGTGCGGAGATGCCCGGCGCGGCCTCGGGCGCGTTGGGGAACCAGAAGAAGGCGAGCGAGTCGCCGTTGCCGATGTCGAAGAAGAAGTGCTGGCCCATGTTGTTGGGCAGCTCGATGGTCTTGATCAGCGGCATGCCGAGGACGTTCGTGTAGAAGTCGACGGTCCGCTCCATGTCGCGGCAGACAAGGGCAAGGTGATTGATGCCGCGAATCTCGAACTCGGGGTTGGTGCGTTCCATACTGCTGCCTCCATCGACCGGCTCCAGCACCGGCGGATGCGCTCAGCTTACACGAAGCGGCGCCGCGCCTGTACAGGGCGTCCAAAAGATTGTCCGGCCGATTCGCCCGGGTCGGCTCAGTCGATGTCCTGTCGCCGGTTGCCGAATCGGTCCCAGTGGGTGATCGGGCCAAGCGGCTTGCGCGGGGCGACGCCAAACCTCCCGCGGGGGCGGCCCATTGGCACGAGTGCCGCCAGCTCGAAACGGGGCGGGATATTCAGCAGCTCGCGAAACTCGTGCTGGTAGACACGAATGACCGTCGTCAGCGTGGTGCCGATGCCGAGCGCGCGGGCGGCCAGCATGAAGTTCTGGACCGCCGGGTAGACCGATGCGTAGGGGGTGCCGACATCGAGCGGTCCCTGGTCGTCTTCGAGGGTCATGGAGATATTGGGCATGAGGAACGCCACCAGCACCGGCGCGCGGCCGATGTTCCGTGCCAGGTGGCGCGACGATTCGAGCACGCGGCGGTGGCGCTCGGCTTCCGCCTCGTCGCGAAAGGGCGGCGTGGCCGCGAGCATGCGGGGTTCGTAGCGCTCGTAGGCGCGCCGGTAGAGCTCGCCGACCCGTTCGCGGAGGTCCGGGTCGCGGATAACGAGGAACTGCCATGGCTGGATGTTACCGCCGCTGGGGGCCTGCCGCGCGGCGCGCAGGCAGGTGAGCACCTCGTCGTCGGTGACCGGCTCGTCAGTGAACCGGCGGATGGCGCGGAGGGTCATGATGCCTTCGAGCAGGTCCATGCGCGGCGCTCCTAGAGCATGAAGGTGTCGGTGGGGAGCCCGAGCATGATGCGCCCGACGACTTCGTACGTGGGCTGCCCGACCATGACGTGCTGGGTGAGGGTGTGGATATCGCGGAAGTGGCGCTGCAGCCGGCTGGTCTCGTAGATGGAAGTGCCGCCGCCGAGGTTGTAGCAGATATCGACGGCCCGGGCGCACTGGAGGGCGGCGTTGGTGGCAGCGAGGCGAAGGCGGGCGCGGTCCTCGATGGTGAGCGGGTCGCCGGCGGCGGCTCGCTCCCATGCGTGACCGACGGTCTCGAACAGGAAGGCCCGGGCCGAGCCGAGGAGCGCCTCCGCCTCGGCGATGCCGGACTGGGCGGCGGCCCGTTCGGCGAGCGGACGGCGGCTGCCGGTGGGGGTCTTTCCGCGGGCGAGGACGAGCAGCTCATCGATGGCGTCGCGGGCGATGCCGAGCCCGACAGCGGCGACCCCGAGGGCCAGCAGGCCGTACAGGGGGAACCGGTAGAGCGGCCCCTCGGCCCAGGGCCGGGCCGCACCGATCGGGACCGTGCGGTATTCGGGCACAAAGGCGTCGACCACCTCGTAGTCGTGGCTCCCCGTGCCGCGCAAGCCGGAAACGTGCCACGTATCGTGGATGCGGTAGTCGCCGGCCGGGAAGAAGAACATGCGCAGGTGGGGCACGTTGCCGTCCAGCAATTCAGGGCGCCCGTCGTTGCCGACGACGGGCGAGCCGCCCAGCAGCCAGGTGCAGTGCGGCGAACCGCTGCCGTAGGCCCAGCGGCCGGTGACGCGGTAGCCGCCGTCGACGCGGGTCGCGTGGCCCTTCGGCATGAGCATGCCGCCGGTGATGGAATCGGGGTTGCCGTGAATCTCGACCGCGCCCTCCTTCGGGAGGAGGGCGGCGGTGATGCCGGTGGTGGCCGCGATCATCAGGCACCAGCCGGCCGAGCCGTCACCGCGGGCGACCGCCTCGATAGCGGCCACCAGTTCGGCCACGGTGGCTTCACCGCCCCCGATCTCGCGCGGCACCAGCATGCGGAAGAGTCCCGCCTGGCGCAGCGCATCGACGACCGGAGCCGCCAGCCGCCGACCGGCTTCGGTGGCATCGGCGTGCTCCCGGGCGAGTTTCGAGATGGCAACGGCGGCTTCGACAGGAGAGCGTTCCGCGACCTGCATGGAGACCTCCAGCGGTTGCGGAACGGTACCGCGGGTGACGCCCGGCCGGCAAGAGGTGAACTCAGGCGGCCTTGCGGGCGCCGAACGGCCAGAGCCGCCGGCGAGGCTTCTGTTCGGTCGATTCCTTTGGCGGGGCGAAACCGCGGCCGCACCCCTGGCAGTAGGCATAGACGTTCAGGTTTTCGCGGCCGCACCACGGGCAGGTTCGCATGGTGGTCCTCCTTCTGGTTGGTCGCGGCCGGCCGGCGCCGGGCCCTTGCAGCGACGATGATAGCCCCTAGCGGAAGCGTCGGGCGGCCAGGATCGGCCAGGTATCGACGACCTCGCCTCCGCGGCGCACGTAGTAGACGTCGTGAAGGTTGAGCGTGGTATCGCCGTGGCTCGGGATAAGCTCCACGCGGTCGCCGGGGCGCAGGCCCGCGACGCCTTCGCCGCTGAGGATGGCGTGCTCTTCGCTCAGGCGTGCCGCCTTCAGCCGGCCATCCGGGCTGAGCGGCGGCCCGAATTCGTTGGTGAGCGACTTGAGGCCGCAATCGGCGACGGCGTAGCGCTCCCGGACCGAGATGACGGTCGTCAGCAGCGTCAGCGCGAAGCGAAACCGGCCCGGCACGAACTCCTCGTTATGCAGGTCGTTGAAGACGTAGGTGCCGGCCTGGACCTCCGTGATGAACGGGAACGTTCGGGCCAGCTCGACGCTCGCCGTTCCGGAGGTCGAGACGATGGCCGGCGGGAGCCCGGCCTCGGCGAGGGCCTCCACGTGCGTGCCGACCACGCCCAGCGCTTCGCGAATCAGCGCCTCGCGTGCCTGCGGGTCGGACTGGCCATACATGTGGCCCTCGTAGCCCATGATGCCGCGGTAATCGATGCCGGCTTCGACCAGCCGCCGGGCGAGGCGAACGGTCTCGGCAGGCGAGGAGGTCCCGCAGCGGCGCAGGCCTGCGTCGACTTCGATCACGGCGGCGGCGCGGGTCCCGGCGCGGGCTGCGGCCTCAGCGAGGGCGTCGACGGTCGCATCCAAATCGACGGCCACGGTGATATCGACCCCGCGGGCGAGGAGGGCGGCGAGCCGGTTCACCTTCGGCTCGCCGATCACCTGGTTCGCCACCAGGATGGGGCCAAGCCCGGCATCGGCGAGGACCTCGGCTTCGCCCAATTTCGCCACGGTGATGCCGATCGCCCCGGCATCGAGCTGCATCCGCGCCACCTGCGGGCACTTCGGCGTCTTGAAGTGCGGGCGAAGGCGCACGCCGCTCCCGGCGAGCAGGCGCTGCATGGTGGCAATGTTGTCTTCGACCGCGTCGAGGTCGAGGAGCAGGGCCGGGGTGTCGATGTCGTCGATGCGCATGGCCGAGACTCTACCGGCAGGCGGGCGGGGGCGCCACGCTCAGCCCCGGGCGGCCTCGAGCGCGGCGTACTTGGCGCGGCGGGCTTCGCGGGCGCGAATCGAGGCATTGAGCTCCGTCTTGCGGATGCGAATCGACTTCGGCGTGACCTCGACCATTTCGTCAGCTTCGATGAGCGTCAGGGCGCGTTCGAGCGAGGGCGGCTGCGGCGGGACCAGCTTCACGGCGATATCGGCTGTGGAGCTGCGGATATTCGTGAGGTGCTTTGCCTTGCAAACGTTGACGTCGAGGTCGTTGTCGCGGGAGTGGAGGCCAACGACCATGCCGGCGTACACCTCATCGCCGGGGCTGATGAAGAGGATGCCGCGCTCCTGTGCATTGGCGATGCCGAAGGCGAGCGCCGTCCCGGTTTCGCTGGCGACGAGAGCGCCGTTGCGGTGGCGTGTGATTTCCCCGGCCCACGGGCGGTAGCCGAGGTACTCGGTGTTCATGATGCCTTCGCCGCCGGTGCCGGAGATGAAGGCATCGCGGAAGCCAATCAGCCCGCGGGTGGGAATATCGAACTCGAGCCGGACGCGACCGTCGTGGTCGGTGTGCATGCCTACCATCTGGGCTTTGCGACCGGAGAGCGTTTCGATGAGGAAGCCCGTGGCAGACTCGGGGGCTTCGATGTAGAGGCGTTCGAACGGCTCCTCGTGCCCGTTCGGGCCCTCGCGGACGATGACTTCCGGGCGGGTGACCGCAAACTCGTAGCCCTCGCGCCGCATGGTCTCGACGAGGATGGCGAGGTGCAGCTCGCCGCGGCCGCTGACGATGAACGCGTCGGGCGAGTCGCCTTCCTCGACGCGCAGGGCCACGTTGGTCTCGATTTCGCGGAACAGCCGTTCGCGGAGCTGGCGGCTGGTCACGAACTGCCCTTCCTGCCCGGCAAACGGCGAATCGTTCACGCGGAAGGTCATCTTGATGGCGGGCTGCTCGATGGCGATGGGCGGGAGCGGTTCGGTGACCTCCGGGTCGGCCAGCGTCTCACCGATGAGGACATCCGCGACCCCGGTGATGGCCACGATATCGCCGGCGCTGGCCGAGGGAATCTCCACACGGTCCAGGCCGCGAAAGCCGAACAGCTGAGCGACGCGGAACTGCTGGGGCGTGCCGTCGTGCGCAAAGCGCACGATGGGCATACCCGGGCGCACCGATCCGTCGCGGATACGGCCGATGGCGATGCGCCCGCGGTAGCTGTCATACATCAGCGTGGTGACGAGCATGCGGAACGGGGCGGCTTCGTCGCACTCCGGCCCGGGGATGGCCGCGAGGATGGCTTCGAACAGCGGCTCCATGGTGCCGCCGGTAACCCCGGGCTCGAGCCCGGCGTAGCCGTCCCGGGCATTGGCGTACAGCACCGGGAAATCGAGCTGGTACTCCTGTGTGGCGAGGTCAAGGAAAAGGTCGCTGGTC
This sequence comes from Tepidiforma sp., assembly GCF_034433535.1. Lineage (GTDB taxonomy): Bacteria > Chloroflexota > Dehalococcoidia > Tepidiformales > Tepidiformaceae > Tepidiforma. Next base: position 14,170 of record NZ_DAOUAO010000122.1, read on the forward strand.
GCCTCGAGCACCTCGGCCGGGCGGGCGTTCGGCCGGTCAATCTTGTTGATGACCACGACGGGGTGCAGGCCGAGTTCGAGCGCCTTGCGGAGCACGAACTTTGTCTGGGGCATGGGGCCTTCGACCGCGTCGACCAATAGCAGACAGCCGTCGGCCATGTTGAGGACCCGTTCGACCTCTCCGCCGAAGTCCGCATGCCCGGGGGTATCGATGATGTTGATGCGCACGCCCCGGTACTCGACCGCGGCGTTCTTGGCCATGATGGTGATGCCCTTCTCGCGCTCAAGCGGGTTGGAATCGAGGATGAGCGAGCCCACCTGTTCGTTTTCGCGGAAGACGTTCGATTGTTTGAGCAGGGCATCGACGAGCGTCGTCTTGCCGTGGTCGACGTGGGCGATGATGGCGACGTTGCGCAGGTCGGCGCGGCGGGAGGACATAGCTCCAGTGTGCGGGAGGTCCTGCGCTCGGTGAAGCCGGCAGGCTGTCAGCGGCGGCCTTTGCGAATCCGCCGGCGCGGCCGCACACTGGTACCACGAAGTACGGAGGAGCCGCGATGAGCAGCAGCTACGACCTCATCCAGGAGCTGATTGCCGGCAAGCGACCGGACGCCGACCTGGTGCGCCCATCGGACATCATGCCGTTCGTCATCGAGAGCGACGGCCGCCGGGAACGGGCCTACGACATCTACTCGCTGCTCCTGAAGGAGCGGATCGTGTTCCTCGGGACGCCGATCGACGCGATGGTGGCGAACCTGGTGGTGGCCCAGCTCCTCTACCTGGCCCGCGAGGACGACGAGAAGGACATCATGATGTACATCAACTGCCCGGGCGGGAGCGTCACGGCCGGGCTGGCGATTTATGACACGATGAACCTCATCCGGCCGAACGTCTCGACCCTGTGCATGGGCCTGGCGGCGAGCATGGGCACGGTCATCCTCTGCTCGGGCACGAAGGGCAAGCGCTACGCGCTTCCCCACAGCACCATCCACCTGCACCAGGTGCTGGGCGGCGCGCAGGGCCAGGCACGCGACATCGAAATCCAGGCGCGGGAGACGCTCCGCCTGCAGCGCGTGCTCCGCACCATCATCCAGGAGCGCACCGGCCAGCCGATGGAGAAGATCGAGCACGACACGGACCGCGACTTCTGGCTTGACCCGCCGGCGGCGAAGGAGTACGGCCTGATCGACGAGATCCTCGAGCGGCCGCCCAGGGGCGAGAGCAGCCCGAACGGCAAGGTCGCCGCGAACTAGGACCACCGACGGTTCCGCATACGGAGTTCCGCATACGGAGAGGGGGCTGGCGCGATGCCAGCCCCCTCTCCGTGGCTTTCGAGCGGCGATTCGGACGGGCGCTGCTCAGGCGGCGCTGCCGGCAGCCTCCACCGCCTTCTTTGCGGCTTCGAACAGGCCCGTGGCGCGGATGAGCGGCAGGCCCGATTCCCTGATGAGCTGCTCGCCCTCGGCGAGGTTGGTGCCCACGAGGCGCATAACCACGGGCACCTTGATCTCCATCTGGCGGTGCGCCTCGATGACGCCCTGGGCGATGATGTCGACCCGCGCCATGCCGCCGAAGATGTTGACCAGGATGGCGCGGACGGAGGGATCTTCGAGGATGACCTTCAGGGCGTTGACCACGCGCTGCGGGTCGTTGACGGTGCCGATATCGAGGAAGTTGGCGGGTTCGCCGCCGGCCAGCTTGATGGTGTCCATGGTCGCCATGGCGAGGCCCGCGCCGTTGACCACGCAGCCGATATTGCCATCGAGCTTGATGAAGTTCGCGACCCCGAGCTCCTGCGCTTTGACCTCGAGCGGGTCCTCCTCGTCGCGGTCCCGCATGGCCGCGACCTCCTTCTGGCGGAAGAGCGCATTGTCGTCGATGTTCAGCTTGGCATCGACGGCCACCACCCGGCCGTCCGCGGTGAGGGCGAGCGGGTTAATTTCCACGAGGCTGGCATCGGTGGTCATGAGGGTGCGGTAGAGTCCTTCCACGACGCGGCCGAACTGGTCGGCCTGGTCGCCGCTGAAGCCGAGCCGCGCCGCCAGCGTCCGCCCGATGTAGGGCGAATAGCCCGCCGCGGCCGGGACCGGCATGCGGACAATCGCGTCGGGGTTGTTGTGGGCGACGACCTCGATCTCCTGGCCGCCCTCGGCGGAGGCCATGATGAGCGGGCAGCCCTGCATGCCATCGATGATGGCCGCGAGGTAGTACTCCTTCGCGATGTCGGTTTGCTCCGCCACGAGGACGTGCTTGACGAGCTTACCCTCGGGCCCCGTCTGAATGGAAACGAGGTGCTTGCCGAGGATCGCCGCCGCGGCCTCTTCGGCCTCGGCGGGGGTATCGGCGAGGCGCACGCCGCCGACCCGTTCGCCGCGCACCTTGCCGGAGTAGTTGTCGGGGTCGCTGAGGAGCTTCTGGTACATCTCGGCCGTTTCGGACTGGGCGACCAGGCGCCCCTTGCCGCGACCGCCAGCGTGGATCTGGGCCTTCACGACGACTTTGCCGCCGAGCTCTTCGGCGATGCGGCGCGCCTCCTCGGGCGTGGCTGCGACGCGACCGGCAGTCACCGGGACGCCGTAACGGGCCAGCAGGTCGCGCGCCTGGTACTCATGAAGCTTCATGGGTTGCTCCGGTAGGGAATGCGCAGGGAAGCGTACCGCGTCCGCGCGCTAGCCGACACCTGCCCGGCGGACGAGGAGCACGGTGATGTTATCGTGACCGCCGCGGCGGTTGGCGAGGGCGACCAGGTCGCGGACGGCCGCGCCAGGGTCGTCGGCCCGGAGGGCAGCCGCCAGCTCATCGGGGGAGACCAGCGCATAGAGACCATCTGAAGCGAGGACGAGCCCTCCCCCAAGCGGGACGGATTCGCCGCCATCGGCTTCGACGCCGGGATCACAGCCGACGCTGCGGGTCAGGACATTCGCGAGGCCCGGCTCGCCGTCGGGCTCAGCGGCCAGATTATGGTCGCGCGAAATTTGCTTCAGCCTGGCGCCTTCAAGGGCGTACAGGCGGCTATCGCCGACGTTCGCCCAGTCGAAGCGGTCGCCCCGCAGGAGCGCGGCGACGAGGGTGGTGGCGGCACCCGGCGTACCGACGGAGATGGCAGCTTCATAAAGCAGCCTGTTTATGGCCTCGAAGGCCATTCGCAGGTTAAATGCGGACCCGGATTCGCGGGACTGTTCTGCCAGCGAGGCGAGCTGCTGCACGGCGAAGTTTGCCGCCCAGCGGCCGTTCGGGTGGCCGCCGAGGCCATCGGCGACAGCGCACAGGAGTCCATCGCCGACAGACACGATGAGGAGCGCATCCTGGTTCTCCTGCCGGCGCCTGCCGATGTCGGAAGCTCCGGCATAGACGAACCCGTTGGACTCCCCGGCAAGAAACATCATGAACCCCGGCGGCGGCCGTTCGCGGGACGGCGCGCCGCCGTCAAGTTTCTCCGCTTCTGCCGGGCGATGCTACCGCCGGGCGGCGGCCCAGCCCATGCCGACAAATGCGAGCGACGCCAGCAACGCCGCGGATGCGAGCCACAGGCCGCTGACCCCGCCATCGAGGGGCTGGCCGCTGCCGGCGGACGGCGGCCGCGGGGTCGGGGTGGCCGGGGGCTGTACGGTGGGCGTGGCACTGACGGCGGTGAGGTCGAGCTGATTGAGCTCGTAGTTGCGCCAGCTGCCTGACTGTGCCGCCGGCACGCCGCCGACGAGGAAGGTGACCGCCGCGTCAGGCGTGCCGCAACCGGGCTGGCTGGCGGCCCCCGGGACATCGATGGTGTAGCGCGACTGGCCGCCCTGGACGAAGACCGCGGTCACGCCGCAGCTGGCCGAGCCAACCCGCGCCTCGACCGGGGTGCCGGCCGGCGCGGGCTGGCCGTTGAGCGTGACGGTGCCGACGAACCGTGCGGGCGGCTCCGGCGGCGCCTGGGCAATCACGGCACCGGCGCCGAGGGTCACCGCTGCGAGCGTCGCCCCGGCTGCGATCGCTGCCTGGGATGCAAGGCGCAGTCCCGGCTGCACGTACTGAAGCATCAGACTTCCCTCCTGAGGTCGCGAGTATCCCCTTGCGGATACAACGAGTGTCGGGTGCGGGCCGGTTCAGAAAACGCACGAATTCGTTCGGCCGCGTAATCTGTGTGTGAAATCGGCCCGGGAGGAAAGCCCCCGAAAAGGCCTCAGCGCCCTGACGAGGCCGGCGGCCGCACCGCCGCGATCCGGTCGGCTCCCAGATAGCGGCGCAGGACCGCCGGGACCTCGATGCTGCCGTCGGGCTGCTGGTAGTTTTCCATGACGGCGATGACGGTGCGGGGCAAGGCAAGGCCGCTTGCGTTGAGCATGTGCGGGTGCCGCGGCGGCGCGTCCTGAGCAGGGCGATAGCGGATGTTCGCCCGGCGGGCCTGAAAATCGAGGCAGTTTGACGCGGAGCTCACCTCGAGCCACTCACCCTGCCCGGGTGCCCACACCTCGAGGTCGAACGTCCGCGCTGCGTTGAACCCGAGGTCGCCACTGCAGAGCGCTACTACCCGGTGCGGCAATTCGAGGGCGGCGGCGATGTGCTTCGCCCGCGAGACGAGGAGCTCGAGCTCAGCCGGGCTCTGGTCGGGCTCGCAATAGACGAACATCTCGACCTTTTCGAACTGGTGGCCGCGCTTGATGCCGCGAACATCGCGGCCGGCGCTCATCTTTTCCCGGCGGAAGCAGGGGGTGTGCGCGACGAACCGCTGCGGGAGCGAACCGGGCGGGAGGATCTCGTCGCGGTAGTAGTTGACGAGCGCGACTTCCGCGGTGGGGATGAAGTAGAAGTCCTCCTCGGCGTCGCGGTAGAGGTTGTCGCGGAACTTGGGCAGCTGGCCGGATGCCAGGAGCGAGGCTTCGTTCAGCATGTAGGGCACGTAGGCTTCGGTGAAACCGGCGGCGAGGTGCTCATCGAGCATGAACTGGATGAGGGCACGCTGGAGGCGGGCGAGCGGCCCCTTCAGGACATAGAAGCGCGACCCGGACATCTTCGCGCCGCGGTCGATATCGAGGCCGTCGACCATCGTTCCGAGCTCCCAGTGCGGGCGGGGCTCGAAATCGAACGGCCGGGGCTCGCCGATGGTCTCGACTACCACGTTGGAGGTCTCATCCGGGCCCTTTGGGACCGCCTCGTCGACGATGTTGGGAATTTCGTAGAGCCGCTGCTGGAGCTCCTCTTCGATTGCGCGCAGCTTCGCCTCGAGCCGTTCGATTTCCTCGCCCACGAGGCGCATCTCGGTGATGCGCACCTCGCGCTCGGCCGGGTCGCGGGTGGCGCCGATCGCCTTGCTGGCGGTGTTGCGCCGGGCGCGGAGGGACTCCACCTGCTGCAGCAGGGCCCGGCGCTGCTCATCGAGCTGGAGCACGCGGTCGATGTTGACCGGCGCGTTGCGGAGCAGCATGTCGCGGCGGACCCGCTCGGTGTGTTCGCGGATGAACTGGATGCTCAACATCAGGCGCGGTTCTCCCGTTCGGCAGCCTCGATGGCGCTGATGCCGAGGAGCCGAACGTCTTCGGCAACGGTCACGAGCGTACCATCGGGTGCGGGGAGTGCAAACGCGCCGGCAAGCCGCTCGGCATCGACCCAGAGGTGCGGCCCGTGGGGAATCGGAGCGTCGAAGTCGACGGCGCCGAGCGCACGGGTGAAGTAGACGTGGTCGATGTGCTGGTGGAACGGCTGGTCCGGCCGAACGATGTCTTCGATCAGGATGACGGCCGGCGGGGGAAGGACCAGCGGCCGCTCGACCCGCAGGAGACCGGGCGGCGGGATGACGGCAACCTCAAGACCGGCCTCCTCACGAGCCTCCCGCAGGGCGCCCTGAACCGGGTCCTCGTTCGGCTCGAGATGGCCGCCCGGGGGCAGCCACATGCGCAGCCCGCGGTGCCACAGGAGGAGCGTGCGGCCGCCGGCCACGATGTAGGCGGTCGCGGTGTGATGCCGTTCGACGCCGTCCATCAGTCCTCGAGGGAGCGCACCGGCGGGAAGAGGATCACTTCGCGAATCGACGATTGGCCGGTGAGCAGCATCACGAGGCGATCGATGCCCATACCGAAGCCGCCGGTCGGGGGCATCCCGTGTTCGAGGGCGAAGAGGAAATCCTCATCGACGAGCTCGACCTCGTCGTCACCGGCGGCCTTGAGGGCGAGCTGCTGCTCGAATCGCTGGCGCTGGTCGATCGGGTCGTTGAGCTCGGTGTAGGCGTTGCCGCATTCGAAACCGGCGATGAAGCACTCGAAGCGCTCGACGAGGCGGGGGTTGTCCGGCTTGCGCTTGGCCAGCGGCGAAAGCTCGACCGGGTAGTCCAGCAGGAAGGTCGGCCGGATGAGGTTGGGCTCGACGTAGTGCGACATGGCCTCATCGGCGAGTTTGCCGTAGCCCATGGTGTCCGCGACCGGCAGGCCGCGGCGTCGCAGCTCCGCGCGGAGGGAGTCGGCATTGGGAAACTGCTCGAGGTCCGGGCCGCCGAATTCTTTCAGGGCTTCGGTGAACGTGATCCGCTGCCAGGGCGGGTCCAGATTGATGCGGTGGCCTCGGAACTCGATGACAGTGGTGCCGAGGACGCGCCCCGCGACGGTGCTCACCATCTCCTCGGCCATGCGCGCCACGTCGAGGTAATCGGCGTAGGCCTCGTACGACTCGAGCATGGTGAATTCCGGGTTGTGCTTGAAGCTCATGCCCTCGTTGCGGAAGTTTCGGCCGATTTCGTAGACCCGTTCAAAGCCACCGACCAGCAGCCGCTTTAGGTGGAGTTCGAGGCTGATGCGGAGGACGCGCGGCTCATCGAGCGCGTTGAAGTGTGTCACGAAGGGGCGGGCTGCGGCGCCGCCTTCGGAAACCTGCAGGATTGGGGTTTCGACCTCGAGAAAGCCGCGGTCATCGAGGAAGCGGCGGACCGCGGCCACTGCCCGGCTGCGAATTTCGAAGACGCGGCGGGTTTCCTCGTTGGCCATGAGGTCGAGGTACCTGCGGCGCTGGCGGAGGTCGGGGTCGGAGAGGCCGTGGTACTTCTCGGGCGGGGCGTGGAGGGACTTGGTCAGCATCGTCCACGACTCGGCCTGGACGGTGGGCTGGCCGGTGCGCGTCCGGATCGGCGTGCCGGTGACCCCGATGAAATCACCGAGGTCCACCAGCCGGAGGAGGTCGTAGCGTTCGCACTGGTTGGCCCGCAGAAGCACCTGGAGGCGGCCTTCGCCGTCGAGCAGGTCGATGAAGGTGGCCTTGCCCATGTCGCGGCGGGCCATGACGCGGCCGGCGACGCTCACGGTGACCCCGGAGACTTCGGTCTCGCCCTCGGGCAGGGCCTCGACCATCGCGATAACCTGCCGGGAGGTGTGGGTGCGATGCCAGCGCGGCGGGTAGGGGTCGATGCCAAGGCGGCGCAGTTCTTCGAGCTTGGCGAGCCGCTGCGCCATCAATTCATCCACAGCGTTGCTCCTCAGGACGACGGGCCGCCTGCCGGCGGCCCGTCGGATATGCTCTCGCGCTCTCGGGGTTCGGTCGAACGCCGGTGATTACTCGATCTTGAGGACCTTCAGGCGGATGACGCCCTTCGGCACGTTGACCGTGACGACATCGCCGACGGCCCTGCCAAGGAGCGCCGTGCCAACGGGCGAGTCGTTCGAAATTTTGCCCTGCAGGGGGTCGGCTTCGGGGCCGCCGACGATGCGGTACTGGCGCACGACGCCATCCTGCTCGACGTCGACGGTGGAGCCGACCATGACGCGGTCGGCGGAGTGCGCGGCGGCTTCGTCGATCACCTTCGCCCTGCGCAGGATGTCTTCGAGCTCGAGGATTCGGCCTTCGACGCGGCCCTGCTCCATCTTGGCGTCGTCGTATTCCGCGTCGTTCTGGCTGGTGCCCTGCTCCTGGGCGTTGTGGATCATTTCGGCCACTTCCCGCCGGCGGATGCGGAGCTGCTCGAGCTCCTGCTCGAGCTTTGCCTTTCCTTCACGGGTGAGGGGAACCGTCTTCTCAGTCATGTCGTACCCTTTGGCCAGGTGCACCAGAACAAACGAACTGAGGCCGCGCCTTGCCTCAGTTCGGGCTGCAGTATAGCGGTGCGCGAAGAGGCGCGGCAATCGACGCGGTCGGGAGTACGGGATGAGCGACGAGAGTCAGGGGCGGCCGGAGCCGGGGTACGTGTGGCGGCCGCCCGCGGAGCCGCCGCGAACGCCGGCCGCAGAACCGGAGACCAGCCCGCCCGGGCCTGAACCTGTCGCCGCCCCCCGGCGCGGCGGGCCCTGGCGCATCCTCGCGGGAGTGACCGCAGCCGCCCTCTTCGGCGGGGTGGTCGGGGGAGTGGTCGGAGCGCTTCTTGCCGGGGACGGAGCAGGCAACGCGGACCAGGAATCCCCGACGTCGACGACGGCCCTGCAGGTCGAGGTCAGCGACGCCATTGCGGAGGCAGCTGCCCGGGCGGCGCCGGCGGTAGTACGAATCGAGAGCGCGACCCGGCGCGAACTCGACGTTGGCAGCGGAGTCATCATCAGCGCCGAGGGCTACATCGTGACCAACGCCCACGTGGTGCTGGGAACCGACCAGCTGAAAGCCGTCTTCCCGGACGGGAGCGAGCGGCCGGCCGTCCTCATCGGCCATGATTACCCGTTCAACGATGTCGCGGTCCTCCAGGTGGCGCCGGTGGGGCTGACGGTGATGGAGGTCGGAGATTCCACAGAGCTGCGCGTCGGACAGACTGTGCTGGCCATCGGCAATCCCCTCGGCGAGCTGTACGGTGCGGTGACGGTCGGGGTCATCAGCGGGCTGGGCAGGTCGCGCGTCTCCGACGGCGTTCGACGCGACGACATCATCCAGACGGATGCAGCGATCAACAGCGGCAACAGCGGGGGTGCGCTGGTCAACCTGGCCGGGCAATTCATCGGCATGCCGACGTCGGTACTGCGCCAAACAGGCAGCGGACAGTCCGTTCAGGGGGTGGCGTTCGCCATCCCCTCCAACCGTGTGATGGCCATTGCCCGGCAGATTATCCAAGCGCAGGGGCCGATTCCGCGGCCGTCGCTGGAGGCGGAGCACCTGGATTTGACGGATGAGGTTGCGGCCCGCCTGCCAGCGCTTGCGACCGATTCGGGAGCGGTGATCCTGAACCTGGCGAGCGGCGGGGCGGCTGCCCGCGCCGGCATCCGCGCGGGCGACGTCATCATCCAGGTCGGGGACCGCCAGGTGGACCGTTCGACGCCGCTGTTGAACGCGCTGGAAGAGCACGCGCCGGGCGAAACGGTGAAGGTTGTCCTCAATCGGAATGGCCGGATAATCGAGACCGAGGTACGACTTGCGAAACGGTCATGACACCGGTTGCCGGCGGGAGATGGGCCGCTCATGAGCGGCGGCGGGCGGCTCCCGTGGGGAGCCGGCGGCGGTCAGGTGCTGGGGCGAGGGAACAGGCGGCCAGGCGTCGGCCGGGCCGTGGCGCTCGGCGCGATCCTGGTCGGGCTGGTTCTGCTCGGCGGGTTCGTCTTCCTTCGGGCCTGCGGCGGCAGCGAGTGCGTCGACGTCTACTGCCCTTCGGACCGTAATATCGCTGCACCTGAAGGCTATGAGTTCGCCTCGCGCATTTTCGAGCTCAACCCCGAGGCGACACCGACCCAGCCGGGCTTCGACCTCCAGGTGCAGGCGGCCCTCACCCGTGAGGCGACCGACGGTCAGCTGCTCAGCTTCTTCCGCTACGACGAGACGGCGCAGCGCTGGGACCCCATCGCGCCGGCGGTCGTGGATGCACAGGGCCGCGTCGCGACAGCGACGTTCAAAGAGGCGCCGGCGGTGATGGCCGTCCTGCGGCGGATGACGCCGGGCGGCGTGCTGGTGGCCTATCTGCCGCACAATGCCACGCTCCACCGGGAGGCCCAGCCGCACGTCACGATTGTCCACCCGCTCGATTTCGCCCCGAATGCCGACGGGACTATCGGGGGAGAGCTCAGTTCGACGGTGGCCCAGGGAAGGGGGTACGAGGTGTATCCCGTCATCGCGGCGAACGCGAGCGTGCAGGGGCAGGTGGCAGTGGTGGAATCGCTGCTCGCTGATGCCCGGTCCCGGACGAACCACGTGCAGCAGATCCTCGCGAAAGTGAACGAGCTCGGGCTGCGCGGCATCGACATCGCCTACCTCGATCTGCCGGCCACGCAGCGGACGTCGTTCACCCTGTTCGTCGGCGAGCTGGCCGATGCCCTGCACGCGCAGGGGCGACAGCTCACGCTCACCCTTCCCTCGCCGATCAAGACGCAGAACCGGATCGATGAAGGCGCGTACGACTATGCGGAGCTCGCGAAGCGCGCGGACCTGATCAAGATCGCGCCCTACCGCGACCAGGCGACCTTCCGGCTGGTCATGTCCGAGGTGCTCCAGTTCCTCACGGAGCGGGTGACGCCGTCGAAGCTGGTGCTCACCGTCTCGCCGTACTCGACCGAAACCGGGGGCGACGTGATCGGCAGGCTTACGCTGGTCGATGCGATGAATATCGCCACGCGCATCAGCGTGCGCGCGCAGGCCGAAGCGATTACGACCAGCACCCAGGTTGATGTTGCCGGGACGAACATCGACCGGGACGAGGGGCTCACGGGGCTGCGGTGGTACCCGGAGACGGCCACCGTGGCGTTCAGCTACAAGCAGCCGCAGGGCGGCGGCAGCCGGACGGTGTACATCGAGAACGTCTTCAGCATCGGCTTCAAGCTCGAGCTGATCCCGACCTATCGGCTGGGGGGTGTCGCCGTGGAAGACGCCTCTGAGAACGTGCTGCTTGGGAACATCTGGCCGGCAATCATCCCGTTCGTCACGAGCGGCCTGCCCACTCTCACGCAGCCCAACGCAGAGGACCTCAAGCCGCGCTGGGCGGCCTCGGGCGGCAACATGGAAGACACGGGACGCGGCTCAGCGCGCTGGTTCACGCCGTCGCAGCCCGGCACCTACACGATTTCGCTGACCCTGAGCGACGGCGTGGCCCTGTTCGAAAACTCGGTCGAAGTCGTCGTGCGCCAGCGCGAGGCCGCGACGACGCCGACCCCGGGGTCCGGCAACTGATGGCAACCCGGGGCGTCCGGATTGCGGGCGGAACGGCGCGGGGCGTTCCCCTCGCCGAACCCAAAGGCGTGCGGCTCCGACCGACCTCGGGACTGGTCCGCGAGGCGATCTTCAACATCCTCGGCGAGCGCGTGCGCGGGGCACGCGTCCTCGACCTTTACGCCGGGACCGGTGCGCTTGGGATCGAGGCGCTGAGCCGGGGCGCAGCGCATGCCACCTTCGTCGAAGCCGAGGGCGCCTGCACGGCGGCCATCCTGCAGAGCCTGAGCCGCACTGGCTTCGCCGCGCAGGGCACCGTGCTGCGCGGTCGCCTGCCGGCTGCACTGACCCAGCTGGAGGGCGAATTCGACCTGATCTTCATCGACCCGCCGTACGACGACCCTGCCCGGGAGGAAGTGCTGCTTGGTTCGGTGCGGCTGCTGGCGCCCGGTGGGCTGATCGTCTTCGAGCATGCGAGCCGGTACAATCCGCCGGGACGCCCGGCAGGGCTACAGCTGCTCGAGCGGCGGACCTACGGCGATACCGCAATCGCGCTCTACGGGCACCTGGAGGGGGAATGAGAATCGCAGTCTACCCGGGCGGATTCGACCCGATCACCAACGGTCACCTCGACCTGATTGTGCGGATGACGCACCTGTTCGACCGGGTGATCGTCGCCGTGGTCAAGGGACGCGATAAAGCCACGATGTTCACCTGGGAAGAGCGGATCGACATGGTGAAGCAGGCGGTCGCGAACCTGCCGACCGTCGAGGTCGAGGGGTTCGACGAGATGACGGTCGAGTTTGCGAAGCGCAAGGGCGCGGTGGCGATTGTGCGCGGCATCCGGGCGGTCAGCGATTTCGAGGTCGAGTTCGATATGGCGATGATGAACCGGAAGATGGCGCCCCACCTCGAGTCGGTGTTTCTGATGGCCAACCAGGAATTTCTCTACATCAGCGCGAGCAGGATTCGGGAGGTTTCGCGCTTCGGCTATGATGTTGCGGACCTTGTGCCGCCCCACGTGCGGGCAGCGATCCGCGCGAAGCTCGGGCAGGAGTAGCCGTGAGCCCGGAAGGGCCGAACCTCGAATTCCTCGACCTCATCGACGCGCTGGAACAGCTGGTGCTGGAATCGCGCCGGCTGCCCGTGGGTGGCAATCTCGTGGTCGACCGGAGACGGTTGCTCGACCTTGTCGACCAGCTGCGGCTGGCAATCCCCGCCGATTTGCGGCAGGCGCAACAGATTCTTGAGGCGCGACAGCAAATCCTCGATGACGCGCACCTGAGCGCGCGCAAGATGATCGAACGGGCTGAGCGCGAGCGCGCACAGCTGGTGGAGGAGCACGCCATCACGCGCGAGGCGCAGGAGCGCAGCCAGCAGATGCTGATGGACGCCGAAGCGCGCGCACGGCAAATCATTGCCGAGGCTGACGCTACGGCTGCGGCGCACCTGAGCGAAGCGGCAGAAGCGGCGAGCAAAGAGCTCGACGATGCGGACCGGTATGCGCTTGAAGTGCTCCGCCGGCTGGAGCACCAGCTCCAGAGTTTTCTTGATTCGATCCGCGTCAGCATCGACAACCTGCAGCGCGAGCGCTGAGCGCGGGCTCGATATTTCAACGCGACACAGGATTGTCGCCCGTGCACACGAGCGCGTATCGTTACACTTGAGGTGCAATCAACGGCGCAGGCAAGCGCCACGGCAGGAGTTCATCACATGGCCGAATTTACTGTCATCAAAGATACGGAAGCGCCCCGCCCTGCGCGCCAGACCGGTCGGCTGGCGCCACGCATGCGGGAATATGAGAAGTACGTCGAATCGGTGCCCGCCGGGCGCGCAGGCAAGCTCGTCCCCGCCCCGGGCGAAACTCCGCGCGCCATTGCGATGCGCATCAGCCGCGCTGCACGCCGTCTTGGGAAGAGCGCCAACACCTGGGTAGTCGACGGAGTCGTGTACTTCACCGTTTCCTGAGCGGGCAAATCGGCCGGCGTTCACACACCTGGCCCGGATGAAGGCAGGATCAGAAGAGGGGTGTCGACATGACACCCCTCTTCTGCTGGCGTAATGCTCACCAATCGACGCGTGCCAAACGCCGCTAACGGCCGGCACGGGCAGTCCAGTAATTAGCGCCGCTCAGCAGCTGCAGGTTCGGCTTCGCTGGAAACCAGGGCGAACGTTGGCACCTCGCGGCGGCTGACCCGTGAAACCGGGGCAGCGGGCTCAGCCGGGGCGGGCTCCGCAGCCCTGGCGGCTGAGCGGGCAACGGTCTCGGCGGACTTCTGGGTGGTATCCACGTTGCCCGAAATGGAGGCGCCCTCTTCGACCACCAGCACCGGGGCCTTGATGGTTCCCGTGACCACAGCGGTCGCGGCGATGGTCAGGCGGCCGGAGCAAACGATGTCGCCTTCGAGGCGCCCCTTGAGGTGGGCCTCCCGGGCCTGGACGCGGGCGCGCGCGGAGGCATCTTTCTCAAGGGTCAGGAGGCCGCGGCAGATGACTTCGCCGCTAATCGCGCCCTCGATGCGCAGGTCCTGCTCGGTCTCGAAGCGCCCATCGAACGAGGAGTGGCGATCGATCAGGCTCTCGCTCCGGACCGGCGCCTCGGCCCGGGGCTCATCGCGCTGCGGGGCCTGCTGGGTCCGGCTACCGGCCGCCGGCCGACCGTAGGCCTCGCCGGCGGAGTCGGAGGCGTAGAGGTCCGATTCGGCGGTGAAGCGTTCCCGTTCGTAGCGGGAGACGGCGTCCGGGTAGGGAGTTTCGCGGGGGGATTTTTTGATTTGCATAGGCCCTCCTGCCGGCGGATGCGCCTGCGGGGTGCGCTCGCCGTGCACAGGTGCAACGTACCCCCGTCGTCACCAGCAGTCCACCGGGAAATGTAAATTCCGTGTACCGAAGGACGACCTAACCTGAACGCCTAACTGCCCTGGACGACGATGTTGACCAGCTTGCCCGGGACGTACACCACCCTGCGAGGCTGGTTGCCGTCGAGCAGCGCCGCCACGCGCTCGAGGCGGAGGGCCTGCTGCACGACCTCCGCCTCCGCCGCATCGGCCGGGACGACGATGCGGTCGCGCACCTTGCCGTTCACCTGCACAGCGATCTCGACTTCCTCTTCGCGGGCGAGGGCGGGGTCGGCGGTGGGCCAGCGCTGCGTGTGGATGCTGTACAGACCGCCGATGCGCTCCCAGAGCTCCTCGGTGATGTGCGGCGCGAGGGGTGCGGTGAGCAGCAGCGCGGTGCGGATGCCCTCGTTCCAGGCCGCGGCATCCACCGGTCCGGCATCGCGGGCGCGCTGGAGGGCGGAGCTGTGCTCCATCAGGCGCGAAATCATCGTGTTGAAGCGGAACTGCTCGATGTCCTCGGTTACGGCCTGGATGGTGCGGTGCGTCACCCGGCGCAGCTCCCGCGTGGCGGGGGCGTCCGGCGCCTCCGTCAGCTGCACGGGGTCGACCACCAGCGACCAGAGACGGTGGAGCCAGCGCGAGATGCCGGCCATGCCGGTGGGGTTGTACGGACCGCCCTGGTCCCACGGGCCGACAAACATCAGCTGGCAGCGGAAGCAGTCAGCGCCCCACTGGGCAACCTGCTCATCGGGGGCGACCACGTTGCCCCGGCTCTTCGACATCCGGTTGCCGTCCGGCCCGAGAATAACGCCCTGGTTGAACAGGCGGAGCATCGGCTCATCCCCTTCCACCAGGCCAAGGTCGCGAGCGGCCTTCCAGAAAAATCGCGTGTAGAGGAGGTGCATGACGGCGTGCTCGGCGCCGCCGGTGTACTGGTCGACGGGCAGCCACTTTCGGGCCAGCTCCTTGCTGAACGGCTCCCGGTCGTTGTGCGGGTCGATGTACCGCATCTGGTACCAGCTGGAGCACATGAAGGTGTCCATGGTGTCCGTCTCGCGGCGGGCCGGGCGACCATCGATGGGGCAGGGGACGTTCACCCACTCCTCGACCTGGGTGAGCGGGGACTGGCCGGTGGGGTCGAAGCGGACGTTTTCGGGCAGGAGGACGGGGAGGTCCGACTCCGGCACGGGCACGATGCCGTGGTCGGGGCAGTGGATGATGGGGATGGGGGCGCCCCAGTACCGCTGGCGCGAGATGAGCCAGTCGCGGAGGCGGTAGGTGACGGTCGCCTGGCCGATGCCCTGCGCTTCGGCGTAGGCGATGACCTTGCGAATCGCCTCCTCCGCGGGCGTCCCGTCGAACGGGCCGGAGTTGATCATCCGGCGCCCCTTCGTGAAGGCGGCCGTCAGCGGCTTCGTGACGTCGATTTCGTCGTGGTCGAACACCGGGATAACCGGCAGGCCGAAGCGGGTCGCGAACTCGAAATCGCGCTGGTCGTGAGCCGGGACCGCCATCACGGCGCCGGTGCCGTAAGTGACGAGCACGTAGTCGGCGATCCAGATCGGGATGCGTCGGCCGTTGAACGGGTTGATGGCATAGGCGCCGGTGAAGACGCCCGTCTTCTCCTTCTCGGTCGAAAGGCGCTCGATCTCGGTCTGGCGGCTGGCCTGGACGCGGTAGGCCTCGACCGCAGCGCGGCATTCCGGCGTGGTGATGCGCTCGACCAGCGGGTGCTCGGGCGCGAGCACCATGAAGGTGGCGCCGTAGACCGTATCCGGGCGGGTCGTGAAGACGCTGATGGGCTCGTCGATGCCCGGGACGTCGACCGGGAAGCGGAGGGTGGCGCCTTCGGAGCGGCCGATCCAGTTGGTCTGCATCACCTTGATGCGCTCGGGCCAGTCGATGCCGTCGAATTTCAAGAGCTCCTCGGCGTAGGCCGTGATACGGAAGAACCACTGGGTAAGGAAGCGGCGCTCGACGATGTCATCGGAGCGTTCGCAGCGGCCGTCGATGACCTGCTCGTTGGCGAGCACGGTCTGGCAGCCCGGGCACCAGTTGGCGGCTGCCTCGGCGCGGTAGGCGAGGCCCTTTTCGTAGAACTTGAGGAACCACCACTGGGTCCATTTGTAGTATTCGGGGTCGCTGGTGATGACTTCGCGGTCCCAGTCGAAGCCGGCCCCCATCAGGCGGAGCTGCCCGCGCATGCGTTCGATGTTGGCGTAGGTCCACGCCTTCGGGTCGACGCCGCGTTTGATGGCGGCGTTTTCGGCGGGGAGTCCGAAGGCATCGAAGCCCATCGGGAAGAGGACGTTGTAGCCCTGCATGCGGCGGTAGCGCGCGGCCGCATCGGAGGGGGCCATGGCGTACCAGTGGCCCGTGTGGAGATCGCCGGAGGGGTACGGGAACATGGTGAGCGCGTACCATTTCGGCCGCGGGTCGTCGTCCGGAGCGTGGTAGAGGCGGTCGGCGAGCCAGCGCTCGCGCCACTTCGGTTCGATCACGGACGGGTCATAACGGTCGGGCATGACGTGCTCCGGGAGGGGAACGGGGTTGATCAGGTGGTCGCCCGGGCCGCTCCGGCACGGGCAGTGCGCCGAACGGCGCGCATTGTGCCGCTCATGATAGTCCGCCGCCCTCCTGAGCGTCAGGAGCGGCCCGCTTAGGCCGGCGCGCCCGCCTCCGGCGCCCGGTCCGGAGGACCCAATCGCTGGCTGGCGCGAGTTCGAGCAGGACGATGGTGGTTGCGGCAACGAGCACCGCGAGCAGATAGAGCCTGCTGGCGACGGCCAGGCCGATGGCGGTCATCACCCAAACCGTGGCGGCCGTGGTCACACCGCGGACGGTGCCCTGGCGCTGGAAGACGATGCCGGCGCCGAGGAACCCGATGCCCTGCACCACGGCGGCAGCGACGCGGTCATCACCCAGCAGCAGCGAGATCGAGCCGAACATGGCGGCCCCGGCGCAGACCAGCGCGTTAGTGCGGATGCCGGCTTCGTGGCCGCGATATTCGCGTTCCAGGCCGACGGCTCCGCCAAGCGCAAAGGCCAGAAGCACGCGCAGGTAGAGTTCGACCTGGTCGGCGGCGCTCATGCGCGGTAGTGCGCGAGCAGGAGGGTTTCGAAATTCCGGTCGCGCGAGCAGACACCGCAGGTGAGGTACCACGCGTAGAGTGCGTCGGGCTTGCGGCCGTACCGCGCGGCTGCGTCGGCTTCGAGCTGGCGAGCGGCCTTGCCCAGCTCGCCCCAGGGCGCTTCCACGAGGCGGCTGAAGGCAAAGCCGCCCGGCCGATAGAGGTCGGCATCGCGGGCGCCCGGGTCGGCCTCGACCTCGAGGAGCAGGGGGCGCCGGAAGCGCCCTTCGCCGATCAGCAGCATCGGCTGCTCGTCCCCGGGGAGGGCGATGCCGCGTTCAGCAGCGGCCGCCTTGAGTGCCGCACGGGCGGTATCGAAGCCCACCGGCACGCCGGCGACCGCAGTCACCATCGTTTTGAGAAAGGCGATATCGGACCAGTCGCTCTCGACTTCGTGCCACTCGTCCGGGTCGAGGAGCGGGCAGTCGCAGCGTGCAGGTGCCGGCGCGGGCCGTTCGTCGCTGTCGCGTTCCGTTGCACCGGCTGATTCGCCCCTGATGAGGATCCGGCGGCGTGGCTCCGTCATGGCTGGAGGATAGCAGACCGGGTCTTAGGCCGAGGCCTGGACCCAGGCGGCGCCCAGCGGCGGGAGTTCGAGGGCAGCCCTCACGGTTTGCCCATCGCGACCCCGCTCGGTGCAGATGAGCACCGTCCCGGCATCGAACGGCAGCGACACAATGGCAGGCTCCGATGAAGTGTTGATGGCGACCAACACCGGGGATGAACCTTCGGCGCGGCGCACCCAGCCGACCACGCGATCATCGCAGCGCAGCTCCTCGAGCCGCCCGCGATGGAGGGACGGCTGCGCCTTGCGGGTCCAGATCGCGTCGCGGTAGAGCGAGAGCAGCGAGCCCGGATCGCCATCCTGTTCGGCGACATTGGGCGAAAGCGGGCCGAATGGGAGCCAGGGCTCGCCGGTGGTGAAGCCCCGGCCGGGCGAAGCATCCCACTGCATGGGGGTGCGTTCCGGGTCGCGCCCGATAGAGCGAAAGCGGGCAGGGTCCTGCTGGCGCTCGGGCGAGATGTCGACATCGGCCATGCCGATCTCCTCGCCGTAGTAGACGAACGGCGTGGCGCGAAGGCCGAGCAGCAGCAGCGCTGCGGCGCGGGCGCGCACGGCGCCGAGCCCGTCATGGTTATGACGTGTGACGAAGCGGGACCGGTCGTGGTTGTTGAGGGCGTAGCAGGGCTGGCTGAAGGCCGGCACCGTGGCCTCAGCGGCCGCGATGATGCGGCGGAGCACCGGCGCCTGCCAGGGCGTGATTTCGTGCCCGCGCTCGTGGATGAAGTGGAAGTTGAAGGCAAGGTGCAGGCCGGGCTCACCGGGTTCCCCGTAGAACCGGGCGATCTCCTCGGGCGTGCCGAAGACCTCGCCCACCGCGACCCGGCCCTCGTAGGCGTCGAAGACCCGGCGGATGCGCTTCACCGCATCGAAAACGTCGGGGTAGTTGTGGTTGTACACCGAGAGCTGGCGAAACCGCTCGCGGTCGCCGGGGCGCCACTCCGGGTTCTCCGGGTTGTCGGGCAGCTCGGGGTGCTTGAGGATGCGGCCGATCACGTCGATGCGGAATCCATCGATGCCGCGCTCGAACCAGAAGCGCAAGGTATCGAGCATCGCCCGCTCGACGTCCGGGTTGCGCCAGTTCAGGTCGGGCTGTTCTTTCAGGAAGGAGTGGAGGTAGTACTGGCCGGTTGCCGGGTCGAAAGTCCAGGCGGGGCCGCCGAAGACCGAGAGCCAGTTGTTGGGCGGGCCGCCATCCGGCGCCGGGTCGCGCCAGACGTACCAGTCACGGCGGGGGTTGTCGCGGGAGCTGCGCGACTCGAGGAACCACGGGTGCCGGTCGCTGGTGTGGTTGGGAACCCAGTCGAGCAGGACACGGATACCGCGCCGATGGGCCTCCGTGACGAGCCGGTCCATGGTGGCCAGCGTGCCGAAATCGGGGTGCACGTCGCAGTAGTCGGCGACGTCGTAGCCGAAGTCGGCCATCGGCGAGGGGAACGTGGGCGAAAGCCAGATCGCATCGACGCCGAGGGAGCGGGGTGTGCCGTCGTTGAGGTAGTCCAGGCGGGAGATGATGCCCTCGAGGTCACCAATGCCGTCGCCGTTGGAGTCCTGGAAGCTCCGCGGGTAGACCTGGTAGACGACCGACTCGCGCCACCACTCCGTCATGGCGGTCAGGCCGAGGTCACCGCGGCGCGGACCTCGGCGAGGAGGTCGGGATGCTCATCGAGAAACCCGTTCGAGACAGTGACGAACGACTCGAACGGTGCAGCCCCGGCGACCACGCGGCGGAGCCACGCTTCGCCGACCAGCCGGGTGAGGTGGTCCCGCGTCTCGGGCGAATCCTCGAGGCCGAGTTCGCCGATCAGCCGCCGGGCTGCGGGGGCATTGAGCAGCACGGCCACCTCGCGGGCCTTCCAGCCGGGAACCGTCACAAGGAAATTGCCCTGCGAATAGCCGAGGAACTCGGTATCGGGGCTTGGACCCTCGTAGCTGATGTGGCCTTCCGTCGCGGTGGCAGTGGCCATGGCGGTACTCCGTTTCAGTCCTGGTTCGGGGTTGCAATGCGGAGGGCGGCGGGCAGGTCGGCGAGGAGCTGGGTGCGGACCTGGGTTCGGGTCTGCAGGCCCCAGATGTTGATGAAGCCGACCGCCGCCGACTGGTCGTACGTGTCGCCGCGATCATAGGTGGCCAGTCCGCGGTCGTACAGGGAGCGTGGCGCCTTCCGACCGACCACGGTGGCCTTGCCCCGGTGGAGCTTCACCCGGACGGTGCCGGTCACGTGGCGCTGGGTGCTGGCGACGTAGGCGGCCAGGTCCTGGTGGTGCGCGCTGAACCAGAGGCCGTTGTAGATGATTTCGGCGTATTCGGTGGCGATCTGTTTCTTGAGGCGGAGCTGCTGCTTCGAAAGCGTGAGCGACTCGAGGGCGGCGTGGGCCGCGTGCAGGATGACCGCCGCCGGCGCCTCGTAGATTTCGCGGCTCTTGATCCCGACCAGCCGGTCCTCGACATGGTCGATGCGGCCCACGCCGTGCAGGCCGCCGAGTTCGTTCAGCCGTTCAACGAGCTGGACCGGCCCCGGCTCCTCCCCGTCGAGCCGAACGGGGATACCGTGCTCGAACTCGATTTCGACGTACTGCGGCGTCGAAGGGGCTTCCTCCGGGTCGCGGGTCCATTCATAGGCCTCGCGCGGCGGTTCGAGCCACGGGTCTTCCAGGACGCCGGCCTCGGCGCTGCGGCCCCAGAGGTTCTCGTCGATGGAGAAGGGACCTTTTTCACCCCAGGGGATATCGACCCCGTGCTTCTGGAGGTACTCGATCTGGTAGTCACGGGGCATCGCGTTTTCGCGCGTCGGCGCGACGATTTTCAGGGTGGGGTCGAGCGTTTGGATGCCGACATCGAAGCGGACCTGGTCGTTGCCTTTGCCGGTGCAGCCGTGGGCGACCGCGGTGGCACCTTCCTCGTGGGCAACATCCACGAGGAGCTTGGCCATCAACGGACGGGCGAGGGCCGTGGCAAGGGGGTACTGGTCCTGGTAGACCGCGCCGGCGGCCAGGGCCGGGAAGGCGAAGTAGCGCAGGAAGTCCTCGCGGGCATCGATGACGCGAACCTTGACGGCGCCGGCCGCGAGCCCGCGCGATTCGACCACAGGCTGCTCGCGGCTGCGCCCGACATCGATGTTCAGGGCAATGACTTCGTAGCCCTGTTCGACGGTGAGCCACTTGATGGCGGTGGTGGTATCGAGACCACCGGAGTAGGCGAGGACGAGTTTCGGCACGGCTGCTCCCGGGGCGATGCTTCTGCGCTCAGTATCCCCTGACGGGCCGGCTGGGGAAATCGGCTGCTACTCGCCCAGCGAGGCGCGCGCCGACCGGACGCCCAGCTGCCAGGCAGCCAGTGCGGCAGTAACCATCACGATGGCCATCGCGAGTGCCGCACCAGCGGAGAAGGTACCCGGCAGGCGGCCGGCGATAGCGAACGGCAGGAGCGCGAGGGAGCCGGCGGCGACCGCAACGCCGCCAAAGATGAGGTAGGGGGCACCGAAGCGGTGCACCGCGCGCCACCGTTCGTCGCTGGAAAGGGTGTACGGGGTGCGAATGCCGGCGATGTGCTGCCGGGGCAGCCGCTCCTGCCAGCCGCGCCAGCCGACCCACGTCGCCAGGACGCTGCCCAGCAGGGTGAGGAGGAACACCACCCACATCGCAACGCTCCTTTCGCGCCCCGCCGCTACTTCCCTCCCGCCGATTCGACGGCGGCAATCGCGGCTTCGAGGATGTCGCTGGCGCGGTCGATCTCGTCGTCCGAGACGTTGAGCGGCGGCATGAGGCGGATGGCGTTGGGGCGCACGTTGTTGACCAGCAGGCCGCGGCGCCGCGCCTGTTCGACCACGTCGGCGGAGACGTCGGCGGCGAGTCCGACGGCCAGCAGCATGCCGCGACCGCGGACCCCGGTCACGAGCCCGTGCCGGTCCTCGATGGCGCGAAGGCGTGAGATGAGGCGCTCAGAAGCCTCGCGCGTGCGCTCGAGGAACCCGGGAGCAAGCACCTCCCGGAGAGTGGCCAGCGCGGCAGCGCAGGCGAGCGCGTTGCCGCCGAAGGTGCTGCCGTGGTCGCCTTTCACGAAGTGGGCAGCGATCTCGTCGCGGGCGAGGATGGCACCGATGGGCACGCCCGCCGCGAGGCCCTTGGCCAGGGTCATGATGTCCGGGCGGATGCCCTCGTGCTGGAATGCGAACAGGGTGCCGGTGCGACCGATGCCGGTCTGCACCTCGTCGAAGATCAGCAGCAGGCCGCGCTCATCGCACCACTGCCGGAGGCCCGCCAGATAGCCGGGCTCTGGCATGTTGACGCCGCCTTCGCCCTGGATGGGTTCGACCATGACGGCGACGGTGCGCTCGCTGGTGGCGGCGCGAACGGCCTCGAGGTTGTTCCAGGGCAC
Source organism: Tepidiforma sp. (assembly GCF_034433535.1). Classification (GTDB taxonomy): domain Bacteria; phylum Chloroflexota; class Dehalococcoidia; order Tepidiformales; family Tepidiformaceae; genus Tepidiforma. The sequence goes on from NZ_DAOUAO010000122.1 coordinate 36,088, forward strand.
GATGACGAACCCCGGGACCAGGGGCTCGAAGGGCTCACGGTAGCGGCTGTTGCCGGTGGCCGAAAGCGAGCCCATGGTGCGGCCGTGGAACCCGTCGACCGTGGTGATGATTTCGAAGGCGCCGTGTTTGACATCCCGGCCCCAGCGACGGGCGAGCTTGATGGCCGCCTCGACCGCTTCAGTGCCGGAGTTGCAAAAGAACGCGCGGTCGAGCCCCGACTGTTCGACGAGGACGCGGGCGAGCTCGATCATCGGGCGGGAGTAAAAGAGGTTCGAGGTATGCATGAGCGTGGCGGCCTGCTCGGAGAGGGCACGGACCACCGCCGGGTGGCTGTGCCCGAGGATGTTGACCGCCACACCGCCAACGAAATCGAGGTACTCGTTGCCTTCGGTGTCCCAGCAGCGGGTGCCCTGCCCGCGTTCAATGACGACCGGCTGGCGGCCGTAGTTCTGGAACAGGTAACGGTGCTCTTCGGCGATCCAGTCGGTCATGCGGGTTCCTCCTGAAGCGCCATCGTACGGCGGAAGTGCGACGGAGAGAACCGCACCGTTCGGCGGCTCAGGAGAAGGGGGCACGCTGGAGGAGCACGGCCTGCGAGCCGGGGGCGTCGATGGCCGGGTCGCGGTGCCAGGTCGAATCGACCAGGCGCCAGCCCTGGCGGCGGTCGTTGAGCTGGAGCTCGAGCAGGTCGAGCAGCCGCTCGCGGAGTTCCGGGGCGCGCACGGGCGCGAGCACTTCGATGCGTTCATCGAGGTTGCGCTTCATGAGGTCGGCGCTGCCGATGAAGAACTCCGGATTGCCGTCGTTATGGAAATAGTAGACCCGGGCGTGTTCGAGGAAGCGGCCGATGACGCTCACCACCCGGACGTTTTCGGAAAGTCCGGGCAACCCGGGGCGGAGGCGACAGATGCCGCGGATGATGAGGTCGACGGCGACGCCGGCCTGTGCTGCTTCGTAGAGGAGACGGGTGCTCTCCAAGTCTTCCAGGGCGTTCATCTTGAAGATGAGCCGGGCGGACCGCCCGGCGCTCGCGTGCTCGATCTCGCGGCGGATGCGTTCGGTGATGCCGGCGCGGAGCGTCACCGGGGCCGAGAGCACCTCGCGCGTTTCGACCCGCTCACCGAAGCCGGTGAGCAGGTTGAAAATTTGGAGGATTTCGCCGCAGATGCCGGGGTCTGCCGTGAAGAGGCCCAGGTCGGTGTAGACGCGGGCGGTGCGCGAGTTGTAGTTCCCGGTGCCGATGTGAGCGTACATCGTGACCCCGTTGGCCTCTTCCCGGACGACCAGGCAGATTTTCGAGTGAATTTTCAAGTCGGGCTGCCCGTACGCGACGTGCACACCCGCCGATTCGAGCTTGCGCGCCCAGAGGATGTTGTTCGCTTCGTCGAAGCGGGCCGTAAGCTCCACGAGCACCGCCACCTGCTTTCCGCGACCGGCCGCGCCGATCAGAGCCTCGAGGATCGGGGAATCCGGCGAAGTGCGATACATCGTTGCCTTAATGGCGAGCACCGCCGGGTCCTCGGACGCTTCTTCGACGAAGCGCGCGACGGTTTCGTCGAAGGACTCGTAGGGGTGGTGCACGAGCAAGTCACGTTCGCGGATGGCGGCGAACAGGGTGGGCGCATCGCCGGAGGCGGCGAACGCGGACGGAACAGCGGGCGTGAACGGCGGGTCGCGCAGCTCCGGCAGTTCGAGGCTGGCGAGCTGCATCAAATCCTGGAGGCCAAGCGGCCCGGCCGACTGGTAGACATCGGATTCGGCCACCTGCAGCTCTTCGAGCAGCAGCTCCATCCGCGCGGGCGGCAGCGAACCGGTGATTTCGACCGAGACGGCCTCGGCCAGTCTCCGCCGGCGGAGGGCGCTCTCGATGAGCTCGAGCAGGTCATCGGCTTCTTCGCCGGGCGTGCCGGTTTCGGCGCTGCGAAGCACGCGGAGCTCGTGCCACTCGGTGACCTCCATGCCGGGGAAGAGGAGGTCGCAGTGCGCGGCGATCAGGTCTTCGAGCAGCACGAAGCGCAGGTCGCCGGCATCGACGAACCGCGGCCGGTTCGGCGGGACCTTAACACGCGCAAAGCGGTCCTGGCCGGTGTGGGGGTGCCGCACGTTGAGGGCGAGTGACAGCGAACCGCTCGAGATGAACGGGAAGGGGTGGGCCGGGTCGACCACCAGCGGAGTCAGCACCGGGAAGATCGAGCGCTCGAAATACTCGCGCAGGCGTTCGCGGGACGCGGGGTCGAGGTCGGCAAAACGGACGATGCGGATACCCCGTTCGGCGAGGAGCGGCAGGAGAACCGCCGACCAGGCGCGCTCGGTATCGCGCCGCATCCGGTGGCAGCGTTCGACGACCAGGCCGTACTGCTCGGCGATCGTGCGGCCATCCACGGTCTGCGCGCGTGCATCAGTGGCCAGCATGCGCTTGAGCCAGCCGACCCGCTTGGCGAAGAACTCGTCGAGGTTCGAAGCGGTGATAGCGACGAACTTGACGCGCTCGAGGAGCGGGTTGCGCGGGTCTTCGGCTTCGGCGAGGACGCGCTGGTTGAATTCGAGCCAGCTCAGCTCGCGGTTGAGATACAGCGCGGGGTCCTCAAGATCCCAGCCCCCGGGGATCGGCGCCGGGGCGGCTGCCTCCAGGGTTTCTGGGTCAAACCTGTCACGTGTTGTCACCGGCGCACCTGCAGCCCATCCTCCGCAGAGGATAGCGTGTCGCGGTTAACATGTGGTGGGGTCAGGGCCGAAAAACGGTGCCGCTGCCATCGAGCTGGCGCAGCGCGCCCGGTACCCGGCCGTCGACGATCTGGACTTCGATGCCCAGCGCGAGAGCGTGCAGGCAGGCTTCGACCTTGGGGATCATGCCGCCGGATATGGTGCCGTCGGAGATGAGCTGGCGGGCTCGGGCGGCAGTGAGGTCCGGGATGCGTTCGCCGTCGGGCCCGCGCACGCCATCGACGTCGGTGAGGAACACGAGCCGGCGCGCGCCGACGGCCGCGGCGATATTTCCCGCGACCGTATCGGCGTTGACGTTGACGAGCTGGTCGGCGCCGGGTGCAGGCACGCAGCCGATGGGACCGATGACGGGCACCACGCCGGCGACCCGGAGGGCCTCTATCGGCGCGGGGTTGACGGCAACCGGTTCGCCGACGAAGCCAAGGTCGGGATGGGCGATGCGGCATTCGAGCACCCGGCCATCGGCGCCGCAAAAGCCGAGGGCGCGCGCCCCGGCCGCGTTGATGGCGGCAACGATTCGCTTGTTCACGAGGCCGGCAAACACGGCAACGACGACCGGCAGGACCGCGGCATCGGTCACGCGGAGACCCCGCTCGAAGCGCGAGGGGATGTGCATCGCCTCCAGCCAGCGGCTCGCTTCAGCGCCGCCCCCGTGCACCACGACCGGGATATCGCCGGCGTTCGCGAACGCGGCCACGTCCGCGAAGGTGGTGTCGGCCGACCCGAGGGTGCTGCCCCCGATTTTGATGACCATCGGCCCGTTCATGTGTGGTAGTCCGCGTTGATGGAGACGTATTCGGCGGAAAGGTCGCAACCCCAGCCGGTGGCTGCCGCAGTTCCAACGCCGAGGTGGACGGCGACACTGACTTCGGCCCGGTGCAGCCGGCGGGAGAGCTCGATGGGGTCGAATTCCGTCGGGCGTCCGGCTTCGAACACGCGCGTACCGCAAAGGTCGATAGTCACCGCTGACTCATCGAGCTCGACACCGGAACGACCCACAACCGCTGCGACCCGGCCCCAGTTGGGGTCGGCGCCGTGGATCGCCGACTTGAGAAGGTACGAGGTCGAAAGCTGGCGGACCAGCGCGCGCGCATCGTCGGCGGTCGCGGCACCGCTGACAGTGAACTCGATGAGTTTTGTGGCGCCTTCGCCGTCGCGGGCAATTTCGCGGGCAAGATGCACACAGAGTGCCCGCAGGGCGGCGACAAAGTCGCCCGCGAGGGGGTGGTGCGCATCGACGCGGTCGCCACCGGCGGCACCGTTGGCGAAGAGGAGGACGGTGTCGCTCGGGCTGGTATCGCCGTCCACGGAGACGAGGTTGAAGGACTCATCTACCACGGCCGAGAGCGCCCGCTGGAGCAGCGCCTGCTCGACCGGCGCATCGGTCGCCAGGAAGGCAAGCATGGTCGCCATGTTGGGATGGATCATCCCGGAGCCCTTGCAGCAGCCGCCGAGGTGGTATGGCCCGAAGCGGACAGCGCCCATCTTCGGCCGGGTGTCGGTGGTCATGATCGCGCGCGCGAAGGCGGGGCCGCCATCGGCGGAAAGCTCGATGGCGGGCATGGCGGATGCGAGCCGGTCCATCGGGAGGTAGTGGCCGATCACCCCCGTGCTGCAGACCAGCATTTCCTCGGGCGCGATGCCGGCATGGACCGCGGCAAGCCGTGCAAGCTCGTAGCCATCCCGCTTGCCGCGTTCGCCGGTGCTGGCGTTGGCGACCCCGGCGTTGACGACGACACCCCGGGCCGGCCGATGCGCCAACTTTTCCCGGTTGATATCGATGGAGGGCGCATGGAGCCGGCTGCGCGTGTAGACCGCCGCCGCGGAGCACGGGGCGTCGGAAACCAGGACCGCGAGGTCGAGCTTGCCTTCCCCGTAGGTCTTCACGCCGGCGTAGGTAGCGCCGGCGCGGAAGCCCCGGGGCGTGGTAACGTGGCCTTCGGGGTCGATGCGCATCAGGGGTACACCGCCGGGAGGTTGAGACCGGCAGCCTGATCGAGGCCGAGCATGAGGTTCATGTTCTCTATCGCCTGGCCGGCCGCCCCCTTGCCGAGGTTATCGAGCACGCCGGCGACGACAAGGAGCCCGTTCCGGGCGTCGACCACGGGGTGCACGATGCAGATGTTCGTCCCGAGGGTGTGTTTGGTGTGGGGCGGCGTGTCGGAGACCCGTGTGAACGGTGCGCCCGCGTAGAAGTCGCGGTAGAGTGCCCGCACCTCATCCTGGGAAACCTCGCGGGTGAGCGGGGCGTAGCAGGTGGCATGGATGCCGCGCGTCATCGGCACGAGGTGGGGCACGAAGCTCACCCGCAGGGGCACCCCGCCGCGGAGGTTGCCCAGCTCCTGGGCGATCTCCGGCTGGTGGTTGTGGTTCGCGATCTTGTAGGCGGAGACGTCCTCGTTGACTTCGCTGTAGCCGAACCCGGCGCCGCCGCCGCGGCCGGCGCCGGAGATGCCGGACTTGGCATCGACGACGATGGGCTCCCCGATGATGCCAGCACGGACGGCCGGGGCGAGGGCCAGGATGGCCGTCGCCGGGTAGCAGCCGGGATTCGCGACGAGCCGCGCGCTGGCGATGGCGTCGCGGTTCAGCTCGGGCAGGCCGTACACCGCCTCGGCGAGGAGGTCGGGCGCGGGGTGCGGCTGGCCGCCGCCAATCCACTGCTCGAACGCGCCGGGCGCCTTGAGGCGAAAATCGGCGGCGATATCGATGACGCGCACGCCCGCCCGCACGAACGGGGCGCAGGCCTTCGCGCTTTCGGCCGTCGGGAGCGACGAGAAGACGACATCGACGTCCTGGTCGATGGTCTCGGTAATGGGGAAGTCGCCGTAGATCCCCAGCGACGGGAAGGCGTCGCCGAGACGCTGACCGGCCAGGGAGCGACCGGTCGCTGCGACGAGCTTCGCGTGGGGATGGTTCCAGAGGAGGCGAGCTGCCTCGAGCCCGGCATAGCCGGTCACGTTGATGATGCCAACCCGGTACGTCACGGGGGAATTGTTACGCGCGCGGGCCAACCGAACCAGTGAGGTCGAGGACGGCGGCGCCGTTGACCCGTCCTTCGGCAAGGGCCAGCAGGGCCTCGTTCGCGGCTTCGAGCGGGTAGAGGTCGTACTCGGTGCGAATCGGGATGTCGGCGGCGAGCTGCAGGAACTCGCGGGCGTCCTGGCGGGTGAAGTTGGCCACACTTCGGAGCGAACGCTCCCACCAGAGGTCTTCGTAGGGGAAGGCCGGGATGCCGTCGAGGTGGATAGCGTTGATGGCGACCGTGCCGCCGCGGTCGACCGCCCGCAGCGCGTGGAGCACCACGTCGCCCGCCGGGGCGAAGGTGACCGCTGCATCGAGGGGGACCGGCGGGGCCGTGTCGTAGCCGCCAGCCCAGGCCGCGCCCAGCCGCAGGGCCCGCTCCTGCTCATGGGTGGAGCGGGTCACCACGTAGACCTCGCAGCCCCAGGCGGCGGCGACCTGGATGGCGAGGGAGGCGGATGCGCCGAACCCGTAGAGGCCGAGCCGGCCGCCCGGCTGGATGCCGCTGATGCGCAGCGAGCGGTAGCCGATCACCCCGCCGCAGAGGAGCGGGGCAGCATCCAGGTCGGAGAAGCCGGCGGGGAGCGGGAAGGCGAAGTCGGCGCGGGCAACGAGGTAGTCGGCGTACCCGCCATCGCGGTCCCACCCGGTGAATTCAGCGGATTCGCAGAGGTTTTCGCGCCCGGCCTTGCAGCGCCGACAGACACCGCAGGCGCCTGCCAGCCAGGCCACTCCCGCGCGGTCGCCGGGGCGCCAGCCGGCCACGCCGTCCCCGACCTGCTCGACGACACCGACGGCCTGGTGGCCCGGCGTGATCGGCAGACGGCGTGCGGGGAGGTCGCCCTCGGCGAGCTGGAGGTCGGTGCGGCAGACACCGCAGGCGGTGAGCCTTAGCAGGAGTTCGCCCGGCCCGGGCGACGGAACGGGGAGGTCCTGCAGTGCCAGCGGGCGTTGCGGGGCCGGGGCGGGCTGGAGGACGCGCATCGCACGCATGGCGTCAGGCAACCGGGGCCGGGCGGGCGCAGCCGATGATCTCGGTGATGCGGGCCACGCCCTCGGCATCGCACCAGGTCTCGATACCTTCGAGCACGTCGAGCAGCGCACGGGGATTGGCGAAGGTGGCGGTGCCGACCTGCACCGCGCTGGCCCCGGCCATGAGGAATTCGAGCGCATCTTCGGCGGTGGCGATTCCGCCGCAGCCGATGACCGGGATGCGCACTGCCGCCGCCACGTCGTACACGATGCGGAGGGCGATGGGGCGAATCGCCGGGCCGGAGAGACCGCCGCGGGCGCGCGGCAGGACGGGGCGGCGGCGGCGGATATCGATTTTCATGCCGAGGACCGTGTTGATGGCGCAGATTGCAGCGGCGCCCTCCTCCTCGCAGGCGAGCGCGAGGGCCACGGGGTCGGTCACGTTCGGGGTGAGTTTAACGATCACCGGCAGGTCGGTGTTGCGGACGGCGGCGCGGGTGGCTCGCGCGGAGGCTTCGACGCTCTGGCCGATCTCCATGCCGCCGGTATCGACATTGGGGCAGCTAATGTTCAGCTCGAGCGCTGCGATGCCGGGCACGCCATCGAGCATGCTGGCCATCTCGCCGAACTCGTCGACCGTGTCGGCGGCAATATTGACGATGACCGGCGTGTCCCAGGTCGCCCACACGGGGGCGAGCTCCTCGATGCAGCTGCGGATACCCACGTTCTGGAGGCCGATCGAGTTGAGCATGCCGGCGGGCGTCTCGGCGACACGCGGCTGGCGGTTGCCGGCCCGGGGCTCCATCGTGACGCCCTTCGAAACGACGGCGCCGAGACGGTTGATGTCGAACTCGCGGGCGAATTCGAACCCCCAGCTGAAGGTGCCGCTTGCCGGCATGACCGGGTTGCGGAGGACAAGGCTGCGTTTGCTGCCGGGCGCGAGGTCGACGGAAAGGTCAGCGGGCACGAGGCAAGTGTACAGTGAAGTGACGAACGGCCGGCGGGCGCCGGCCGTTCGCGATGAAGGGCTCGGGGAACGTCAGGAATCGCTTCGGCGGCCGCGGAAGCGCGAGCCGTTCAGGCTGAAGCTGTCGCTGTCCCACATCGGGTCTTCCGAGGAGTTGCGGAAGTCGCGGACGAGGCCGCAGCGCTTGCAGCGGCCGCTGCTGACCGCGCCATTGGGGGTCTCGATGACCCAGTGGTGGCGGCAGAGGGCCTGTCCGGCCGCCGCGGTGGTGGATTGCGCTTCTGTCATGGGTACTCCGTCGTGAGGCTTACCGGTCGGTAATCCAGAGTATACCACCGGCCGGGGGCGCGAAACCAAGCTAGGCGCACCTGCCGAAATGCGCGGTAAACCGGTTTGGCCGCGGTCGAGAAACCCGGTACGATCGGTCGTGGCGGCTGGCAGCGGCCCGGCGAGAGGGATGGCGGTGCGCGAAACCAGTGGGCCAGGCGCTCAGAAAGGCACCCCGCAGATGACTTCAGCACCTGCAGTTGAACGTGACGCGGTCCTGGCGGCCCTCGACGGGGTCCAGGACCCGGAGCTCCATGCCTCGATCGTGAGGCTCGGCATGGTGAAGGACCTCGAGGTGGACGGCTCGACGGTCCGGCTCACCGTCGAACTGACCACGCCGGCGTGTCCCCTGCGCGAGACCATCGACCGCGACGTCCGCGCAGCGCTTTCGAGCGTTCCCGGCGTCGGCGACGTGGAGATCACCTGGGGCGCCCAGGTACGGGCTTCGAACCCGCGCGAGGGGCAGAAGCCGATCCCGGGCGTGCGCAACATCATCGCGGTGGCTTCGAACAAGGGCGGTGTCGGCAAATCGACCGTGGCCTCGAACATCGCGGTGGCGCTGGCGAAGGCGGGCGCGAGCGTCGGCCTGGTCGACGCCGATATTACCGGGCCAAACCTGCCGACCATGTTCGGGCTGCCCGCCGGGCTGCAGGCGGGTTCGAGCGAGGGGCTGAAGCCGGTCGAACGGTATGGGGTTCGCGTCATCTCCATCGGGTTCCTGCTGCCCAGGGGGACTCCGGTGGTCTGGCGCGGGCCGATGATCGGCAGCGCGGTGCGCCAGCTGCTCCACGATGTGCCCTGGGGCGAGATCGACTACCTGGTCATCGACCTGCCGCCGGGCACGAGCGACGCCTCGATGAGCATGGCCCAGGATGCGCCCATCACCGGCGTGGTGATCGTCTCGAGCCCGCAGGAGGTCTCGGTGGAGGATGCGATGAAGGCGGTGGCGATGTTCGAGAAGCTGGGCGTGCCGGTCTTCGGGATGATCGAGAACCTGAGCTACTTCATCGCGCCGGACACCGGCAAGCGGTACGACATTTTCGGCCACGGCGGGGCGCGCCAGGCGGCCGATGAACTGGGCATCGACTTCCTCGGCGAAATTCCGATCGAGCCGGCCGTTCGCGAGGGCGCCGATAAAGGCGTCCCGATCGTCTACGGCGCCCCCGAATCGGAATCAGCGAGGGCCATCGACCGGATCGCACGCAACATTGCGGCCCGGATCAGTGTTCTGCAAAGGATGGGCGGGTAACCCGCAAACCTACGCATGGTCTTGAACATCTTTCCGCGGCGGGAACGTCCTGCCGCACCAGTGACTGAACCCACCCCGGCGCCGCCGGAGCCGGCGCCAGAAGCGCTTGACGACCCGCGCCCGCGGCGCCGCCGCAGCCCGCGGCGGGCCGCCCCGGAAACCGAATCCACGACAGCTGCGGAGGATTCGACCGTTCCTGAGACGGCACCGGCCGCTGAATCCGCACCCGCCCCGGAGCCGGCACCAGCACGTCGGCGGAGATCGCGGGTCGCGGCGATCGCGGCCCAGCCTGAACCCCCGGCGGAGCCCGAGAGCGCCGCGGCCGCTCCTCCGCCAGCAGCGCAGACCCGGCCGGGTGACCGCTCGCCGCGGCGCGGTCCAGCGCGGGCAGCCCGGGAAGCGGAACCGAAGCCCGACGCCAGTCCGGCGGCAGTCGCCGAGCCCCCTGTGCCCGCTGAACGCACGAGGCCCGCGCCGGCAGTGCCCGCCGAACGGCAGGTGGCCGTGCTCACGGCGGAGCTGGCCAGCCTGACGCGGACGCTCGAGGTGCAGGCCGCGCAGATTGCCCAGCTGGTGCGTGTCCAGGAAGAGCTGGCGCGCAAGGTGGCGCAGGCGAGCGCCCAAGCCCCGGCGGCGAGCCAGCCGCCCGCCCTGGCGCGGGTCGGCGTGTTCGTCGATGCTGCGAACATTGAGCTCGCGTGCGACCGCCTCCGTCACCGGGTCGACTGGAAGAAGATGCTCGACTACCTGACCGAGGGCCGGCAGCTGGTGCGGGCGGTGGCCTACTCGCCAGTCCACGACGACCCGGGAGTGAGCCTCGAAACTCAGCGCTTCGCCGAGCCGTTCCTCGAGAAGGGGTACCGGGTGGTGACCAAGCCGCTGCGGCGGTTCTCGGACGGGACGATCAAGGCGAACGTCGATATTGAGATGGCGCTCGACATCCTCGAGATGCTCGACCGCCTCGACGTGGTCGTGCTCGTCTCCGGCGACGGGGACTTCCAGCGGCTTGTCGAAGTGATCCAGTCCAAGGGCGTGCGGGTCGAGGTCGTCTCGGTCGGTTCGAGCACGGCATCGAACCTGCGCCAGGCCGCGGACCGCTTCATCGACATCCAGTCGATCCTGCAGCGCGTCCGCGCCTGAGGCTGGAGGTACACGACGGCGGAAATGGGGCCCGGCCTCCCGGCCGGGCCCCTTCGCATCAGATCGGCGTGAAAACCGGGATGGAGATGCCGGTCGACTGGTCGAGCCAGGTGACGCGGACACGCTGGCCGATGTAGATGTCCTTCGTGGGGTCTTCCACGCCAACGATGTTGGTCAGCATGCGGAAGCCCTCGTCGAGGTCGACGTAGGCAACGGCGTACGGGCCGAGGTTGGCGAACGCCGGGTGCCGATTGAGGCGGACGACGCTGAAGGTGTAGACCGTGCCCTCGCCCTTCGACTCGCGCCATTCGAGGTTCGAAGAGCCGTTCTTCGGGTTATGGCGGCGCGGGAAGAAGACCACGTCGCCGGTGTCGCGGTCGACCTGGTAGAGGAGGCGGTGCTCTTTGGTTGCCTCCCAGAAGGGCTGGGTATCGGGTTCAGGGAAGCGTGGCTGTGGCCGGTCCATGGTCAATCCCTCGCGAGTACGATCGTGCCGCCGGTGTGGCTGGTGGCGAGCATGCCGCCGTTGCCATGGGCAACGGCGAGGCGGGCATCCTTGACCTGGGAGGTCGACTCCCCGCGAAGCTGTCGGGTGGACTCGATGAGCAGGAAGATGCCGCGCATGCCCGGGTGGTTCGAGCTGAGGCCGCCGCCGTCGGTGTTCAGGGCCGGCTTGAGCGGGCTATCGAAGCGGAGGCGCTGCTCCGAGACGAAGGCGCCGCCTTCGCCCTTTTTGCAGAAGCCGAGGTCTTCCAGCATCACCAGGACGGTGATGGTGAACGAGTCGTAGATCATCGCGACGTCGATCTCGTCGGGCCGGACGTCGGCCTCGGCCCAGGCGCGGGGACCGGACTGCGCTGCGGCGCTGACGGTGATATCGCTGCCGTTTTCGGAGTAACTGGTGGCCTCGCCGGCGCCGATGATCCAGACCGGCTTCTTGCGGCAATCCCGGGCCACCTCCGGAGCGGCGATCACCACGGCGCCGCCGCCATCGGACACCATGCAGCAATCGAGCAGGTGGAGCGGGTCGGCGATCATGCGGGAATTCAGGACGTCGTCGACGGTGATCTCGTTGACGCCCACGAATTCGAGGTCGGTCATGGCCTGGACCGCTTCGGGGTTGCGCATGGCGTGGGCGCGGGTGGCGACGGCGATGCGGGCGAGCTGCTCGCTGGTGGTGCCGTACTGGTGCATGTGGCGCCGGGCGACCATGGCGTAATTGGAAATCAGCGTCATGCCGTAGGGGTCGGTCATGTTCGAAAGCGGGCTCGGGGCGCCGCCACCACCGCCCCCCATCGTCCCGATGCGGCGGGCGTCGCTGTGGGCGGTGGAGCCATAAGTGAGCAGGGCAACCTTGCAGCGGCCGGCGGCGATGTCGCGCTTCGCGTGGGCGGCGTGGAATTCGTAGGAGCTGCCGCCCACTGCCGTGGTGTCGATCACGTTCGGGCGAAAGCCGAAGTACTCCGCGAGGCTCAGGCCGGCCATCCCGGCGCCATCCTGGGCGTCGTAGAGGCCATCGACGTCCTTCCAGCTGAGGCCGGCATCTTCGAGGGCACGCGCCGCGCACTCGGCCTTGATCTGGAGCGGAGTGACGCCGGGGGCTTTGCGCTTTGGGTATTCGTAGATGCCGACGATGGCGGCATCCCTGCGCTGGCTGACCATGAACTGCTCCTGCGTGGTTCGAGGGAATCGAATGGTGCTTGCGCTGCGGGACTCTACGGACGGCCGGGAGCGCCGTCAAACGCGGGGGACACCCGGCGGACGAATCTGCTAGCGTTCCGCGGCGATGGTGCTCATCGTTGCGGGAGCGGCCTGGCTGGCGGGGTTGTTCCCGGTCGCAGCGTGGGGGGCGCCGTGGTGGATGGGATCGCTCTGGACCGGGTGTGCGGCAACGGGGGTGCTCGCACGGCATCCCCAGCGGTGGCGACTGGCTGCTGCGGGCGTGGTGCTGGCGGGAGCCGCGGGCTGGCGGATGGACGCGGCGCTCGGGCGAGACCCGGCCGCCGTCGCCAGCTTCCTCGGCCGGGAGGTCGTGATCTGGGGGACGGTGGTCTCTGAACCCGACCAGGGCGACCTTTCGACCAGTTATGACATCCGGGTTGACCGCCTCGAAGCGGATGGAGAAGCGGTGACGGACGCCGGGGCCATCCGGGCGACGCTCGGGCAGTACACCGAGCTGCTCCCGGGGGACCGCGTTCGGCTGGAAGGTGACCTCGAGCCGGCGCCGGTCTTCGATGGCTTCGACTACCGGGCGTACCTCCAGCGCCGGGGCATCGCAGGGACGATGCTCTACCCGCGCGTGGAGCTCGAGGAGGGAGGCGGACCCTCGCCGGGCCGGGTGCTGACGGAAATGCGCCTCGCCCTCGATGGAGCGCTCCAGCGGGCCCTTCCGGAGCCCGAGGCGTCGCTCGGCGCCGGCATCGCCTTCGGGCGGGACGACGGGCTCTCGCGGGACCTCAAGGCCGCGTTCAACGAGAGCGGCCTGCGGCACCTGGTCGCGGTCTCCGGTTCGAATCTGGTGCTGGTGTCAGCCGTCGGGACGGCGCTGGCCGTGGCGACCGTGGGCCGCCGGTGGGCGTTGCTGCCGGCGGGGCTCCTGCTGGCGCTGTACGTGCTGCTGGCGGGTTTCGAACCGAGCGTCGTGCGGGCCGCGATCATGGCCGCGGTGCTGCTGGGGGGAGAACTGGTCGGGCGGCCGCAGGCGGGCATGCCGGCGCTCGCGCTGGCGGCGATTGTTATGACCGGGTTGGAGCCGGGCCTGATGCTGGATGCAGGGTTCCAGCTCAGCGTGTCGGCGACTGCCGGACTGCTGGCGTTCGGCGGCTGGTTCCGGGCAGGGTTCGAGAAAGTGCGCCGCACCGGACCGGGCGAGTGGCTGCCCGGCTGGGTTGGAGAGGTTGCGGCCATTTCGTGCGCCGCGACGCTGGCCACGCTGCCAATCCAGTGGGCCCAGTTCGACCGGGTGTCGCTCATCGGGCCGCTGGCGAACGTCGCGGTCCAGCCGGCGGTGGTGCTGGCGTTCTGGGCGAGCCTGCTGACGGCGCTACTGGGAGCGGTTTCGCCCGGGCTCGGCTGGCTGGCCGGGCTTGCGGCGTACTACCCGCTCCGCTACGTGGTCGAGGCGGCAGAATGGGCCGCATCGGTGCCGGGGGCGAGCGCGGCGCCGGAAACGGCCGGCGGCTGGCTGCCGCTGACGGCGGGAGCGGTGGTTGCGGCAGCCGGGTGGCTGGCATATGCGCGGCTGGCACCTGTCGAGGCGCCGTCCCGGCGGGCGGAGTCGCGCGCGAAGGCCGGGCAGCGGCTCCTGGCGGGCGGCGCGCTGGCGGCGCTGGCTGTCGTGGTGGTCAGCGGTATGGGGCGCGAGGAAGGCCTGCGCATCGACGTGCTCGATGTCGGGCAGGGCGACGCCATCCTGTTGACCACGCCCGCGGGCCGGCAGGTGCTGGTCGATGGCGGTCCCAGCGGCCTCCGGCTGGCGCGGGAGCTGGGGGCGGTGATGCCCCACTGGGACCGCTCGATCGAGCTGGTCATCATCAGCCACCCGCAGGAGGACCACATCGGGGGGCTCCCGGCGCTGGCGGAGCGCTTCCGGGTCGGTCCGGCGGTTTCCAACGGTGACAGCAACCGGACTGCGACTGCGGCGCTAACTGCGCAGCGATTCGAGGCGGTCACCGCGGGCGCCGGCGATTCGTTCGAGCTCGATGGCGTGGTGTTCCGGGTTCTCTGGCCGCGGCAAGGCGACGACGGAGACCTGAACGAGCGGTCGCTCGTGATCGAAGTGAGCTACGAAGGCACCGCCATCCTGCTGACCGGGGATATCGAGGCCGGGGCGCAGCAGGTGCTCGCGGAGGCGGTGGCCGGCAGGGTGGATATCCTGAAGGTGCCGCACCACGGCTCCCGGACGAGCGACCCCAATTTCCTGCGCCAGACGGGGGCGCGCGTGGCCGTGATCAGCGTCGGCGCGGGCAATCGCTATGGGCACCCGCACCCGAACACACTGGCCGCGCTGGAGGGCGCCGCCGTCTTTCGCACCGACCTCGATGGCCGCATCACCATCCGGGTGCATGATGGCGAGGTGCGCGTCGCCACACAGCGGTAGCGCATTTGAGCAGGACCGTGAGGGCCGGTACCCTCGCAACGACCTACCCCGTACACCCCGGAGCAATCCCGATGACCACCCGAATCGACGGGCGTGCGCCCGACCAGCTGCGCCCGGTGCACCTCGCCGTGAATGTGCTCGACTTCGCCGAGGGCAGCTGCCTGGTGGAGTTCGGGCGAACCCGCGTCCTCTGCGCGGCCAGCGTCGAAGACCGCCAGCCGCCGTTCCTCCGGGGCACCCAGAGCGGCTGGGTGACGGCCGAATACGCGATGCTCCCGCGGGCGACCCACACCCGCAGCCAGCGCGAGGTGGAGCGCGGCCGGCCGGGGGGGCGCACCCAGGAGATCCAGCGCCTGATCGGCAGATCGCTGCGGGGGGTGGTCGACCTCGAGCTGCTGGGGCCGCGCACGATCACGCTCGACTGCGATGTGCTGCAGGCGGACGGCGGAACCCGCACGGCTTCGATCACCGGCGCCTACGTGGCGCTGAAGCTCGCCGTCGCGAAGCTGGCCCGCAGCGGGCTGGTGTCGGAGGCGTGCGTGGTTTCGCCGGTGGCTGCGGTCTCGGTCGGCATTGTGCAGGGCGTGCCGCTGCTCGACCTGTGCTACGAGGAGGATTCGACCGCCGAGGTCGATTTCAACGTGGTCATGACCGGCGAGGACGCGTTCGTGGAAGTGCAGGGAACCGCGGAGGGCAAGCCGTTCAGCCGGGCAGCGATGGACGGGCTGCTCGACCTTGCGAAGCGCGGCATCCTGGAGCTGTTCGAACGGCAGCGCGCGGCGCTCGAAGGCGCCAGTTAGCCCACGTAGTGCCCGAGGAAGGTGCCGCCGAGGATGTGCAGGTGGCCGTGCTCCTGGCTCTGCATGGCGTCGTAGCCGAAGTTCGAAAGCAGGCGGAATCCGCCGGGGCAGAGCTGCTGGCCGATCGCCGTTGCGATGGGGGCAACCTTGCCCATGTGGTAGGTCCAGAGTTCGGCCTGGGTGGTGTGCTGCTTCGTCATCGCCAGGAGCATCACAGGAACCCAGCGCAGGATATTCTGAATGACGATAATCTCGTCATCCTCGTAGATGATGTTCGCGGGCTCTCGGCCCGCGACAATGTTGCAAAAGACGCAGTATGTTGGCGGCATGGGGATTCGGATCTTACCGGTCCGGGGCAGCCCCAAACAAACGACAGACCCTGGAGCTTCGATGCCACAGTTCCTGCCCTTCCGCGGGCTCCGCTACACCAACGCTGCCGGCCCGCTCGATGACCTGCTCGCCCCCCCGTATGACGTGATCGGCCCGGCGATGCAGCGGACCCTCGCGAACCGCAACCCGCACAACGCCGTCCACCTCGAGCTGGCCGAAGGCGGCGAGGAGCGGTACGAGCGGGTGGCGCGGCTGGTCGAAGACTGGATTGCGCGCGGCGTGCTGGCGCGCGACGAACGCCCGCAGCTGTATGTCTACGAGCAGGAGTTCATCGAAGGCGGGCACGTGTTCACGCGGCGGGCGGTGATGGCGGCCGTGGAGGCGCAGCCGTGGGAGGAAGGCGCGGTCAAGCCGCACGAGTTCACCATGTCGGGGCCGAAGGAGGACCGCCTGAAGCTGCTGCAGGCGACGGGCATCCAGTTCAGCCCGGTGTTCTGCATCGCGCGGGACCGGGCCGGGCAGCTGCGGCAATTCATCGAACGGACCATCGCGGAACAGCCGCCGACTGCCATCGCGACGAGCCTCGAGGGTGACCACCACCGCTTCTGGGCCGTGGAGGCAGGGAGGTATGAAATGCGGCAGCTGGCGCCGCTCCTCGCCGAGTCGTTCTACATCGCCGATGGGCACCATCGCTACGAGACGGCAGTGAACTACCGCAACTGGCGGCTCGCGAAGGAACAGCTGCCGCCCGACCACCCGGCCCGCTTCACGATGGCGGCGATCGTCGCGGCGGATGACCCCGGGCTGGTGCTGCGCCCGATTCACCGGCTGGTGCCGCGGCCGGCGCCGGCCGACTGGCGGGATCGCCTCGGTGGGGCATTCGACATCGAGCATGTGAAACTCGCCGGCGACCGTGCAGAGCAGCGGGCGGAGATTCTCGCGCTGCTCGAGTCCTGCGATACCGTCGCGTTCGAACTCGAGCCGCGCCAGGTGCATGCGCTGCGCCGCAAACCCGGGGTGCCGCTTGCCGGCTCGCCGCCCGCCGGGCATTCGGACCAGTGGCTCGGCATTCCGCCGAACCTGCTGCGCTACGGAGTGCTCGAGCCGCTCTGGGGCATCAGCGACGAGGACCTGCGCGCCGGGGCCGTGGAGTACACGCACGACCTGGAGGACGTGTTCGACTTCCTCGACCGGCACCCGGGCGCGTCGACGGCGTTGCTGCTGAACCCGGTGACGGTGCAGGACGTGATGCGCCTCGCCGACCAGGGCGAGCGCATGCCCCAGAAGTCGACGTTCTTTCACCCGAAACTGGGCACGGGACTGGTGTTCTACCCGCTCAATCCGTAGTCGCGGCGGCCTCGCCGGGTGCGGGGTCGGCTTCATCGGCCTGGAACAGGTAGCCGATCCCCGGGAGCGTGCGGATGACCGCCGGGTTGGCCGGGTCGTCTTCGATTTTTGCCCGGAGCCTCGAGACCCAGACGCGCAGGTACTGCAGGTCGTCCCGGTATTCGGGGCCCCAGACCCGGGTAAGAAGCTCCGGGGCATGGATGACCCGGCCGGCGCTTGCCGCCAGCTCCTGGAGCAGCTGCCACTCCGTGCGGGTAAGCGGAAGCGGGTGCCCGTCCTTCTCGGCGAGGCGCCGCTCCAGGTCGACGGACAGGCTCCCCGCGCGGACGATGCGGGGTCCTTCCGGGGGACGGGTGCGCCGGAGCACCGCCCGGATGCGGGCCGCGAGCTCGTCGGGGTGGAACGGCTTGACGACGTAGTCATCGGCGCCAAGTTCGAGCCCGCGGACCTTTTCGCGGGGACTGTCGCGGGCGGTGAGGAGGATGACCGGGACCGGCGACCGTTCACGCAGCTGACGGAGGAGGTCGAGCCCGGAGACGCCAGGCATCATTACGTCGAGCAGCACCGCATCGGGTCGCTGCTCGGCGAAGACGCGAAGCGCATCACGTGCGCTGGCCGCAGTGAGGATGCGGAATCCTCGCCCGGCGAGCTCCATTTCGAGCACCCGGACGACCGCGGGCTCATCGTCGACAACCAGCAGCACAGGTTCAGAGGTCATCGTGCACCTCCGGTTCCGGGAATCGGGGAAGGACGAACGTAACCGCGAGGCCGCCGCCCTCCCGGAGCCCGGCGGTGATAGTTCCGCCCATTGCTTCGACCAGTCGGCGGCAAACGGCCAGGCCGAGACCGGCACCCGTGGTGTTCTGGGCGGTGGCGGGCGACCGGTAGAAGCGCTCGAAGATCCTGTTCAGCTCGTCCGGGGCGACACCGGGCCCGCGGTCGGCGACGGTTACCGCCACACCATCGGGCACCTCGTGCAGGCTGACTTCGATGGGACCACCCGGAGGGCCGTAGCGGGCCGCGTTGTGGACCAGGTTGCGAAGGATGTGCTCCACCGCGACCGGGTCGGCGGAAACGGGCGGGAGGGTTTCGTCCCCGCGGACCTCGAGGCGGCAGGAGTTGCCGGGGTCGAGCCCCGCGCAGAGACGCGGAATGAGCCTCTGGAGGAGCACCGGCTCGGACGTGGCCAGGGCGTCGAGTTCGGCGCGCGAGAGTGCGAGGAGGTCCTGGAGCATGCGAGCGAGCCGAAGGGATTCGCGCTCGAGGTCGGCCAGGACGGCATCGGCGGCCGGGTCGAGCCGGGAACCGTGATGGTCGCGCAGGTAGCGGACGCCGCCCTGGATGACGGTCACCGGGGTGCGCAACTCGTGCGACATGACGCCGAGGAACTCGTCCTTGGCGTCGTTCGCGCGGCGGGCGTCCGCGTAGAGGCGGGCGTTTTCGATGGCCAGGCCGACCCGTGTTCCAAGCTGCCGCGCGATCACCAGGTCCGCGCCATGGAACGGCGCGGAGGGGGCAAATCGGAGGAAGGCCATGGCGCCGAAGACCTGGCGCCCGGATTCGACGGGGACGACGATCGCGGAGCGCGGCTGGCATGGTCCGCCTTCGCCGCCGGGCAGGAGGCCGAAGAGGCGGCGCAACGTTGCCGGTTCGGCAGCGCCGACAAACCAGGCGACCCCGTCGTTGGCTGCGGCCGACATCGCGTGAGGGAGCCCGCCCGAGAGGTCGACCGCGAGCAGCCCGGCGACCACGTCGCTGACCTCGGGGGTTTCGAACGCCTCGGCCACCCGCCGGGTGGTGCGGCCGTCACGGAGGTCGACCAGGCAGGCCCCGGCGAACTCCGGCACCAGGCGCCGGGCCAGCGCCGGGAGCGTTTCGGATGGGTCGAGGCTGGCGTTGAGCGCCAGGCCGGCATCGGCCAGGAGCTGGAGCGAGTAATTCGCCCGCCGGAGTTCATGCTCGCTGCGGACGGCGGCCTGGTAGAGCCCGGCAATGGCCGCCTCGCGGTTCAGCTGGCGACGGAGGAGGCTGCGCAGGCGCCCACCGAAGAGCGCGAACAGGCCTCCTTCGATGAGGAAGGCGGCTCCCGCTACGAGGTCCCCGGCTGCGAGGTCGAAGCCGGTTCGTTCGCCGATAAAGAAGTAGTTGGCGATGAGCACCGAAAGTGTTGCCGCGACGAGCGCGGGGCCCGCACCCGCGAAGATGGCGGCTGCAGCCACCGCTCCGAGAAAAATGAACAGGGTGGGCGCGAGGCCGCCGACAGCGAGGTCGAGCGCTGCCCTCAGCCCGGCGGCCGCAGCGACGGTGGCAACCGCGAGGGCGTAGCCGCGGGCGCGCTGGGGCTGGTCGCGCTCAGCGACCCAGCGGAGCAGGCCCTGCAGCCGCTGCGGCGGCACTACCAGCGGCCCGGGGACGGCGGACAGGCGCTCGCCCGAAGGCTGGCCGGCCTGCGGGGCAGTCATCTCAGGGTCCCGTCATGCGGCGGTAGTCGAACAGCCGGTCGAGTTCGCGCTCGCTGAGGCCAAGCTCGCGACGGGCGGCCTCGCGGATGGTCAGGCCCTCGGCGAGAGCGATGTTCACCAGGGCCGCCGCCCGCTCGTAGCCAATCTCGAGCGCGAGCGGGGTCGCCACGGCGAGGCCCTGCTCGACCATGGCCGGACCGCGGTCGGTGGCGCGGATGCCGGCGATGCACTTCTCGGCGAAGACCCCGGCAGCCGCCCCGAGGAGCTCGATGGACTCCAGCAGGGCGCTGCCGGCCACCGGGAGCATGGTGTTCAGCTCGAAGAATCCCCACTGACCCGACATCGCGATGGTGGCATCGTTGCCAACCACCCGCGCCGCGACCTGGATCACGGCCTCGGGGATCACCGGGTTCACCTTCCCGGGCATGATGCTGCTGCCCGGCTGGAGGGCGGGCAGCTCGATTTCGCCGAGCCCGGCCCGGGGCCCGCTCGCCATCAGGCGGAGGTCGTTCGCGACCTTGACGAGCGCGATGGCGCACGTGCGGAGGTGGCCGCTGGCCTCCACGATGGGGTCGATGGCGGCCTGGGCCTGGAAGTGGTTGCTGGTTTCGACCAGCTGGACGCGGGCGATCTCGGAGACGGCAGCAAGGACCCGGCCGGCGAATTCCGGGTGTGTGTTGAGCCCGGTGCCGACGGCGGTGCCGCCCAGCGGGACCTCGCGCAGGGCTTCGCCTGCCGCGGTGACCCTGCGGCGCGTGCGTTCGACCTGGCCCGCATAGCCGCGGAACTCCTGGCCGAGGCGGATGGGCACGGCGTCCATGAGGTGGGTCCGGCCGGTCTTGACAATGCCGTCGAACTCGGCGGCCTTCGCCTGGAGGACGGCTTCGAGCCGGTACAGCGCTGGGAGCAGGTGCTCGCGAATCCGCTGGACGGCGGCGAGATGGATGGCCGTCGGGATGACGTCGTTCGACGATTGCCCGCGGTTGACGTGGTCGTTCGGGTGCACCGGGCGGTAGACGCCGCGGGGGCCGCCGCCGAGCAGCTCGTTGGCGCGGTTGGCGATGACCTCGTTGGCGTTCATGTTCGTCGAGGTGCCGGAGCCAGTCTGGTAGATGTCGACCGGGAACTGGTCATCCCAGCGACCTTCGACGACCTCCCTTGCGGCGGTGATGATGGCCTCGGCGAGGGCGGGGTCGAGCAGGCCGAGGTCGCGGTTCGCGCGGGCTGCCCCGAGCTTGAGCAGGGCGAGGGCGCGGATGATAGGCAGCGGCATGCGCTGGCCGGAGATGGGGAAGTTCTGCACCGCCCGCGCGGTGTCGATGCCGTAGAGCGCATCGGCGGGAACGGGGAATTCGCCGAGGGCGTCATGTTCGATGCGGGTGGTTTCGCTCATGCGGGTCACTGTACCAGCCGGCGGCGGTGCAATGGGAACGATTGCCGAGGTTGAACCGCGGAGGGCGTGGGCATAGACTGGCGATGCTGGGGGGTGGTTAGCTCAGATGGTTAGAGCGCGTCGTTCACACCGACGAGGTCACTGGTTCGAGTCCAGTACCGCCCACCATCTTCGATTTCGGTTGAACGGGCAGCCCGGGGGACCGATAATCGGTGCAGTGCCGAAGTGGCGGAATGGCAGACGCGCTACGTTCAGGGCGTAGTGCCCGTATGGGCGTGTGAGTTCAAATCTCACCTTCGGCACCACTTGCGCCCGTAGCTCAGGGGATAGAGTGTTGGGTTGCGGACCCAAAGGTCGGAGGTTCGAATCCTCCCGGGCGTACCATGTGACACCATGATGTGACGGCCGCTGCATGGCGGCCGTCGCGCGTTACCGGGGCAGGTCGCGGTGCGGTCCTCTCAGCTCCGGGTCACTGATGACCTGGTTCTCCGGCGGGCTCCCGGCCCTGCATGATGCGCACCGCGTCGCGCAGCGTACGCGGGATCTCGCGCCAGTGCCAGGCCAGGAGTGCGATGCACAGGGCGGTGTAGGCAAGACCGTAGAGGACGCGGGCGTGCTCGTTCGTGATGAACAGCTGGGTGGCGAAGAGGGCGAAAAGCGCAGCCGCCTCGAGACGCGACATGCGCAGGTTGGCGAAGACGGCAATAGCGAAGGCGCTCTGGGCCGCGGTCAGGAAGATTTCATCGCGCTGGCGCGCATCGAGGGGAAGGCCGAGCGTCCACCCAAAGTCCCCGGCGGATACGAGGAACGCGACCGGCAGGGTGCCGATGAGCAGGGTCCACTGGTTGACCTTCGACGAGATGAGGACGCCCATCCCGGCCGCGGCGCGGCCCCGCCAGGCGAGCAGGCAGGCGACCAGCACCTCGGGTGATTCGGAAGCGAGCGGGGCCAGCCACTGGATGAGGAAGAACTCGGAGATGCCGAGCTGTTCGCCCATGTGCACGAGCGACTCGGCGAACGGCTCGGCGCAGGTGAAGATTGCGGCGGCGCTGAAGGCCAGGAGCAGGACGACCACCACCCGCCGGCGCGACGGCAGCAGCGAACCAATCGCCCGGGCCGGGCCGACGAGCTCCACCTCTTCGCTCTCGACCCGTGAGGTGAAGAACATGTACATGAGGAACAGCGACACCAGCACGATGGTGTCGATGACGGTGATGTGGGAGCGGAGCGGGATGAAGATGACGTAGGCCGTGGCGATAGCCAGGAAGGTGAGCTCGAGCGAACGCTGCCGCTCGACCACGAGCTCTTTGAGGCGGGTCCGGTAGGCGAAGAGGAAGAAGACGATCGGCCAGCCGAGACCGATCAGGAGCCGGTTCCCTCCCGTCATGTTGGCCACCGCCAGGCCCCGTTCGGCCTCGGCCGGGTCGGCGCCGGCGTTCCACGCCAGGATGAAGTCGACCGCGTATTCAGGAAGGACGGCGATGATGGCGATGATGGCCAGGGCGAGGCCCTGGGAGATGTCCATCTCGGCGGTTTCTGCGCCCCAGCTCAGCAGGAACGCAGCCGCGAGGATCGCCAGGCCGAAGACGGCCGCGCCCGCCACGGCGGGCGGGTGGTAGCCGGCAAGACGGAAGGTCATCCCGGGGAGACAGGCGGCAGCGGTCGCGCCAATGAGCAGCCAGCTGCGGTTACTGTGCGGCATCGGGGTGTATCCCCCGGGCGGCGCTTGGGGTGGAGGGCGCGGTCATTCGTAAAAGGGGATGGGTTCGGCGTTGTCCCAGTAGTTTTCGAGTTTCCCTTCCGGCAGGCCGCGCGCCGGGTAGAAGCGGCCCTTGTGCAGCTGGTCGACCATGTGCTCCTGGCTGAGGAGCTCTTCTTCGAACACGGCAGTGAAGTAGCCGATGCCCTGGGTGCTGTGGGCATCGGAACCGCCCGTGCCGGGTTTGCCGAGGACCTTCGCGACCTGCAAGGCGAAGTAGTTTTCGCGCGGGGTGTTACAGCCGTTCAGGACCTCGATGGCGTCGACCAGCTGGAAGACCGGGAGGCGCGCGGCCTCTTCCGGCGACAGCCGGAAGGGCTCCTTGCCCTCGCGCTTGAAGTGGACGGGGTCGAAGAAGTGGCGGAAGGGATGGGCCACGATGAGGAACGCGCCCTGCTCATCCGCGATTTCCCGCAGCTTCTCCAGGCGGCGGATGCCCGGCGCATAGCCTTTGAGGCCGATGGCCAGGATGTGCCCCATATCGGTGGAGACTTCCATGCCGTTTGAGACGAAGATGCCCTCGTGCTTCTTACGAAAGGGGCCGAGGTCCCACGACTCCCACATGCGGTCGTGCTCGGTGATGTTGACGCCGGTAAGGCCGACGCGGCGCGCCTCGGCAATGAGGTCATCGGGGTCCAGCATGGAGTCGGAAGCGCCCCTGGTGGTGTGCAGGTGCATGTCAATGATGGTGCCCGGCACGCGGCGCCCTCCGGAAACTTGTTCGGATTTTCACGAGTGGCAGGGAGTATATCACCGCTCCCCCAGAAGGGGCATCGCCCAGCCGAAGAGCCCGACGAAGGAGACCGACATCGAAAGCCAGAGCCACCAGAGCCGGCGCGAGATGAGCCACAGGACCGGGACCGGCAGCCAGGCGAGGGCGGCCATGAGCAGCAGCCACGGGCCGCTGGGCGAACCGAGCGCGGGCTGCATGTCTGCGAAGTCTCCCAGGATGTAGAGGGATGCGAGGATCAGCCCGAGCATGGTCCAGATGACGCCGGTGCCAATGGAGATGGGCACCGCGAGCAGGGCGCCGGGCACTTCCGGGTCGAAGATCCGCTGCACGTGCTTCTGGAGCGCAGGCTGAACGGCGATGTAGGTAAGGGCGAAGGTCGAGAGGATGGCCATGGCATACCCGGCCGCCCAGCCGGCGATGATGGTGTTGATGGTCATGGCGCGGTGCTGGTCACGATGACGTCTGCGGCGAGGCCGGCCGCCCGTTCGGCAACGGCAGGCCCGGAGCCGGGGGGCCCGAGCCAGAAGCAGGTCGGGCCCGCGCCGGTTAGGCAGACCGGTTCGCCGAGCACCGATTCAAGGGTGCGGCCGGCGGCAGCAAGGCCCGGGAACACCTCCTGCGCGGCCGATTCGAGGGCGTTGGCGCCCGCGAGGTCCCGGGTGCGAAGCGAGCCGGAGCAGAGCCGCTGCAGGACGCGCGGCACGGCCGGCGAAGGCAGGGCACCGGATGCGAGAGCGCGAAACACCGCGCCAGTCTTGCCTTCGGGGCTCCGGGCGAGCACGAACAGCACCACGTCGTGCCGGGCAAGCGGCGGAAGCGCGTCGAGCTGTTCGCCGCGGCCGCGGCCCCGGGCGGTCCCCCGCTGGAGGAAGTAGGGGACATCGCTGCCGAGCTGGAGCGCCAGCCCGGGGAGGCGGGGCTCCAGCTCCGGCCAGATGCGGGCAGCCAGCAGAAGGACAGCCGCCGCATCGGACGAGCCCCCTCCGAGCCCTGCGGCCGGCGGGATGTGCTTCTCGAGGCGGATGCGCGCCAGGGGTTCCTTGCCGGCGGCCGCGGCAGCCAGTTCGAACGCCCTCCAGGCGAGGTTGTCGGCCCCGGCGGGAGTCCCGCCGCCGCGCGGGCCGGTCACCTCGATGCCGGGTTCCGCGCCGGGCAGGAGTTGGACCGTATCGGCGAGGGCCAGCTCCTGGAAGATGGTGTCGAGTTCGTGGTAGCCGTCGGGCCGCCGGCCGAGCACGTCGAGGGCGAGGTTGATCTTGGCAGGGGCGCGGATGAGCAGATCCTCAGGCAAGCGCGAGCACCTCAGCGGCGGCAGCCTGGAGCGCCTGCCATTCATCGACCGTGAGGGTTTCGGGGCGCCGGGAGGGTTCGATGCCGGCGCGTTCAAGCGCAGCCCGTGCGCCGCCCGGCGGCAGCCACACGCCGCGCGCGAGGCTGTTGTGAATTTGCTTCCGCGGGTTGCGATAGACCCGGCTCACGAATTCGAAGAAGGCCGGGATCCGGTGCGGAGGGACAAGCGGCTCGGGCCGCATGCGCAGGCGGATGACGGACGACCAGACGGCCGGCGGCGGGTCGAACGCCTCGGGCGGGACATCGAAAAGCTGCTCCGGCTCGGCGTAGACGCGAATGCTCACCGTGTGGAGCGACCACTGCCCGGGCGGAGCGGCGATATCGCGGGCGACCTCGCGCTGGACCATAACGACGAGCTCCAGCGGTGGCCGCGTCTGCTCGAGGACATTGCGGATGATGGGGTTGGCAGCGAAGTACGGGAGGTTGCCGACCGCCACGTACGGGGCATCAGCCGGGAGCAGCGGGGCAAGGTCGATGGTGCGTGCGTCGGCCTCGACGATGGTGAGCCGTTCGTGGCGGCGGAATCGGTTGCGGAGGTGGCCAACCAGGCGGGGCTCGATTTCAAGGGCAATGACCCGATGGCCGGCAGCGAGCAGGGCCTCGGTGAGCTGGCCGGTGCCGGCGCCGATCTCCACCACGACGCCGCCCGGCGGGCCGCTTACGGCCGCGACAATATCGGCGAGGACGCCGGAATCGCGCAGGAAGTGCTGACCGAGCGCCTTTCGCGGGCGCGGGCCGGGCAGGCGTCCGGGTTCGGAGCGGGGCATACGGTGATCGTAGGGTGCGCGGTGGAGGGGGTCGAGCGCCGGGACAATCGGGCGCAGGGACAGAGGGGTAAGGCCGTGCACCTGCTGTCGAACTGGCCCCCGGGCTTGCCCCGCAGCGGCCGGCTCAGACCCGGTTGACTGCGGCACCCGAAGCATTCTCCTTATGGCTGCTTCCTTCCGGACCTGACCAGGTTCGGAGCGCCTCGCCGCGCAGGACCAGGCCCTCAGCGCCGGCTGGAGGGGACAGTCCCCGAAAGCGCAGCCCTCGAGCAGGAATTCGACCCCGCTGTAGCGGATTGCGGGTTCAGGGCACCGCTAGCTCCCCGTCTAGCACGGCCAACCTAACCGTACCGTCGGACTTCGACCGGGGTCAACCGGTGCGTTCGCCGATGTGGATGGCGACGAGCAGGTCGCCCGCATTCACGCGCTGGCCGGCCGACACGGCCACCTGTTCGACCGTCCCGGCAGCCGGTGAGCGCAGCTCGTTGTTCATCTTCATCGATTCGATGACCAGCAGGACATCGCCCTGGGCGACCTCCTGCCCGGCGGCCACCCGGACCTCGACGATGGAGCCGGTCATCGGCGCGGTGATGCGGCGCATCCCGGTCTGGATCTGCTGGGCGGCCTTCTGCGCGAGCTGCGGGCGCCAGCGCTCCACCTGGAAGTCGAAGGCGTGGCGTCCGATGGTGGCCCGGGCGCCGCCCCGGCGACGTTCGAGGTAGAGCTCGGTCGGGTGGTGCTCGGTCATCAGCAGGTAGAGGCGGGAATCGCCGACGCGATGGAGCTCAACGCGGGTCCACTCCTCTTCGCCTTCCCGGCGCACGCGGATGCCGTCCTTGTCGCGTTCCAGCTCGTAGGTCGAAGCGGATTCTTCGGTACGAACTAGAAACTTCTCGGCCATCGGCCCATACCCCCGGGGATGGTCGGCGCATTCGACTGCCGCCGCCAGGCGCTCATGGCGGCGCGGTAGCCATTGGTCGGCTGCTGGCCGTTCTGGCCGTTGGCCTGCTGGTCCGGCTCTTTCTCGGGCGAGGTCACAAACAGCAGGGCTGCGATCTCGGCGAGGCGCTGCTGGTCGGAGAAGTGCTCTTCAGCGAGCACGCGGTTGCGGTCGAGGAAGCCGGTATCGATGTCGCCTTCGATGAAGGCGGGCAGGTCGAGGATCTGCTGGAGGTACGGGATGTTGGTGGCTACGCCGACGACGCGGAATTCGGCGAGGGCGCGCTTCATGCGCTGCCGGGCGCCTTCGCGGTTGCGGCCCCAGGCCGTGACCTTGGCAAGCAGCGAATCGTAGTAGGGCGTCACCTCCATGCCATCGTAGAGGGCGCTTTCGACGCGGATACCGGGGCCCGCAGGTTCGCGCGCGAAGACCACGCGCCCGACGGACGGCAGGAAGTTGTTGAAGGGGTCCTCAGCCACGATGCGGCATTCGATCGCCCAGCCGCGGGTGAGGAGGTCGGCCTCTTCGTAGGGGAGCTCCTCGCCGGCAGCGACGATGATCTGGTCCTTGACGAGGTCGGTGCCGGTGACCATCTCGGTGACCGGGTGCTCCACCTGGAGGCGGGTGTTCATTTCGAGGAAGTAGTGCTGCCCGTCCTCATCGAGGAGGAACTCGACCGTTCCCACGTTATGGTAATTTGCGGCCCGGGCGATGCGGACGGCGGAGCGCGCCAGGGTGCGGCGCAGCTGCGGCCCGACCGCGATCGAGGGGCACTCTTCGATGATTTTCTGGTGGCGCCGCTGGATGGAGCATTCGCGCTCGCCGAGGGGAACGATGTTGCCGATGCGGTCGCCGATCACCTGGACTTCGATGTGGCGAACGCGGCGAAGGTGCTTTTCGACGTAGATAGCAGGGTTGCCGAAGGCAGCCGCGGCTTCTTGCATCGCGCGGGCGGCGGCCTCGGGCAAAGCCGCCGGGGAATCGATGAAGCGGATGCCGCGCCCGCCGCCGCCGGCTGCCGCCTTGATCATCACGGGGTAGCCGATGCGCTCGGCGAAGGCGAGCGCCTCATCGATGGAGGTGATTTCGCCGCTGCCGGGGAGCACGGGGAGGCCGGCCTCGGCGGCAATGCGGCGGGCGGCGATTTTGTCACCGAGCAGGCGCATCGACTGCGGGGACGGGCCGATGAAGGTGAGCCCGGCGGCTTCGCAGGCCTCGGCGAACTCGGCGTTCTCCGCGAGGAAGCCGTAGCCGGGGTGGATGGCATCGGCGCCGCACGATTTTGCGACATCGATGATGCGTTCGACGTTGAGGTAGCTCTGTCGCGCATCGGCGGGGCCGATGAAGTGCGCCTCATCGGCGTAGCGAACGTGCTGCGAAAGGCGGTCGACCTCGGAGTAGACGGCGACCGAGCGGATATCGAGGTCGCGGAGGCCGCGCACGATGCGGAGCGCGATTTCACCGCGGTTGGCGACGAGGACCTTGGAAAACATCGACCGGCGCTTTACTTCTCTTGCAGGAATCGATGGCTGAACAGCATACCGGGAGGCGGCGCGAAGGGCGAACGCCGTGTCGTGTTGGTCGCCACTTCGTGTTGCTTCTACACTAAGCCGGATGGCTGCCCGGGATGCCCTGCAGGAGCGCCAGTACGCCGTGATCGTCATCGGGAGCGGCATCTCGGGGTTGTTCGTGGCGCTCGAGGCGCGGCACCTCGGGCCGGTGCTCGTCCTCACCAAGGGCAGCATCGATGACTGCAACACCCGCTGGGCGCAGGGCGGGATCGCGGCCGCGGTCGGGCCGCTGGATTCGCCCGAGCAGCACCTGGCGGACACGATCGCCGCGGGAGCCGGCCTGGTCGACGAGGAGGCGGCGCGCATCCTGTGCTTCGAAGCG
The DNA here is from genome assembly GCF_034433535.1 of Tepidiforma sp. Taxonomy (GTDB): domain Bacteria; phylum Chloroflexota; class Dehalococcoidia; order Tepidiformales; family Tepidiformaceae; genus Tepidiforma. Next base: position 64,365 of record NZ_DAOUAO010000122.1, read on the forward strand.
CCGGCGCGCATCCGGGACCTGGTGGCCTACGGGGTCTCGTTCGATTCGCTTGGCGGCGAGGTCGCGCTCGGGCGGGAGGCCGCGCATAGCCGCGCGCGGGTGCTCCACGCAGGCGGCGACCGCACCGGGGCCGAGATCGAGACAGCGCTCTCGCGGGCGGTGCAGGACCCGGCGATCACGGTGCTCGACCACACCCTGGTCACGCGGATTGTCGTCGAACGGGGCATCGCCACCGGCGTGGAAGCGGTCGCGCTCGAGGATGGGCAACGTGAGCAGTACCGGGGCGATGCCGTCGTCATCGCGACCGGGGGCGCCGGCCAGCTCTTTTCGCACACCACGAATCCCGAGGTAGCAACCGGCGACGGGGTGGCGCTCGCGTTCGAAGCCGGGGCAGAGATTGCGGACATCGAGTTCTACCAGTTTCACCCGACCGCGCTGCGGCTCCCCGGGGTGCCGACGTTTCTCATTTCGGAAGCGGTGCGCGGGGAGGGCGCCGTGCTCCGCAACCTGGCGGGCGAGGCGTTCATGCCGCGCTACCACCCGCTCGCGGACCTCGCGCCGCGCGATGTGGTGGCCCGGGCCATCGTGAAGGAGATGCGGCGCGAAGGTGCAGACCACGTGCTGCTGGATTGCACGGGGCTGAAGTCGGTGGACCTGGCGGCGCGCTTCCCGGCGATCTTCGCGCACTGCATGGGCGTCGGTATCGACATGCGGACGCAGCCGATTCCCGTCGCCCCGGCGGCGCACTACCTGATGGGCGGCGTTCGCACCGATACCTGGGGGCGGACGACCATCGCCAGGCTGTACGCCTGCGGCGAGTGCGCCTGCACCGGGGTCCACGGCGCCAACCGGCTGGCCAGCAACTCGCTCATGGAGACGGTGGTTTTTGGCAAGCGCGTGGTGGAGCACATCGCAGGCGGCCGCGGGGGCGCGGCTGCCCCGACGCCCGACCGCGAAGCCCTCGGCCTGCCGGGGACGGCGACGCCCGCGCATGGGGAGCTGCAGCGGATGATGTGGGAGTGCGCGGGGATCGAGCGAGACGCCGCCGGGCTGGCGCGCGGGCTCGCCGCTGTTGCAGGGTGGCCAGCGGCCCCGGAGACCGCCACGACCCGGGTCGATTTCGAGCGCCGGCAGATGACCCTCATGGCCAGCCTGATGCTGGAGGCAGCGCTGCGGCGCACGGAGAGCCGGGGCGGTCACTACCGCAGCGACTACCCGGAGACCGACGATCGGCAGTGGCGCCGCCGGCAGGTGTTCGTGCGTGGTGAGTGACGTGATCGGAGGATTGCCGGAGGAGCTGGTCCTGCGGGCGGTGCGCGCCGCGCTGGAGGAGGACCGCGCATTCGACGACGTGACGACCCTGGCGACCGTCGAGCCCGGGCTGGCGGGCAGGGCGACGCTCCTGGCGAAATCGGACGGCGTGCTCACGGGGCTCGGGGTGGCCGCTGCTGCCTTCCGCATCGTGGACGCGGGTTGCCGGCTCACTCCGCTGGCGAGCGACGGCGAACGGGTTTCGCGGGGGCAGCGGCTTGCGACCGTCGAGGGGCCGGTGCGCGCCATCCTGCAGGCGGAACGGGTGGCGCTGAACTTCCTTCAGCGCATGTCGGGGACGGCGACACTGACGCGCCTCTTCGTGGACGCGGTGGCTGGCACGGGGGCGGTCATCCTCGACACCCGGAAGACGACCCCGGGGCTGCGGGATTTCGAGAAGTACGCGGTGCGCTGCGGCGGCGGAACCAACCACCGCCGCGACCTTGCGGCGATGGCGATGATCAAGGACAACCATCGCGAGGCGCTCGCGCGGGAGGGGAGGACGCTTGCAGACGGGGCGGCGGCTATCCGCGCGGCGCGGCCGGGGGTCGCGGTCGAAATCGAGGTTGATCGGCTGGAACAGCTCGAGGCCGCGCTGGCCGCGAACCCGGAGTGGATCCTGCTGGATAACATGCCGCTCGAGGCGATGCGGGAAGCGGTCCGGGTGGTCGCGGGGCGCGCGAAGCTCGAGGCCTCGGGCGGCGTGACGCTGGAGACGGTGCGGGCAATCGCGGAGACGGGCGTCGATGCCATCTCCGTCGGGGCGCTCACGCACAGCGCACGGGCGCTCGATATCAGCCTCGAGCTGGAGTTTTAGCGCAGGCCGATGCCAGCAAGGAACCCGATCGCCGAGCGGACCCGGTCGTCGGGCTGGTGCTGGTTAATCTCGAGCGTCAGGTGCGAGAGGTGTCCCACGCCGTCGACCACATACGACCAGTCGACGTCGCCGTCGCCGGGAGAGCGGTGGTCACCGATGCCGAGCACATCGTGCAGGTGCGCCCCGATACAGCGGGAGGTCCACCGATTTAGCCACTCGTGCCGGTCGATGAGGCCCAGGCGTCCCAGCACTTCGGCGTGGCCGACATCGTGCCAGTAGCCGGCCTCCGAAGGGTCGAAGCCATCGAGGATGAGCTCGTACTCGGCCGGGTGCGGGATCTCGTGGTAGTGGTACCGGTTTTCGATGCCAATCGCGATGCCGCGGGGCGCAGCCAGCCGGACCAGATCGACGAGGGAGCGGCGCGCAGCTTCGACGTACGGACCCGCCAGTTCGGCCCGCCGGCGAATGAGCTGCACGCGCAGGGCCTCGACCCGCGCGCCGGTACGCTCGCCGGCATCGTAAGCGCGCCGGAGGGCGAGCTCCTCCTCGAACTGGTCCGGCGATGGCCCCACGTGCCCGAGGTGGACGACGACGCGGCGGGCACCGAGGCGGGCCGCCCACTCGATGGAACGGGCTGCTTCCTCCACCGCTGCGCGGCGCTCGTCCTCGTCGGGGCTGGCGAGATTGAGGCTGCTGTTGCCGCGGCCGTTCGCAAGCCGGCGGTAGGGGGCCGGCTGGTGCACCGAGGCGACTGGCAGGATGCCTGCTTCGGCGATTGCGGCCAGCGCAGGCTCGGGCGTGGAGTGGCTGATTTCGATGGCGTCGTAGCCGGCTTCGAGGGCGAAGCGGGCCAGGGAGACACCGTCGGCGAAGCGCTCCTGCTGGGCGAACATGGTGGAGAGCGCCAGCTGCTTCATCGCGAGGCACGCTCCGGGGCGGGAGCCGGCCGGCGAAGCCCGGCCGCCGCCCAGTGACGGGCAGCGAGCAGGCCGAGGGGGGCGAAGAACGCAGCGGCCATGCTGGCGAGCAGCCCGGTTCCGCCGGTGGCGCCGAGGAGCGGCACCGCCAGTCCCGCGACCACCGCCGCGAAGAGGCAGAGCGGGAGATTGATCAGCCCTGCACGGCCGCGGGTGGCCACGCTCCAGCCCAGCCAGGGCAGGAAGCCGAGGACCAGCCAGGCGGCCAGGTAGAGACTGACGAAGATCGCCGTAAACATCTCAGCTCAGCAGCCGCGCGATATCGAAGTAGGTAACGACGAGCACGCCGAAGAGCAGCAGCGCAAAGCCCATGAAGTGAACGAGTGCCTCCTTCTCGGGCGCGATGCGCCGGCCGCCGCGGAGGATTTCGATGACCACGAAAAGCATGCGGCCGCCATCGAGCATCGGGATGGGGAGGGCATTGAAGATGGCAAGGTTCAGGCTGAGGAGGGCGGCCAGTTCGATCAGCGGGCGCCAGCCCTGCTCATCGATGATGTTGCCGGTGGTCTCGGCGATGCCGACCGGGCCGGTGAACGCGGGCTGCCCCTGCGAGAGCGACGCGCCGGACGAGCCCGCCACGAGCACACGAATCTCGTTGACCGTCAGCCGGAACGTCTCGCCCAGGGAGGCGACGGCCTTCGGGAAGGCGACCCAGGGCCAGTCCCAGACCTTCTCGGAGTACGGGTAGAGGAGCTGGCAGTTCGTCGGATTGCCGTCGGCGTCGTACGAGCAAACGGACGGCGCGCCGATGCGGATGCCGGTCGGCCCCTGGCCGGGCGGCGGGTCCCAGCGGGCGTAGACGTAGGCGGTGAGGGTCGAGCCTGCGCGGTTGATCAACCAGCGCTGGGTTTCGCCGAGATTCAGGCGGTTGGCATAGACGAGCTCCGACGGGTTGCGGACCTCCTTCCCTTCGACCTCGAGGACCAGGTCGCCGGGCTGCAGCCCCTGGGCGGGGGTCGACCCATCGCGCATCGTGCCCTCGATGCGGGCCTCGGCGGCGGGCGAGCCGGGCGCCACTTCGACGACCTGGACCATGGTGAGCGCACGTTCGCGTGGGACCATGAAGCCAACCGCCAGCAGGACGACGGCGGTCACCAGGTTCATCACCACGCCGGCGGACATGACCACGAGCCGCTTCCAGGCGGCTTGCGCGGCGAGGCTGCGGGGGTCGCTCGGGTCCTCTTCGCCCAGCAGGCGGACGAACCCGCCGATGGGGAGCCAGTTGAGGGTGTACTCGGTTTCACCGCGGCGGAGGAAGGTCCATGCGCGGGGCGGGAAGCCGATGCCGAATTCGAGCACTTTGATGCCGAACGCCTTGGCGGCGAGGAAGTGGCCGAATTCGTGGATGACGACGAGCACCACGAGCATCGCCAGGAACGGCACGGCGGCCTGAAGCACAGCGAGGGGGTCGAAGGCGAGGAACATCAGGCATGCACCCCGGGAGCGGCGGCAGCGGCGAGGCGGCGCGCCTCGGCGTCGGCGGCGAGGACATCTTCGAGCGAGGGCGAGGGAAGCGGGTCGTGGCGTTCGAGCACGGCCTCGATGAGCGCGGGGATATCGAGGAAGCCGATTTCGCCGCGGAGGAAGCGTTCGACCGCGACCTCATCCGCGGCGGCCATGACCGCCGGCGCGGTGCCTCCCCGCGCGCCGGCCTCCATCGCCAGCCGGAGGCAGGGGAAGCGCTCCAGGTCGGGCCGGGTGAAGTGGAGGGTACCGACGGAGGCGAGGTCGAGCAGCGGCATGGGGGGCTCGGGCATCCGCTCGGGGTAGCTCAGCGCCAGCTGGATGGGAAGGCGCATATCGGGGACGCCGAGCTGGGCTTTGACGCTGCCGTCGCTGAATTCAACGAGGCTGTGCACGATCGACTCGCGGTGGAGGACGACTTCGACCGCGGACATGGGGACATCGAACAGCCATATCGCCTCGATCGTCTCCATGCCCTTGTTCATGAGGGTCGCGGAATCGACGGTGATTTTCCGGCCCATGTTCCAGGTGGGATGCCGCAGGGCCTGCTCGGGGGTCACGGAGGCGAGCTGCTCGCGGGTGAGGTCGCGGAAGGCGCCGCCGCTGGCCGTCAGCAGGATGCGGCGGATGGCGTGCCCTTCTTCGCCCCAGAGGCATTGCCAGATGGCGGAATGCTCGCTATCGACGGGGCGGAGCTCGCCGCCCCCCACTTCAGCCGCTTCCCGGACGAGGTGACCGGCCATGACCAGGACTTCCTTGTTCGCGATGGCGACCGGCTTGCCGGCGCGAAGGGCGGCGAGGGTCGGGAGGAGGCCCGCGGCGCCGGCGGTGGCGACGAGGACGATGTCGACGTCGGGCTGGACCGCGATCTCCTCGGGCGGGAGGGCCAGGCACCGGGCGGTCTCCATCGCGCTCGCAAGGTCCGGGTCGGTGGCTGCGGACGCGGCGTAGCGGGGGCGGAACCCGGCGACCTGGGCCGCGAGGAGGTCGGTGTTCGAACCGCCGGCGAGGGCCGCGACGCTGAACCGGTCGGGCGCGCGGGCGATGACGTCGAGCGCCTGCCGCCCGATGGAGCCGGTCGAGCCGAGGATGGCGACAGAGCGGACGGCGCTCACACAGCGATCGTACGCCCGGGCGCGGGCGTCAGCCAGTCAGCGGCGAAAAGCGGGGATAACCTCCGATGTCCAGGCCTCGAGGGCGTCCCAATCGACGGGCGGGCGGATGGCGATGTTGACGCGGGCGGCGCCGGCCTCGCGGTACTGCCCGACGAGATCGATGGCCTGCTGCGGGAGGCCCAGCACAACGCCCCGGGAGCGCATGGCTTCGGCGGCCGGGCCCCAGGTCTCGCGATACTGGGCCTCGGCTCGCTCTAGGTGGGCGGGCGAAGCGGCGAGGTGGAAGCTCAGGTTCACGGTCCGTTCGATGGAGGCAGGGTCCCGGCCCTCGCGCTCGCACCAGCCATCGAGCACGCCAGAAAGGCGGGCGAATTCGGCCGGCGAAGTGTACGGCGTATTCCAGCCGTCGGCGTAGCGGGCAGCGATGCGGAGGGTTCGTTTCTCGCCGTTGCCGCCGATCCAGATGCGCGGCGCCGGCTGGAGCGGCTTCGGGTTGCAGGCCGCGTTCTCGAGGCGGTAGTAGCGCCCGGCGAAGTCGGAGCGGTCGCGTGTGAGGAGCATCCGAATCAGCTGCGCGCCCTCTTCGAGCATATCGAGCCGTTCGCGAATGGGCGGGAACGGGATGCCGTAGGCGCGGTACTCGGGTTCGTGCCAGCCCGCGCCGAGACCGATCTCGAGGCGCCCGCCGCTGAGGTGGTCGATGGTGGCGAGCGCGTTGGCGAGCACCGCGGGATGGCGGTAGCCCATGCCGAGCACCAGCACGCCCACCCGGACGTTGCGGGTTTCGCAGGCCATTGCGGCCATGCAGGTGGTCGCCTCGAAGCAGGAGCCGTTGCCGTCGACGGGCGGGGCTTCGTAGAAGTGGTCCCAGACGTCGACCCAGTCGAAGCCGGCGGTGTCCGCCCAGTACCAGAGCCGGCGCAGTTCGTCGATGGTGATGTTCTGCTGGCCGATGTGCAGTCCGAAGTTCATGCAGCGCCCCGGGCGGGGATTCTACGCCCCGTCTGCGAAGCGGTCGCGGACCAGCCGGCGCTGGAGCTTGCCGCTCGTGGTTCGGGGAAGCGCGTCGAGCACCAGCCAGCGCCGGGGAAGCTTGTAGCCGGCCAGCCGCGGCCGCAGCCACGCCTCCAGTTCGGACTCTTCGAGGGTCGCCCCCGGCTCAAGAACGAGCGCCGCGGCGACCACCTGCCCCCAGCGGGGGTCGGGCACGCCGACCACCGCCGCCTCACGCACCCCCGGGTGGGCCTCGAGCGCCGCTTCGACCTCGGCGGGGTAGACGTTTTCGCCCCCGGAGACGATGAGGTCGTCACGCCTATCAAGCACGTAGAGGAAGCCGTCGCTGTCGAGGCGGCCGATGTCGCCGGTGTGGAGCCAGCCGTCACGCAGTGCGCGCGCGGTGGCCGAGGGGTCATCGAAGTAGCCGGCAAAGACAGTCGGGCCGGCGACGAGGATTTCGCCTGCTTCGCCGGGGGGCGCATCGATGCGGACCTGGGTCCCGAAGAGCGGCTTGCCGGCGGAGCCGAGGTGCCCGAGCGCATCCGCGGGCACAAGCGTGGTGACCTGGCTCGTCGCTTCCGTTAGCCCGTAGGTCTGGAGGACCGGCAGGCCGCGGGCCGCCGCCTGCTCAAGAAGCTCGCGGCTGACGGGCCCGCCGCCGACCAGCACGGCGCGAACGGTTGGCGGGTAGGGGTCGGGGTCGGCCTCGAGCATGCGCTGCAGCATGGTGGGCACGACCGAGAGCAGCGTGACCGCCTCCGCCCGGAGGGCACCGTTGACCGCGGCGGGGTCGAAGCCGCGGTGGAGCACAACGGTAGTACCCTGGAGGAGCGAACGGGTGAAGATTGAGAGGCCGCCGACATGGCAGAGCGGCATGCAGGCCAGCCAGCGGTCGTGGGGGCTGATGCCGATGTTGAAGGCGGACGCCACGGCGCTGGCGAGAAAGTTTTCGAACGTGAGACGTGCCGCTTTTGGTCGGCCCGTGGTGCCCGAGGTAAACATGAGCACAAAATCGCCGCTCCAGATGCCGGGAGCAGGCCCTGGTTGCCCGTCGAGTGCGTCCGCCAGCGATACCGGTGGGATACCGCAGGCAGCCGCCACCTCGGCCGCAGCGCGGGCGTGGAGGTCATCGTGCAGCAGGAGGCGGGTACCAACCCGGTCGACCTGCCACGATAGCTCCGGCACCGAGAGCCGCCAGTTAAGCGGGACCGCCACCGCGCCGGCGCGGGCGATGCCGAAGAGGGCGGCGGCGTAGGCGGGGTCATTCCCGGCGAGGATGGCCACCCGGTCGCCCGGGGCGACGCCGCCGGCGGCGAGGGTGGCCGACACGGCAGAGGCGAGCGCGTCCAGCTCTCGGAAGGTCCAGACCCGCCCGTCGGATTCGAGCGCCGGGTGACCCGGGAGGACGAAGGCCCGGTGAGCCAGCCAATCGAAGGGCGGGACGGTCACCCGACGCCCCCCGGGACGTGCTCGGGAGGAGAACCGCCAGCGGCTGCCACGGTCGCCATGGCCGGCCAGATACCGCCGGCGGAGATTGCGAGCCAGCCCCGGGACGGGAGCGGAACGCCCGAAGCGGGGTCATCGAGCACGGCGAGACCCGTGGAGAGCCCGCATGCCGCCAGGGGGTCGTGCAGGCAGGCGGCGAGCTCCATCGCCGCGGTCAGCCCGACGCCGGATTCGAAGGCGCCCGTGACGATGCAGGGCAGCCCGGCATCACCGGCGATGGCCACGATTTCGGCCGCGGCGAGCAGTCCAACGAGCGAGGGCTTGACCACGAGGGCATCGCAGGCGCTGGCGGCGATGGCTGCGGCGGCAGCAGCAGGCGCGTCGCACGATTCGTCAAGGGCGACGGCGATCCCCGACTCGCGGCGGAATTCGGCCATCCAGGGGAGTTCTGCGCCGCCGGCGGGGGCAAATGGCTGCTCGATGAGCGCAACGCCCGCGGCGCGGAGGTCGGGGAGCAGGTCGGCCGCGGTTTGCGGCGTCCAGGCGCCGTTGGCATCGAGGCGGAGTTCCCAGTCGGACCCGAGCTGCGTGCGAAGCGTCCGCAGAAGCGCGCGGTCACGGTCAGGGTCGGCGCCCACTTTGACTTTGAGCACGGCGAAGCCCGCAGCGAGCGCAGCCCGGGCCTGCTCGAGCGCTTCGCCCGGGTCGGGGCGGTCGACGAGGGCGTTCACCGGGACGGCCGGTCGGCGCGGGCGGCCGGGGAGCAGGAGAGCGCCCGGCGGCTGGCCGAGCTGACGCGCGCGGGGCATCGTCACGGCGCCCTCGAGCGCTGCCCGGGCAGGCCCGGGGAAGTCGAGCCGGGGCAGTTCGAATCGGCACCACTCCCAGGCCTCGTCGAGGGCCAGGCCGACGAGCCGCTGCGCCGCGGGCGCCAGTTGGTCGAGGCAGTCCGCGAGCGGTGCGGAGAGGCCGGGAAGCGGCGCACAGTCGCCGAGGCCGGGGCCCGCGGGCGTGTCGACGGCGAGGATGGCGCCGTCGCGGGTGCCGAATTCGCCGCGGGCATCGGCGTGGGGCGCGCGCAGCCGCAGCCGATAGGGGCGAATGGCGGCGCCAGTGATGCGGGTCACGGCCGGCGGGGGTACTTCGCAAAGTCGGAGTAGGCGGGCTCGCGCTTCTCGAGGAAGGCGTTGCGGCCCTCCTTTGCCTCGTCGGTCATGTAGAAGAGCATGTTCGCGTTGTGGGCGAGCTCGGTGATGCCGACCATGCCGTCGAGTTCCGCGTTGAACGCCGACTTGAGCATGCGGATGGCCAGCGGGCTCATGCGAAGGATCTGCTTCGCCCAGCGAACGCCTTCGGCTTCGAGCTCTTCGAGCGGAACGACGGCATTGACGAGGCCCATCTGGAGCGCTTCCTGCGCGTCGTACTGGCGGCAGAGGTACCAGATTTCGCGCGCCTTCTTCTGCCCGACGTTGCGGGCGAGCTGAATCGCGCCGAAGCCGCCATCGAAGCTGCCGACCTTCGGGCCGGTCTGGCCGAAGCGGGCGTTCTCGGCCGCGATGGTGAGGTCGCAGATCACGTGCAGGACGTGGCCGCCGCCGATGGCCCAGCCGGCCACGAGTGCGATGACGGGCT